>PBYF01000030.1 GCA_002729515.1 Deltaproteobacteria bacterium
GAAGGAGAACCTCCGGCTCAAGAAGCTCGTCGCCGACCAGGCGCTCGACAACGCCATCCTGAAGGAAGTCAGTTCGGGAAAATTCTGAGCCCGTATTGGGGCCTGACCCTCTCGCCGCCTCCATTCGACTGAATGTCTACTTATCGCACCCAAGCAAAACGCAGCTTGAACTTCCTATGCTCTCGGATCCGCGGCCGCTTCGCCGCAGGACGCAGTGCGTTCTGCGCGCATCCGGGCCAGTTCATCCACCAGCAGGTTGCGCACCCGATCCGTCAGCGCCCGCACCACATCGCGCCGCACGCCGCTCCCGTAGGGTGGGTGAATAGCCGGGAGATAGCGGACCCGCACCAGCGGTCGCCCCGGTGACTTCACTATCGAGTTGCCCGGCGGGAGCACGCGATCGAGGCCTTCGATCACCACGGGCTGGATCGGCAGATCGTGGTCCACTGCCATGCGGAATGCGCCGCGCCGGAAGGGTCCGATCTCCCCGGTTCGCGAGCGCGTCCCTTCCGGGAAGAACAGGAGCCCACCATCGCGCTCACGGGCATACTGGGCACTTCGCTGCATGCGCTCGAGCCCAGGGACGCCACCTAGGGCGAAGTCGTAGAAGCCGACGATCCGAAGCACCGTGCCCATGACGGGGGCACGGAGCATGCTGCTCTTGGCCGGACCCGCTGCGCGAGGCTCGAGGCCCAACATCACGATCGGGTCGAGCCACGATTGGTGATTGATGGCCAGAAGGCGCGGCTCCTTGATCCGGTACTCCCTACCTTCGACGCGCAAGCGCATGAAGAGCAGGCTCCTGACGTAGACCCGAAGAAGGGCGCTGGTCAGGTCGCTGAAGCGATCACGCACTCCGGGCCAGGCGCTCTGGAGCAACAGGGTGGGGGGAATCACGAAGACCGCCCACACCGCGAGGCTGGCGATGATGATGACCCAGCCGAGCAGCGTCTTTGCGGCCCTGGAAAAGCTGTGCCGCTCACCCACTGCGGTCGCCCACCGCTCCGAGGCGCACCACCTCCTCGCGTGCAGCGTTCGCGAGGGTCTGGGCATCCCCCGACGCTGGCAATGCGAGATCCGACCAGCTCACATCGATCCGCCGCCCCGACCCGAACCAGCGCGACGACCCGCGCGGGATCACGTGCTCGAGGCCGCGGTGGTGTAGCGCGATGGCGAGAGGCTCGATGCCGCGCGCGCGAAGTCCGATCACCACATCGCCGATACCCCGCCGAGCCATGCCGATCTCACCGGGCACCTTCGCGCGCCCGCCTTCGAAGAAGATCCACGCGGCTTCGCCGCGCGCGGCGATGTCGATCGTCTCCTCGACCGCCCGGGCGCGCGCACGCTTGGGCTCCTCGCCGGGGCGCCGATCCACGAACACCGTCTTCACCACGCCGCTGCGCATGAAGTAGTAGATGGCGGAATCGGCGAGCGCGAAGAGCACTCGCTGCAGTCTGCCGGGGGAGCGCCTCGACCCCGTTTCGACCTTCCCACGCAGCCCATCGGCACTGCTGAAGTTCACGAGGTCGACGAGCGACCACCACTCCTTGCGCCCACCCCACAGCCCGGCACCGAGCACCCACGCAGCGGCCGCGGCGCCGACGATCACAGGGGGGAACGATCCCGACGAGACGGTCGCAGCCAGGAGGATTGCACCGAGAACGAGAAAATCGCGGGCTGCGCGCGGACCGCTGCGGTAGAGGGCCATGGGTAGGACGGGGTCGTCGAACATGGAGATATGGTTCGATGCGAAGAGCACCGGCAGGCCCGCTCGCCGCGCATCGTCGATGCGGGAGCGCAGCAGCGCCCGCTCGTGGAAGTCCGTGATGTTCGCCCAGTTCGAGAGCCACCACGCGAAGATCGAAATGGGCTTGGTAGCGATCCAATTGAGGAGAGCCGTCGTCAGGCCTTCCAGCGCGCACATCGCGACGCGTCGCAGGTCAAACCTTCTGGAGGTCTCATGCATCCGGCCTCTCGCTTCCCGTGAATCGAGCCGATTCTAGCTCGACCCCCTGCTGGCGGCCGCGGGAAAGCAGAGGAAGGAATTGCGTACACTTCTCACACGATGCACACCCCCGCCGTCCCCACGTCGGCTCCCCTCGTCCGTGACCGCTACGTCGGCGGCGGTGGCCCAGCGAGTAACTCCTTCGGGCAGCCCATGCGCGTGCTGGCGGGCCCGGTATCGCTCGCCTGGCGGGCGCTCCCGGCGATGGAGCTGCTGCTCCTGTTTGCGCAGCTGACGGCCGCTACGGAGAGGAGGAGCGGGCAGTGAGCGACGACCTCCGGCCGCCGCCGCGCTGGACGCGTGTCGCCGAACGCGGCTCCATCCTCGGTCTGCGCATCGTCGTCTGGTGCTATCGCCTCTTTGGCCGTCCGGCGAGCCTCGCCCTCGTGCACGCTATCGTGACCTACTTCTTCCTCACCGGACGCAATGCCCGCGCCGCGTCTCGCGCCTACCTGCGGCGCGTAGCCTCCGTTCCCGAAGGGGCCGCCGCCCTGGGCCGGGCCCCCGATTTCTGGGCCAGCTTTCTCCACTTCCGGGTTTTCGCGATCTCGATCTTCGACCGCATCGTGCTCTGGCTCGACCGGGAGGGCGCCCTCGAGTTCGAGGTCAGTGGCCGCGAGCACTTCGCGAGGCTTCTCACCCCGCAGCGCGGCGGCATCGTCGTCGGTGCCCACCTCGGAAGCTTCGACGCGCTCCGGGCCCTCGCGGAGGAGGACCGCCGCGTCGTGAACGTGCTCATGTACACCCGCCACGCACCGCGGATCAACGCGCTCTTCCGGGAACTCTCGCCGGATGCTCACGTGCGCGTGATCCAGGCCGACGGCTCCGTGGATGCGGTGCACTGCATCCGCGCCTGCATCGAGCGCGGCGAGCTCGTCGCCATGCTCGGCGACCGTGTCGAGCCGAGCGACCGGAATCGCACCTGCCGGGTGCCGCTGCTGGGAAACCGCGTCGAACTGCCGGAGGCACCCTATCTGTTGGCCTCGCTCCTGGGCTGCCCCCTCTTCTTCATGGTGGCACTGCGGGAGGACGACGCGCGCTACCACGTCCACGCAGAGGTGCTCGCCGAGCGGGTGGAGTTCCCCCGCGGCGAACGGAACAAGGCGGTGCGGGAGCTGGTGGCGGCCTACGCCGGCCGGCTCGAGCACCACACCCTGACGGCGCCCTATCAGTGGTTCAATTTCTTCGACTACTGGCACGAGGGCTCCGAGTAGTGTTTCCCGTCCGCAGAATTCAGACCTCTGGTTGACCTCGGCCGGAGACACCCTTTGCAAAGCCACGAGCGACGAAGTCAAGGGCTCCGCGGGGACAACAGCGCGCTGAAGGAGGTTGCGGCGGAGATCCCGCTCGAGAACCTGGTGCTCAAAAAAAGTCTGACGGGTCATGGGCGCTCCATACGACCTGCAGACCCAGGGCAAGATCGAGCGCTACCACCAGACGATGAAGAACGCGATCAAGCTGCACCACGACTTCTTCCTGTGGGAGTTGGAGGCTTCGCTGCAAGACTTCGTCGCCTACTACAACGACGAGCGCCATCACGAGGTGCTCGACAACGTGTCGCCCGCAGATGCCTACTTCGGCTGGAAATACACGGTGGTCTCGGAGCCAAAAAAGATCAAGAAGCGTACAATGCGGAAGAGGCAGAAGGAGTACCTGGCCACAAAGGCGGCCCAGGTTGCAATCAAGAACTGTCTCCTGGCGGGACGATCTGACTCGATGTACCGCTCCTCACACCCCCTCAACGGCTTTGACGCGCTCGCCCCGCTTTATGATCACCTCGCTCGCTGGGTGTTTGGCGGAGCCATTTTGAGGGCACAGCGGTCTCAGTTGCAGACTCTCGAAGAGTCCAAGAATCTTCTGTTCATTGGAGGCGGGAGTGGCGAGGTGTTGGCTGAACTCCTGCGGTCATCTCCAGAGCTAAAGGTCACGTATATAGACGCATCGAGTGCGATGATCGCTCGCGCTCAGGCTCGCTTGAGCCCACCAGAGCTACAACGAGTGACGTGGGTACACGCTACGCATGAGATCCTGCTCGAGCCCAGCCATACACAACAGCGTTATGATGGGGTTCTCACCTACTTCTTTTTGGACTGTCTACGCCCCGACGAGTTGCTCACCCTCATCGACGCACTGGAGCCCAGAATCAGGCGCTGGTCTCTTGTAGACTTTGTCCCTCAAACGCGCTGGTGGGCTCGTCACTTAATCACCTTCATGTATCTCTGCTCTGCACTCACCACAGACTTACCCAATCGACGGCTCTCTCCTGTCCCCGACTGGTTAAAGGAGAGAGGATGGAGAGCCACCCGAGAGTCATCCTTTGCCCGGGGCCTGATCTCCGCTGCAACCTTCGAGCGTCCCCCTGATTGAATTCTCGAGTGGCCGACGGACCGAAGGAGCCGGTCCAACATCGCCAACCCGTTGAAATCGACCGACACCGGAGGCATCCCCCCGCCGCGGTCTCCGGGGGACAGTACCCCCGACCGGGGAAAGGGATTCCGCGTTACCTTCGCATAGATGTCCGCTGTCGAGCCCGAACTGCCCATTGGTGCACCCCCCGACCACCAGTTCCGTCACTCGGTCCGGAATGTTGCGACGAGCCCCAGGCGTTGGGGGAGAATCTTCTTGGTCCTGGTTGCGATCGCCCTGGCAATCGCGCTCGTCGCGATACTCGGGAAGTGGTTCGGTTCCAAATTGCCTCGCTTCGAGCACTGGATTCAGAGTCTAGGCTGGTGGGGTCCCGCGGTTTTCCTCGCTGCCTTTTCGGTCCTGACGCTCTTCCAGGTTCCGGAGTTCTTGTTGGCTATCGCGGGGGGCGTTGCGTTCGGCTTGTGGGAGGGTTTCCTGGTCGTGATTGCAGCGAATGTGACCGCGGCCCTGTTCGCATTCTTCCTCTACCGACTGGTCTTCAGAAAACGATTCGAGCAGATGCTTCAGAGGCACCCCAAGACACATGCCGTCGAGTCGGCTGTGTCGGCCAAGGGATTCAAGCTGATGCTCCTGTTGCGACTCGCTCCTTTCAATTTCTCGCTTCTCAACGCCATTTTCGGAGCGAGCAACGTCCGGTTGACGCCGTTCCTATTCGCTCTGGTGGGCATCATTCCTGGAAATTTCTCAACGGTCTATTTTGGCACCGTGGCCCGGCACGTTGCCCAGAAAAGTGCCGGAGTCGACACGCTCGGCACGACCCATGAAATCAGTCTTTTCGTCGGGTTCCTGGTGACCGTCGTCATCTGTCTCTTCGTCGCCCATGTCGCGCACCACGCGCTCGAGCAGGTGGAATCCTCGGTCTAGCATAGAGGGTAGAGTACGCTCACTGGGGGCAGGGCACCGGCACCGGAGGCTGTTAAGCCGAAAACGGGCTCTCGGAACAAAGTAGAAACTGTTATTGAAAACAGACGAAGGTCAGCACCTGTCGTTTCTGGTGACTCGCCGGGAGATGCGCGACCGCGACGTGCAGCCGTTCTTCGAAGACTACCCCGAGATCACCGTGCTCCTGGCGGCCTTGCTGGCAATGGGTTGTGGAAGCGAGCCTGAGGCCGAGCCGGCCACCGGGCCGTGTTGGGGTCCGGGTTGCGTGGAGACCGTCAGTGAGTCCCCGGAGAATCCCTCCCTGGTTGTGTTCGCCGTGATGGATACTGTCCGGGCCGCAAGTCTGTCGATGTGTGGATACGGTCGACCCACCAGTCCATTCCTACAGTCGATGGTGGACGCGGGCGCTGCGTGGAGTTGTCGAGCGCAGACTCCATCGAGCTGGACGGTTCCCAGTCACGCCAGTTTCTTTACCGGCAAGAACGTTTTCGAACACAATAGTCATCGTAGAGGGGAATCCATTCTCCCCCTGGCAAGTGAGTGGGAAACACTGGCGGAGCGTTTTTCCGGTCGGGGATATGACACCGTTTGTATCAGTGCCAACTCATTTGTCTCCGAGGGCAGCGGGCTGACTCAAGGCTGCGATTTCATTCGCAAGGGGTTGCGAAAGCTGCGAGGTGACGAGGTGGTGTCTCAGCTCGGCGAGGTGCTCGAGGGCCGCACCCACACGGATAGACCTCTATTCGTCTTCCTGAACTTCTACGAAGCCCACACGCCGTGGCAGCCAGTCCCCGCTGGTGTGGAATGGCTGGAATCGAGAGAACTCCTGGAGAACGATACTGCGAAGCGATGGGACTTCGTGTTGGGCAAGATGGGAGATCGGGAAGCGCAGGAGTACATCGAGCACATCGGTGATTTGTATGACTACGGTGTGTTCCTCGAAGATCGATACCTGGGCGAGGCTTTCGAGTTGCTGAATGAGCGGGGGTTGATGGCCGGTGGTGTGCGGTTTGTGGTGACGTCGGATCATGGTGAGTTGCTCGGCGAGCATGGACTGCTCAACCACGGGAAGACTCTTCACGAGCCGATTACCCGTGTGCCACTTGTCTACTGGGAGAAGCCGACACGTGGGGAAGTGCACTTTCCCGAGAGTCCATTTTCTGCGATATCGAGCTACTACCTGGTACTGGAGGGGCGCTATGTGCCAGTGCCGGCGATGGCTGTTGATCTGCCATTTCCATACTGGGCGAAGCATACGGGAGGCAAAGTGGGGAACGAGACCTGGTTTGCTCGCTGGGAGGGAAGCCGGAAGACAATCTGGAAGGACGGCCAGGCCCAGCGGATAGACCTGGATGCCGATCCCGACGAATCCGATGCACGCCTGGTGGACACTCCACTACCGGTGGAATTCCAGGGGATTGTATCTGTGGAAAAGCCGGAGTCAGAGCCGACGCCTCCCGAAATGCTCGAGATGCTGAAGGCTCTGGGCTATGCCGAGTAGATGGCAGGGCCAATGGAACAGCCACCGCGGGATCGGATTACACCGCGACGTCCAGCACCTTGAACTGGTCGGATGGCGACTCGACGGACAAGTATTTCGACGCGTCGATCAGCGACGACGGTGATCCTGAGGGCACCGAAGACTCCCTTGAACTTCCTTTGCCCAGACGCGGCGTCGCCAGCTCACCGCCACCCCTCTCCCGCGGGTAGCGTATCGGCCGCGACGGGATCGAGTAGCCTGCGCTGGCTCGACCGCAGGAGACGCCACGTTGTCCAAAGCACAACAGCTCGACGCACACAGCTCGCTCGATGCAGAGCGCTTCAGCGAGTAGGAGCAGCTCTTCGATCGCGCCTGGATGCTCGAGCAGTGTACCGCGCGCATCGATCGCGCGGGCCTTCGCGTATATGACGTGGGCGGCCGCTCGGAAGAGCGCACTGCGCGCCAAGCAGCAGCCAAAACCAACCGGTGAAGACGAGGGCAAGCGAAAAGGCGAGACCGAGTGCTCTTGAGTACTGCGGAGAAGGCTCGGCGAATAGCGCCCCGATAGCACCGACGGCACCAGTGAAGGCGGCGCATAACCCGGCAAGGAGGAGCAGCGCACCTATGACTCGCCAGAGTACGCGCGGTCCCGGAAGCGTCTCATAGGGTCCGGGCGGAAGCTCTGCATCGATCATCGAGCTCACTTCGGGCCGCCTAACTAGTTGATCACTGGAGCTCTAACGCTCATCCAGCTGACGTGTCCCCGGAGAATCCGTATGCACCGAGCTTGTCTGCGTGCAGGCTCGTCGACTGCGGCTGCCTACTCTTGCCCCCACCTCGCCGCCAGGCGCTCGGTCAGAGCCTGCTTCCAGCTCTCCATCGGCTGGAAGTCCGGCGTGTCCTTGTAGGTCGATTCGGTCTGGGACAGGATTTCGTCGTCGGAGAGCGAGAGATCCAGCGGTTCGACCACCGGCTGGCGCACGTGCCACGGGGTGTCGACGAAACACTCGATGCCATTGCCCTCGGGATCGGGGAAGTAGAGCGACCAGCCGCGACCGTGCGTGATGGGCAGGAACTGCGTAACGCCGGCCTTCTCCGCTGCCACCTTGACGGCGCGCAGCTCCGCCAGGTTCTTCACGTGGAAGGAGATCTGGTTCAGCACGCCCCCCTGGATGCCGGCGTCCCGGCGTCCCTCCACCAGGGCGATCTGGTGATGCTCGTCGGGATCGGCGCTCAGGAAGACGATTTGCGGCTCCCCGGGCAGCGGCAGCTTGCCGCGGTCCGTGACCTCGAAGCCCAGCAGCTCGGTGTAGAAGGCCAGCATGGCCTCGATGTCGTGTACGTGAAAGCCGACGTGGCTAAAGCGAATGCGGGGAATTTCGGCCATGATCTCTACTCCTCTTCAATCGGATCGAAACGCTCCGTGCAGACCGGTTCGCCGTGTGAGCTGCGCGGGCGCGTCATTGTCACGAGGGATCGAGCGGCTCGTGCGCGATGCGCTCGGCCTCCTCAGGTGACACACCGAGACTGCGCAGCACGAGTTCGGCGGTGGTCTCTGCGGCGTCTTCGCCGAGGAGCCCCTGGTTCCAGCACGTGAGCACGCCGATCAGCGCGCCGTCGATGAAGCTCCAGGTGGCCCGCAGGTCCCTCACCTGGAAGCGGTCGCTGGCCACACCGCGGTTCATGTCTTCCACGGGGGGCGCCCCCATTCCCTCGGCCAGCCTGCGAAAGGGGGTTCCGGATTGGAAGACGTACCAGTTCCAGAGCGGGTCGCTGGCGATCGCCCGCAGTGCGACGCGAACGCCGGCGGAGAGGCGCAATGCCGGATCTCGTCTGCCGCCCGTCACGCGGTCGACCCGCACGTGGATACGCTTCGCCAACTCGTCGATGAGCGGTCGGAGCACCTCGGCCTTGCTGTCGAAGTGGCAATAGAAGGTGCCGTGACCGACGTCTGCCTCCTCCGTGATGCCCTGGACGGTTACGGCGTCGACCCCGCGCTCGCGCATGAGTCGCTCGGCCGCTTCCACGATCCGGGCGCGCGTGCGCTGGCGGCGCCGCTCGCTGCGAGTGCCCGTTGCCGTCTCGCCGGTTTCCAGACTCATCTCCAGTATTATGACTGAAATCAGTCTTGACGCAAGTCATAAACAAACTAGAGTCTGTCTCAGTATTCCCGGAGGCAGCATGCAACTCGAAGACGTCGTCCCCGCGGCCCGCGCACTGCTTCCGGCCACTTGCGAGCGCGCGGAGAAGACCGAAGCGGCCAGGCAGCTGCTGCCCGAAGCCGTCACCGACCTGCGCGCTGCCGGCCTGTTCGGGCTGCTCCAGCCAAAGCGCTGGGGAGGGCTCGAGCTGGAGCCGGCGGCACTGGTGCGTGCCAGCACCGAACTCGCCCGCGGCTGCGGCTCCACCGCGTGGTGTCTGGGTGTGCTGGCGGTGCACAACTGGATGCTGGGTCTCTACGAGGAGCGGGCCCAGCAGGATGTCTGGAGCGAAGACCCGGAAACGCTGCTGGCGGCCTCCTTCGCCCCCACCGGCAAGGCCGAGCGTGTGGCGGACGGCATTCGGGTCAGCGGACGCTGGTCGTTCGCCAGCGGCTGCGACGCTTCGCGCTGGATGATGGTGGGCGCCGTCGTCCCTTCCGAGGGAGAGATCCCGGATCTGCGCCTCTTCCTGGTGCCCCAGAGCGAGTACCGGATCGACGACAACTGGCACGTCAGCGGTCTGGCGGGAACCGGCAGCAAGGACATCGTGATCGACGGGGCCGTGGTGCCCGAGCATCGTTCGCTCTCCGTGGTGCAGGCCATGCAGGGTCGCTCGCCGGGCCGCGAGCTCTACGCAAACAGCCCGCTCTACCGCGTTCCGTTCGGAACCATGCTGCTCTTCGCTCTGGTCGGGCCGGCGCTGGGGTTGGCGCGCGGGACCTACACCGCGTTCATCGAGAGAGCGCGCAACCGACAAATCACCTACAGCGTCGAGAAGCAGTCCGAGCAGACCCCCGTGCACGTGATGCTGGGCGACGTCAGCTATGAGCTGGATGCGGTGGATCTGCTCTGGGAGCGCGACCTGGCTGAGATCGCGCGCATGACGCGGGAGCAGCAGGACTTCAGCGTGGCGCAACGCGCGCGCTACAAGCGCGACGTGGGCCTGGGCCTGCGCCGCTGTCAGGAGGTGGTGACCAGGCTCTCGGGCGCCAGCGGCGCCCACGGCATCTTCCTCTCGAGTTCCATCCAGCGCGCCTTCCGAGACACGCATGCCATGACGACCCACGCGGCCCTGGATCCGATCCAGGCGGCCCGCACCCTGGGACGCGTGGAACTCGATCTCGAGCCCGCTACGGTGATCCTCTGACGGCGCCCCGGCGGGGCAGGCCCCTCAGCGAATCGCCAGCAGCCGGGGGTCGTTGTCGAGCAGTGCGCGCTTGCACATGAAGTCGACGAGGCCGACGCTGTAGCGCTTCGCCGACGCTTCGCCCGTGAAGACGCGCGGCAGGTGCTTCTCGAAGTGGGGGCCGAGCATCCGGCCGAGCAACGACTCGCGCATGGTCTCACCGACGCGAAATAGCGTGAACAGCCGCCCGGAATAGAAGTGATCGATGGTCTGTTGCCACGCGCGAATATGGCGGGCGACGTGGGCCTCGTAACGCCTCATCTGGCGCTCTCCTCCGCCCGCGAGGATCGCCCGGGAGAGCTGCTTCGCGCCGTCAAAGGCGAGCAGCAGGCCGCTCGAGAAGACGGGGTCGACAAACCCGAAGGTGTCTCCGGCCAGCACCCAGCCGTCCCCGAAGCCGCGCCGGGAGACGAGCTGGTAGTTCGAGTATTTCAGCACCGGCGTCAGGCGGCGGGGGTGCTCCCCCCAGAGTGCGATCAACGGATCGTGCTTCAGGTAGGCGTCGAACTGCTGGTCGATCGTGGAGCCGAACTTCTTCAGAGTGTCGGAATCCATCACGAGCCCAACCGACATCTTCCCGGGGAGCGGGATTCGCCAGCTCCAGCCCCGCTCCAGCCTGTCGGTGTGCACATCGCCTTCGACCACCTGCGCGACCCCCTCGCAGTGCGCGAAGAGTGCCGTGTCGTTGCGGGATCCGGCCGTGAAGGGAAGCTCCAGCAGGTTGGGAAGCAGCCGGACGCGGCCGCTGGCATCCACGATCAGATCGGGCTGCTCGCGCAGGAAGCCCTCGGTCAGATCCAGCGTCTCCGGCGTGAGTCGAACCCGGTCCGAATCGCCCACCCGTTCGACGCGCGCGGTCCCGCGCACCACCTTCGCGCCGCACTCTGCGGCCCGCGCCGAGAGCGAAGCGTCGAACTCCTCGCGCGGCACGTTGTAGGAGTATCCGGTCGTGGCGCCGCGAACGTCGGCGAAGGTGAAGTTCAAGACGTCGTCCGGGCCGAGCACGAAAGTCGCGCCGCGCTTGTACGTGCTGTAGCCCGCGACCTCCTCCTCGATCCCCAGCTCCCGGAGAAAGGGAATCGTGGCGGGAACCAGAGACTCGCCGACGACGGCCGGAGGACGCGTCGCGCGGTCGAAAACAACGACCTGCACGCCGGCCCGGCACAGGTGGATGGTCAGTGCTGCACCGGCGGCTCCGCCCCCGATGATGGCAACGCTGCGGATGGGGTTCGCCACGATGCCGGCAACGCTATGACAGCCGCGTCGGATGGGCAAAGGTCTCGGTCGCTGCACGCGCCAATTTTGGCCTCTCGAGGGTCTGGCTCCCCCCGATCGTTCCCACCGCTGAGGCGAATCGCCCCGCAGGGGACGCCTCGCGGGCGATCGCGAGGCGTCGCGTGCTGCGATGCACGCTTCCCCCGAAAACCTGGCTGTCGTAATGTTGCTCTCGCGCCTGCGGGTTTCGCGTGAGCGGGTGCGGAGGCCTGAAGCATGTCGCATTCCAAGCTGGCCGTCGCGATCCTCGGCGGCGGCATGGCGGGCAGCCTCTTGGCGCGGCAGCTCGTGCGCCAGCTGCCCGGCCACCGGATCGGTGTCTTCGAGAAGAAGCGCGAGCACTCGTACACCGTGGGCGAATCCATGGTCGAGATCGCCAGCAACTACTTCGTGCGCCGCCTCGGGCTCAGCAGCTACCTCTATGAGCGTCACTACCCGAAGAACGGGCTGCGCTTCTTCTTCGACTCGGGGGACAAAACGACGCCGCTCCAGGAAATGAGCGAGATCGGATCCGCCTCGCTCCCGTTCCACCCGGCCTTTCAGATCGATCGCAGTCGTCTGGAGAGCGACCTGAACCAGATGAACGTCCGGGACGGCGTGCGCGTTCGCATGGGCGTGCGCGTGGATCGACTCGAGCTGGGCAGGGATGGGGCGCCCCACCGCTTCCGTGTTCTGGACGGGTCGAAGTCCGAGGAGTTCGAGAGCCGCTGGGTCATCGACGCCACCGGCCGGAATCGGATGATCGCGCGTCTCGAGAATCTCCAGGTCCCCGAGACACAGCTGGAGAACGCGGCGACCTGGGGCTGGTTCGAAGGGGTCACGGACATCGACTCTCTCGGGCCCGAGTCCTTTCGCGAGCGCGTGCGTCACACCCCCCGCAGGCTCTCGACGCTGCACTTCCTCTACCGCGGCTACTGGATCTGGTTCATTCCCCTGCAGGGGGGAACCACGAGCATCGGTGTCGTCGGCGAGAAAAGTCGGCTCGCCCGGAAGTTCGGCAGTGGCGAAGAGTTGCTGGCGTTCCTGCGCCAGCATGCGGCAGTCGGCTCGCTGCTGGAGAGCGCCAAGCCGATCGCGACCCGAAACTTCGCTCATCTCGCGTACGGGACGCGTCGCTTCTTCAGCCCGGACCGCTGGGGCCTGGTCGGAGAATCCGGTGCGTTTCCAGATCCCTACTACAGCCCGGGGGCCGACTTCATCGCGCTGGCGAACGATCTCGTGGGGGACCTCATCGCACGCGACCTGCGCGGGGAGGAGCCGGCGGCGGTCCGCGACCGCACGGAACTCTACGACCAGTTCATGCACTTCCGCGTGGAGGCCGCCATGCGACTCTACCGCGACCTCTACCCCGTCATCGGGAGCTACGAGCTGTGCAAGCTCCGCTGGGACCTCGACATAGGCTGCTACTACAACCTCTGGGTCTCGCAGTTCACCCGAGACGAGCATCTCGATGCGCGAGAGCTGAAACGCCAGCTCGTCCAGCGCGACTACATCCTGGCGGCACTGTCAAACTTCACCGCGTTGTTCCAGAAGCTAGACGCACACCTGAGTGCCAAGGGCGCCTACTACCGGAAGAACCGCGGTGAGTACTCCGACGGTCAGGACTGCCTGGGCTTCGCCCGGCGTGTGGGGTGCCCGCGCAGTCCCACAGATGTGATCGAGACGACGCAGGAGATCTTCAACGCGGTGCGCAACCGGGCACTCGATCTGCTGGAGGATGCGCCCACTCCGGTGGAGCGCGAGGCGAAGCCGCTCGTCTGGTTCACGAGCCCGCGCGAGCTCGACGCGTAGCGCCGTCCTGCGCGTGCGAGTGAACTGGCAACACGCGCACCGACCCGCTCGGCTGCGCTCCCTTGGCTCGTGACTGCCGTTCGAAGCGGTCGGCGAGGTGAGTTCGGATCGCCAGAATCTCTACTGATCGGACCCGGGGAAAACGCAACTCGAACTTCCTATACTCCTCCGTCGAGCCGGTCGATTGGGGTTTCGCCAAGTCCGATGTCGAAAGGCTTCGCGAACGCGGTTCCATCGCTTGAGGAGTTCTGGTGCGCCACGCTTTTCCCAGGAAAACCGACACCATGGATCTACTCGATCTCGTCACATTTCCGACCCGCCCGCTGCGCGCGCTGTGTCGCGTCCCCGCAGATCTCGGGTCCGTGACGAGGCGAGGCGTCGAGGTCCCCTCCCAGGAACTCGGCATCTCGCAGGCGCGGGTAGAAGAGGTCTGGGACCGGGTACAGAAGCTCTACCGGACCGGCCTTTATCCCGGGATCCAGATCTGTATCCGCCGGGAGGGTCGGGTGGTTCTCCACCGCGCCATTGGGCACGCGCGGGGGAACGCTCCGGGTCAAGATTCGGCCGACAACGCGACCCTTCTCGACGTGACAACGCCTTTTACGCTCTTTTCGGCTTCGAAGGCGATCACCGCGATGTTGATCCACAAGCTCGATGAACAGCGGGTTCTTCGCCTGGATGATCGCGTCTGTGATTACGTGCCGGAGTTTGCCGCCCACGGCAAGGCCGAGATCACGTTGCGTCACATCCTGGCCCACCGGTCCGGGATCCCCCACGTGCCACCCGAGATCATGGACCTCGATCTCCTCGCCGACTCCGAGAACGTCCTCGCGGCCGTCTGCGAAGCGCGGCCCACATCGAAGGCCGGGCGCCGGCTGGCCTACCACGCGATCAGCGGCGGGTTCGTACTTCGGGCCGTCGTCGAGCGTGTCACGGGCCTCGACCTGCGTGTCGTCCTCGATCGAGAGATTCGCAGACCGCTCGGTATGCGTTGGTTCTCGTATGGTGTCGGCGCAGAAGACGTCTCACAGGTTGCCGAGAATGCCTTTACGGGTTTCCCGCCGGTACCGCCCGTTTCGATGCTGCTCGAGCGTGCGCTTGGCATGGAGCTTCGAGAGGCGGTCGCGCTTTCGAACGATCCACGTTTTTTCGATGAGGCCATTCCGTCGGCGAACGTGGTCACGACGGCGCTGGAACTGAGTCGTTTCTACCAGTGCCTTCTCGACGGAGGAAAGTGGGAAGCAGAGCGCGTATTCGAGGCCCGCACGGTGCAGCGGGCGACCGCCGAGCAGAGCTTCATGGAGCTCGACTTCACGCTGGGTCTTCCCATTCGCTACGGACTGGGTTTCATGCTCGGAGCCAAGAACCTGAGTCTCTACGGTTCCGATACCCCCGAGGCCTTTGGCCACGTGGGCCTCACCAATATTTTCTCCTGGGCGGATCCCGAGAGACAGATCGCAGTCGCCATCCTGACGAGCGGGAAGCCGTTCATCAGCCTCGATGTTCTCCGGGTCTTTCAGGTCGAAAGCGCGATCGGGCGGTCGTTCCCAAAACTCGTGGCGGCATGATGCGCCGGTCTGGGAAGCATCGAGCAAACAGCCCTCGGTGACACGCGCGGCGCCATGGTTGCCTTTTGTCTGCGCAATGAAGCCGGCGGCTTCTTGCAGTGGGGCCGTTTCGTTGCCCATGGCACGCCGAACCCGGCGCTGCGGAGCATCGAAAGGTGGTTGTCGCCGTCGCCGACCATGCGGCTGAGCATCACCACCGGGTGTTCAGAGTGCGTATCGAGAGAATCCGCGCAGGCGATGACGTCGCGGTTGGCTTCGACGTATCCGCGCTGGAACGGATGCAGGGGCTCGGGCTGCTTTCAGAGCATGTCCATCCGCGCCCCGGGCGAGTCGCTGTAGACAAGGGGGGAGCCAGAGCGCCTCAACAAGCCCAGGGCGGGCCGGTAGAACTCCGGGGCAAAGTAGCCCTTATGCGTCATTTCACCGTGAGCCGCCGGGTGGCGGTGGAGGTGGCGACGGTACACGGGGGCGGGCACGCTCGGTGAGCCGAAAAGCCCAGAGGGGAGAGCCAGGAATGCCTCTCGGACCGCCCGCTTGGAGATCTTCCCGTGTCAAAGTACCTTAGCAACGTTTCCAAGTGGCTACTTCTGCGCTCCGGCTGAACCAACGGTCGCACAAAGGCTGCGCCGATTTGAGAGATGCTCTCCCAATGCCCTATCCCACCGTCGCCACCGAAGGGAAGCCTCGAGCCCTACATCGGCGAGCCAGAGGAATGGGAACGGCCATTCTTTTCGGATTGGCGAGACGGGCGACCGGGGAGGGGGTGCACGAGGAGCGCTCCGGGCTTGCCTCGAAGGCGGGTGCTTCTGCGCTCGACGTTGGCCACACCGCTGATGCCCGCACTCCTCGTCTTCATGTGCGTGAGCCTCGCCCACCGCGGTGCGGCCGCGGCGCTCACACCATTCGGGGCCGCTTGCGTCGCATTGAACGGGTGCTGGGGTCGGCGCTGCTGCTCTCTGGCGTAGCCGTACAGGCCTTGCCCACCTCGTCAGCCCGAGCCCAGCCCAGCGCAGACCAGCCCAGCGCAGATCAGCCCAGTGCGGATCATGATTCGGTTGTGACGGAGGCGGATCTTGTCGGCCCGCTGTCGCCCAACCTACTTGTGCAGTACGCGGCCGAGCACAACCCCGCCATCCGCGCTGCGCGCTTCGCATGGGAGGCAACCAGGGAGCGAATCACCGTAGAGAGCTGGTACGAAAACCCAATGCTCACTTACACGCCGGACACGGGCTCCATGCCGCAAACTCGGGCGGGCCCTCAGGCCAACGGCGTGAAGGTATCTCAGGCCATCCCCTTCCCGGGGAAGCTCACGACTCGCGGCCGGGTCGAGGAGGCGCGAGCCGATGCGACCTACCAGGTCCTCGAGGCGACCACTCAAGAGATCTCGCGCCAGATCCGAGCAAGGTATGCCGAGTTCTACTTGGCTGCACGCTCGCTTGTGATCAACGACGAGATTACCGATCTGACCCGCCAGTTCTCCGACATCGCCCAGGCGAAGTACCAGGTCGGGACCGCGGCGCTGCAAGACGTGATCCTCGCGCAGGAGAAGCTGAGCCGCCTGGCGACCGACGACGTCGAATACCGGGGGGACTTCGAGACGGCCATCGGTGCTCTGAACGCGCTCCTCGATCGCCCACCTCGGGCCCCGCTGGGACCTCCCGGGGAGCCGGACGTGAAACCGCTCACTATCTCGCTCGCACGCCTCATCGAAGCGGCCGATGAGTACCGTCCGGAACTCCTCTCGCAGGACCACACCATCGAAGCGAGCCGTCAATCCCTGCGGCTCGCGTGGCTGGAATACCTGCCGGACCTGAAGCTTGAAGGTGAGTGGGTCGAGGTGGAGGGCGGCACGAACCCTACTTTCTCCGGTGACGGCGACGACATCTGGATGGTGAAGCTCGGCTTCTCGGTTCCCTTGTGGCTGAACCGCATCGGTGCCGAAACGAGCGAGATGGAAGCCCGGCTGCAGCGCGAAAAGTCTTTCCGGCGAAACCTGAGAAACCAAGTCCTAGATCAGGTGCAGCGGCAGTACGAGCGCGTGCTCGTTGCCGTTCGTACCGAGGAAATCTACCGGAGGACGCTGATGCCCCAGACCGCCGAGCGCGTCGCAGCCGCACGCGCCGGTTATCAGACGGGGGAGGTGGATTTCCTCACGTTGATCGATAGCCTCAAATCTCTCGAGGAAGTCTGGCTGCAGCGCGACGGTGCGGTGCGCGACTACGAACAAGGCGTTGCGGGCCTCGAGCGAGCTGTCGGCCAGCCGCTCTCGGATCTGGTTCCGTAGCCGTGAAAGCAGATGGCATGAACAAAGCAATCACACTCGTCGCATCTGGTTCCGTAGCCGTGAAAGCAGATGGCATGAACAAAGCAATCACACTCGTCGCATTGGTTTCGATGGCCATCCTGCTGTCGGCCTGTTCGGAGGGACCGGCCTCGAAGACAAAGGGGCCGGCTGCGTCGGCCTCAAAGACAGAGGCGCCGGCTGACGCCAGAGCCGAGCGAAAGATCCTGTACTGGAAGTCGGCCATGGATCCCACCTTCGTCTCCAAGAGTCCCGGGAAGGACAAGATGGGCATGGATCTCATGCCGGTCTACGAAGGGGCCGAGTCGCAGGACCCAGCGGAAGCCGTGCGCATCGATCCGGCAACCGTGCAGAACATCGGAGTCACCACCGCGGTCGTGGAGCGCAAGCGCCTCACGCGCGAGGTCCGGACCGTGGGCCGCATCGACTACGACGAGACTACAGTCCGCCACATCGCACCGAAGATCGGCGGCTGGATCGAGGCTCAACACGTGAACTTCGCCGGTCAGGTGGTACAACGCGGTGAGCCCCTTCTCGAAATCTACAGCCCCGAACTGGTCGCAACCCAGGAGGAATACCTGATTGCGCTGCGCTACCAGAATGTTCTCAGTGAGAGCTCACTGAAGGACAGCTTGGCGGGAGCGGACGACATCGTGCGCGCAGCCGAGACGAGGCTGCGGTATTGGAACATCACCGACCGCCAGATCAAAGCGCTGCGCGAGCGAGGCGAACTCACGCGCACCATGGTTCTCTACGCTCCATTTCGCGGGATCATCGTGGAGCGAAACATCCCGGAGGGCGGCTTCCTCGAGCCGGGGCAGACGGTCTACTCGATCGCCGACCTCTCCACCATCTGGGTCTACGCCGATATCTACGAATACGAGGCGCCATGGTTGATGATCGGCCAGAAGGCGACGATGACACTCGCCTACGAACCAGGGAAAACCTATCGGGGCGCTGTCACATACGTGTACCCCTACCTCAACAACAAGACACGGACGATCGAGGTCCGGATGGAGTTTCCCAATACCTCAGACCTCCATCTGAAGATCGATATGTGGGCGAATGTCGTGCTGAAGAGCGAGGTCGCGCGCGAGGGGCTGGCCATTCCGATCCAGGCGGTGATGCGAACGGGTCAACGCAACGTCGCCATTATCGCGCTGGGAGGGGGTCGATTCGAACCCCGGGACATCCAACTCGGCGCGCAGGCCGGTGATGAGTTCGAGGTCCTCGACGGTCTCGCGGAGGGCGATCAGATCGTCACCTCCGCCAATTTCCTCATCAACTCCGAGAGCAATCTCGGAGCGGCAAGGCGCAAGATGCTCAGTGCGAACGCGCCAGCGACTCCGCCGAAGAACGCTGAGGGAGCGACCCAGGAACAAGCGCCCGCCGCCGAGCCCAGCAAGGGCACTCCTGCCGCTGGGCAACCCGGGCGCGGTCAGGAATAGCCGCGGTGCTCGAGAAGATCATCGAAGCCTCGGTCCGAAACCAGCTGTTGGTGCTCCTCTTCACCGCCACGGCCATCGCCACCGGCCTTTATGCGTTCTGGAACATCCCCATCGATGCGCTCCCGGACGTGAGCGACGTCCAGGTCATCGTCTTCACCGAGTGGCAGGGCCAGCCGCCCCAGATCGTCGAAGACCAGGTTACCTATCCGATCACGACGACCATGCTGTCGGTCGCCAACGCAAGGGTCGTACGCGGCTACTCATTCTTTGGCCTCTCGTTCGTGTACGTCATCTTCAACGACGGCACCGACGTCTACTGGGCGCGCAGCCGCGTGCTCGAGTACCTGAGCTTCGTACAGAACCAGTTGCCGCCTGGGGTCACCCCGGTTCTAGGCCCGGACGCCACGCCCGTCGGCTGGATCTTCGAATACGCGCTGATCGATCGCTCCGGAAAGAACGACCTGTCGGAGCTGCGGAGCATTCAGGACTGGTACGTGCGTTACCAACTCCTGGCGGTTCCGGGCGTTGCCAACGTGGCAACCGCCGGCGGCTTCGTAAAGCAGTACCAGGTGACCATCGACCCGAATCGACTGCTCGCCTACGACCTGCCCCTCGCCACGGTTGTCCAAGCGATCCGCCGCAGCAATAACGACGTGGGAGGACGCGTCGTCGAGTATGCGGAAACCGAGTACATGGTCGAGGGAATCGGCTACATCGAGCACGTCGGGGACGTCGAGAAGATCCCAGTCGGAGTGGACGACACGGGGACGCCGATCCTGATACGCGACATCGCCGACGTGGGACTCGGGCCCGACGTACGCCGTGGCGCAATTCAACTCGATACCGATGGCGAGGCGGTAATCGGGATCATCGAGATGCGGTATTGGAACAACGCCCTTGCCGTGATCAACGCCGTAAAGGAGAAGCTCAAATCAATTGCGCCTGGGTTGCCGGAGGGAGTGGAAGTCGTCCCGATCTACGATCGCTCCGCGCTGATCGCCCGTGCCCAGGAGATGCTCAACAAGAAGCTCCTGGAGGAGAGCATCATCGTCGCGGCGATTTGCGCCATATTCCTCCTGCACCTGCGGTCTGCCTTCGTCGCGATCTTCACGCTACCCGTGGGAATCCTGATTGCAATTGCGATCATGTACTTCCAGGGACTGGCGGCGAACATCATGTCGCTCGGCGGGATTGCGATCGCGATCGGCGCCATGGTGGACGGCGCCATCGTGATGATCGAGAACGCCCACAAGCATCTCGAGCGCGATGGAGGGAAGAAGCCGCACTGGGAGATCATCGTGGATTCCAGCCGCGAGGTGGGGCCAGCGCTGTTCTTCTCTCTGATGATCATTGCGGTCTCGTTTCTTCCGGTCTTCGCGCTGACCGGGCAATCGGGTCGGATGTTCTCCCCGCTTGCCTTCACCAAGACCTACGCGATGGCGTCCGCCGCGGTCCTCGCCATCACGGTGGTGCCTGTCCTCATGGGGTACTTGATCCGCGGGCGAATTCCTCGCGAAGATCAGAATCCCATCAACCGCTTCTTGATCTGGGCGTATCGCCCTCTGCTCCACGGAGCGCTTCGCTTCCGGTGGCTGATCCTCGGCGTGGCGATCGCGATCCTCGTGGCGACGTACTTTCCCCTCTCGCGATTGGGCTCGGAGTTCATCCCGCCGTTGAATGAGGGCGATCTTCTCTACATGCCGTCGATGCTTCCAGGCGTGTCGATCGCGGAGGGGACGGCGGTAGCAGCGCAGACGAATCGGCTGATCATGACGGTGCCCGAGGTGAAGCACGCGTTGGCGAAGCTCGGTCGGGCGCGCACACCTCTCGATCCCGCTCCTCTCGAGATGCTCGAGACCACGGTGATTCTGAAGCCCAAGGAGGAATGGCGGAAGGGAATGACCATCGAGGATGTCGTCACCGAGCTGGACGATCTGATCGTATTCCCCGGCGTCACGAACGCCTGGACGATGCCAATCAAGACACGGATCGACATGCTGTCGACGGGCATCAAGACACCGGTGGGCATCAAGATCACTGGCCCGGATCTCTCGGTTCTCGAGGAAATCGGCAAGCAGATCGAGCCCCTCGTTCGAGGCATTCCGGGCACCCGGAGTGTGTACGCCGAACGGGTCGCCGGTGGCTACTACTTGTCGTTCGTGGTGAAGCGGCTGGAAGCTGCCCGATACGGACTGACGGTGCAGGACGTGCTCGACGTGATCCAGTCCGCCATCGGTGGCA
Organism: Deltaproteobacteria bacterium; assembly: GCA_002729515.1. Classification (GTDB taxonomy): domain Bacteria; phylum Myxococcota_A; class UBA9160; order UBA9160; family SMWR01. The sequence continues at coordinate 20,807 of PBYF01000030.1, forward strand.
TGAACGTGACGACCACGATCGAGGGCCTGGAACGCTATCCGTTGAACGTCCGCTATTCGCGCGAGCTGCGCGACAGTCCCGAGTCATTGCGCCGAGTCCTTTTGGCAACGCCGACAGGTGCGCATGTGCCGCTGGGTCAGGTGGCGGATATCTTTCCACGAATGGGACCTCCCTCCATCAAGACCGAGGGAGCGCAACCTCAGGCCTGGATCTACGTGGACATCAACCCGGATCAGGATCTGGGAGGCTACGTAGATCGAGCGCGCACTACGGTGGATGAGAAGATCAGCCTCCCACCGGGCTACACGATCCAATGGAGCGGACAGTACGAGTACATGGAGCAGGCGAACGCCCGCCTGAAGGTCGTGCTGCCGATCACGCTGATAATCATCTTCCTGCTGCTCTATCTGAACTTCCAGAATGTCGTAGAGGTCGCCATCGTGATGCTGGCGCTTCCCTTCGCCGTCATCGGGGGCATCTGGTTCATGTGGCTGCTCGACTACAACCTGAGCGTCGCGGTGATGGTGGGCTTCATCGCGCTCTCAGGCGTCGCCACCGAGATTGGAGTGGTGATGATCCTCTATCTGGACCATGCGTACGAGGCGAAGCGTGCCCAGGTTTCCAAGATGACTACAGAGGACCTCTACGAAGCTGTCACGGCGGGGGCCGTCGAACGGGTGCGTCCGATCGTGATGACGGCGAGCGCCGTCATCGCCGGGCTTCTCCCGATCATGTGGAGCGACGAGACCGGGGCGCGGGTGATGAAGCGGATCGCAGCGCCCATGGTCGGCGGGATGCTCTCGGCGACAATTCTCGCGCTCCTGCTCCTTCCCATCGTCTACGAGATCTGGCGGGCGTGGCAGCTGCGTCGGGAGGCCAAGCAGGAGGCCAAGCGGGAGGGCGAGGCTCCGGCCCCGGCTCAGTAGATGCGGCATAGAGACGGGGATCGGGCGCCGGAGGCCCTTCGGTCTCTGGGCACGGTTGTTGGCGAAATCGAAGTCCTCGATCTGAACGAGAACCGGATCGCGGAACGCGCGAACCCTGCCTGCCGCCATGTGCCGATCACTCGGAGCCGAGTCCCCATTTTTTCTCGGTCCACGACTTCTCTCTTCCAGCTCAGCCCTTCTGATCGAGGACGTAATCCCCAGCATCATCGATCATCGCGGTCCAACCGGGATACACGACAATCGTCGTAAAGGATTCCTCGATGATGCCCGGGCCGCAGATCGTATGCCCCGGCTTCAGATCCGCCCCCCGGTAGATTCCGGTCTCCACAAGACCCCGACCGAGATTGGCCTTCCGAGTTCCACCGGGGAGTGCGGCTTCCTGTTTCGCAGTGAAGCCTTCGCCGAAGATCGGCCTCGTGATTTCAGCTGAAGCCTGGAGACGGACACCGGCAATCTCCGGTACCTCTTCCTCGCGCCGATGCCCATAAGATGCCTCGTGCTCCCGATGGAAACCCTCGACGACCTCCTCGAAGAGTTCATCGCTCACGAAGGAAAGATCGCGTGCACCCTCGATCTCCTCCACATCGACCACGAGTGCAAAATTCTGCCCCGGATAGCGAAGATTGATTTGATAGAGGACCGTCATGTCGTCCCGCTTGAATCCAGCTGCAATAAAGTAGGCCTCGGCCCGCTCATCCAACTCGCGCCACAGATCGCTCAGTTTCCCCGGATCGGCTGCAGTGGCGGAAACCAGATAGGCGCGCTCTTCGTCGATGGTGGGCTTCGCCGCCAACGCACCCAAGGCAGAGAAGGTGGGCGAAGACCTCGGAACAAGAACCCGCCTGATGCCCAGCTCTTCGGCCTGAATGGCCGCGAAGGCGGGGCCATTGCCCCCATATGCCAGGAGCGTGAGACTCTTCGGATCGATCCCCTTGCCGGCAGTCATGCGCCTCACGGCCTGGGTCATGTTGGCATTCACCACACGCAGGGAGTTGAAGGCCGCCGCCTCGACACTGCAGTTCAGGGGAGCAGCAATCTGCTCCTGAAAGGCCTCGGCGACTCCATCGCGTGTCAATTCAAAGCGGCCGCCCGCAAACTCCGATCCCGCCTCGAGGATCCCGAGCATGAGAATCGCGTCGGTCACAGTTGGGCGCGTCCCGCCGCGGCCATAACAGATCGGCCCCGGATCGGCACCGGCACTCTCGGGTCCCACCTCCAGCGTTCCGTTCTTGACCACGCAAATCGAACCTCCACCCGCTCCAAGCGTCTCCACACCCACCATGGGCACACCGATGAGATTTCGGTGATGCCAGTTCCAGCCCACTTCGGCCGGCGCCGATGCACCGATCACTACCGAGACGTCATAACTGGTGCCCCCCATATCGACACATAGGAGATCCGGTGAGTGCTTCGCTTCGGCGACACAGGCTGCGCCTACGACACCACCCGCTGGACCCGAGGCCAGAACCCGGATCGGGCTCCCGCGCAGATACTCGCGCGTCATCACTCCGCCGCTGGATTGCATGACCAGAAGCTGGCGCCCATAACCGGCCTCCTTCAGCCGATCCTCCAATCGATCCAGATAATGCGAAACACTCGGACCCAGATACGCATTCACCACCGTGGTGCTGGTGCGATCGAACTCGGGTGCCCGAGGCAAGACTTCGGATGAGAGCGAGATTGCGACATCGGGCATCTCCTCCCGAACGAGTTCAGCGAGCCTGCGCTCATGAATCGAGTTCGCAAACGAAAAGAGCAACGAAATTGCAACCGACTCGACATTCTGCAACTTCAGACGACGGATGGCCTTCCGAGCTGCCGCCTCGTCCAATGCTTTGAAGATGGAGCCATCGGATAGAATGCGTTCCGGAACTGTGAGGCGCCGCCGGCGGGGAACGACGAAGTCCGGTGCCGACAGGCGCACATCCCAGATATCCTCCTTGAAACCGCGGCGCAGTTCGAGTTCGTCGCGGAAGCCCTCGGTCGTGAGAAGCCCGGTCACGGCGCCATTCATCTGAATCAAGGTATTGTCCGCAACCGTCGTCCCGTGAACGATGGCCTCGACCTCCGCCAGAAAATCGCCCAGCGTGCGCCCCTCGCATTCTGCGAGCTTCGCCAACCCATCCATCACAGCCAATGAGTGATCCCGGGGTGTGCTGAGGGTCTTGTCGAGGACGACGCCGTCATCCTTCAAGAGGGCAAAGTCGGTGAAGGTGCCACCGATGTCGATCCCAAGACGGTAGGCCACCGACTACTCCCGCTCCGCGAGNAGCCGGGTGCGCAGTTCCTCGGTCGCCCGGAGATCCACTTCCACATTGCACTCCGCCGCGGAGCCGGTCAGAACCACCCCGTAGTGCTCACGAGCAGCTTCCACACCAACATATTCATCGAGCACATCTTCTCGCACGGCCTCGGGATCCCGGAGCAGTGGACTCTCGAAGCCGCCGCCACCTCCATATTGATACGCGATCATCGCACCGGCTGGAAGATCTGCACGTACCGAATTCTCAATTTTATATTCGTCAGGTGTACCCACCTCGAAGTGATTGCTATAGGGAGAGGCGTCATTGCCTCCCCGCAAACCGCGCAGCGGGTATTTCATGGAGACCATCCACGCCACTGCCATGGTCGGCTTCAATACCTTCTTGACGTTGAGTGTCCCGGGTTGTCCCCGCCAACGTCCTGGCCCACCGCTATCGCAGGTCATCTCGCGACTCAGATTGATGACCGGGAAGCGACTCTCGGCATCCTCCGCCTGGCCGAGGATCAGATTGCCGAGTCCGCTGCACATGGACCCCCAACCATCGATACCCTCCGTCGCCGACGCATCCGAAGCCCGCACATCGACGCCCTGATCCATCCACATCTCGCCAGCTTCGTCGAAGCCGATTACGGCGTTGGGCATGCCGAGCTTGTAGACCTGCGGCGAAGAGCGTTGGGGGACGATCTCTGAGAGAGCGATACAGATGGCTTCACCGATCTCGCAGGCCGGATGAAACGCACCGAGAGCAGCCGGCTTATTGGGCGGCGGCTGCACGATCGTGCCCTCTGGAATGATCATCTCGACGGCGTTGAAAAGCCCCTCGTTCTTGACGATGGTTGGATCCACCATGGAGACGAGTTGCGCCATCGCATAGCCNCGACTATTCGAGAAGGTATTCCAGACATTCACCAACTCGGGACGATCGTCGCTTCCAGTCATGTCCACCGTGAGCTGATCCCCCGCGACACTGCAGGCCACGTGAACACGCACGTCTTCATTACCCACCGTGTCGTGATCGATCCAGACGTCCGCCTCATAACAACCGTCGGGCCATTTTTCGATCTCTGCGCGAAAGCGCTGCTCTGTCTCCATGATGTTGAAGTTCATGGCCGCGCGAACGGTATCCGCACCCCAGCGTTCCACCAGATCGCCGAGCAGGTTGGCACCGAGTTCGGCGGCCCCGATCATGGCGGCGATATCCCCGGAGAACGAGGGGAGACGGTTATTGCGGATCAGCAGATCGACCACATCGCNTCGAGACCGACCGCGGTGCACGAGCTTGAGCCTCGGAATGGGCAGGCCTTCGTGGAAGATGTCCAGGGAGTCCACGGAGAAGCCCCCGGGATCCTTGCCCCCTGTATCTCCCTGGTGGGCCTGCAGGGCCTGGATAGCGACGAGTCCACCCGCCGGGTCGAAGCAGGGCGCGTAGACGGTGTAGTCGGGAAGATGCCCTCCCCCGTGGTCTGGATCGTTTCCGAGGAAGACATCCCCGGGGCCCCAATCATCCACATCGCAGTGTTCGAGGCCCCAGCGAACAGCCATCGGTGAGATGAAGAGCAGCTGGGGAATGCCCACCGAGATCCCGGCCAGACGACCGTTGGCATCGATGATGCTGCCGTTGCGCTCGTTCGATTGATTGATGATCGCCGAGGACGCCGCACGCCCGAGATGGACAGCGGTCTCGTAGCAGATGGTCTCGAACGCGCCCCGGATGATCCCGGCGCTGACCGAATCGACTGCCACCGAAGTCTCCAGTGGAGAGCGTTTCGCGGACAGGCGTCGATTGGTCTCGTAACTCACTGGACCTTCTCCAACTGGCCAGCAATCTCCGGCAGCTGGATCTAGTCCAGATTCAATCCGAAGAACTTGATGGCGTTATCGCGCACGATCATTCGCGTCTCATCGGGAGGCACGTCCTTGAATCTCTTGGATACGAGGGCCGTGGAGTTGGGAAAGGTCGTATCGCTATGGGGATAGTCGACCTCGAACATGATGTTTTCGATTCCGATGTAGTGGCGGATAGCGAGCCCCACCTCGTCGTCGAGGAAATTCGCGAAGACCTGGCGCTTGAAGTAGAAGCTCGGCTTCTCCTTGATCACCGCATGGGTCCAGTGGCGATGCTTCACGTAGACCTCGTCCGCGCGCTGCACGAGATAGCCGAGCCATCCGATGCCCCCCTCCACCGAGAGGAAACGCAGCTTGGGGTGTCGATCCAACACGCCACTCCAGAGCAGGGTCGCAACGCTCACGAAGTTGCTGCTGGGCGCGACGGTGACGAAGACCTCGGCGGGGGTTCCCCCCGCCACCTCCAGGGGCAGCTGTGTATCGCGCATGGACCCCGAAGCGATGTGCATGCTCACAGGCACACCGGCTTCCTCGACGGCATCCCAGAGCGGATCCCAATGTGCATCTCCGATATTGGGCAGCCCCAGACTCTCCGGTGCGTTGGGGAAGGAGAGCGCCTTATGTCCCAGGCTGATTCCGCGCTGAAACTCCTTGACGGCTAGATCGATATCCCAGAGCGGCACGATCATCTGCCCGATGAAGCGCTCGGGCGCAGTGGAACACCAGGTGTCCGCGAGCCAATCGTTGTACGTTTCGAGGCAGCGCAGACCGAGATCTTTGTCGTCCGCTTGATTGAAGAGCGTCCCCGCCATACCGGGAATCGTCGGAAAGAGTGCCGAAGCCTCGATGCCGTCGCGATCCATGTCGAGGAGGCGCTCCTCCGGGTCGTAGCAGCCCTTGCGCATGTCGCGAAAGCGTACTGGCGCAACCGTGTACTCCTCGTAGGGGCGCCCTGCCATCACCGAGAGGCCGATATTGGGGATGCGGCGCCCTTCGAACTCCCAATAGTCCATGTCGTCTTCCACGATCACATGGGGAGCACGATCCTGAAACTTCGACTCCAATCGGCCATCCCAGACGCCGGGGGGTTCGATGATGTGATCGTCGGTAGAAATCGGGCGGTAATCGAGTTCCGTAGCCATTTCCCTCTCCTCGAGTGCTGGATCCTGCTTCGATGATCGGCTTCCGAACCAGGACTAGATGAAACCATAGAGCTTGCCTGCATTCTCGCAGAAGATCTTGTGCTTTTTCGATCTGTCGATGCCCTGTGCCATGGCGTCGATGAGATAGCGGGAGTTGGGCCAGTCGTTGATGTGATGCGGAAAATCACTCGACCACATCATCGTCTCGACGCCGACGTCATCACAATTGCGCACACCATATTGATCGCGCACGAATCCCACCATCCAATTTCTCCCGTAGTACTCGCTGGGCAGCATTTCGAGATTGACCTTGCACCAGTGGCGGTTGCGGCGATAGCGATCGTCGATCTCCTGCAGGAGATAGGGGACCCAACCCGCCCCGACCTCGCTGCCAACGAACTTCAGCCCCGGGAAGCGGTCGAAGATGCCGTTGAAGATCGTCTCGGCGATCAGCACCGGCATGCGACTCATGACCGACGCCAACGCGACGAGTTGAGGCGCTCCACCCTTCTTGGATGTGACCTTCTGCGTCGTGTAGTTGGCGGGAACCAAACCGATGTGAACGTGAATCGGCATCCCCAACTCTTCGGCGACAGCAAAGAACCGATCGTCCTCGCGCGAGAGCAGCGTGTTGCCACTGGGCCAGGTTGCCAACCCGACGCCGACGGCTCCGGCATCCTTCGCGCGCTTCAGCATCTCGATGGCATCCCCGACCCCCGATGCGGGAATCTGCCAGATGGCGGCAAGCCTCGAGCGGTCGTGAGAGACCCAGTTCGTAATCCAGCGATTGTAGGCATCCATACCCGCCACGTGGAGTTCTCGATCCTTCACGGTCATGAAGTAGAACATGGTCCGCTGGGGCGGGAAGAAGACTGCAGCGCTGATGCCGTCTTCGTCCATCAACTCCAGGCGCGCCTTGGGATCGATGATTCCGGGGTGCAGCTCCGAATAGCGAACTCCGGTCCACTTCAGATCTCGCGGCTGGGTGTTCACCGATGCGACCAGCCCCAGAGACTCGGCGTGCTTGCCCAGGAGCCAAGCATCCCCGCCATCCTCATCCTTTACGAGCTTGGGAGCCCGATCCTGAAATTTGGCCGGGAGCATCGTCTCCCATAGATCGGGAGCCTCGATGACGTGCTGATCGCAATCAATGATCTTGTATTCCATATTCCTCACCCATTCGGTCTTGTATGTCTTGCATAGGAGTCACGTCAATACCCCGTGAGGTACTCGGCAACCGGCCCTCAGACGAATTGCGCACACCACTTTCGAAGCTTGGAGATGGGGCCATCGCCGCTGCAGAACACCGGCTTGCTCCAATAGGGCGCGATCTCCGGTGTCGACCTGCGGGATCAAGTAGCGGGGGGCGGCGGTTTCGTCTCTGCTCATGATCGGCAGGCTCCTGGAAGGCGGGAACACCCGCCGGATCTGGATTCCCGGATCGTCCGACCGCTCCCGCCTCTCTTTATATGCAGACTGCATGTCAATGGCAAATGGTGAAATTGGTTTTTCAGATCCTCCAACGGCCCGCTCGCCGGCGTGCTGAGTCTTGCGAGAGTGATCGATCCGGCTCCCGCTCGGGCCCTCGAGACACTTCGCCTGGAGTTCGAGGCACCACGCCCTGCAGATGGCATTGGCTTCACATAGCTCGCGATCCACAACCACTCTCACGACGATCTCCTCACCGCTTCCGGTGCTCACAAGCACCTTGGTCGGAGAGTTCGAGACCCGACTCGGGTGGATCGGCCTCGAGTACCATTCCCCGGACCGGTCCCAGGCGAGCGCGCCCACCGGCTCCTCAACGGGGAACCGGCGGGCGTGGCGCTCGGACTCCCAGGCCCGGTGCCCACACCTGGTGCGCTTTCATGAGGTTCCAGGTGGCTCCACCACCCAGCACGGATCGTGAGTGTTACTGTACACCTCTCACTCACGCACCCGAGGAGCGTTATCGATGCTCGAGATCGACGGACTTCGCCTGATCGAACCCGCACGCTACGCGGAGCACGGCTATCCGTACGAGGAGTGGGCGCTGCTGCGGCGCGAAGCGCCGCTCACCCAGATCGAGCCGCCGGGTTGGCCGGCGTTCTGGGCGCTCACGAAGCACGCGGACATCATCGAGGTTTCGAAGCAGCCGGAGAACTTCTTGAACGCTCCCGGGATGACGCTGGTCCGCGAGCGTAGCGATAACCAGGAGGTCTCCCAGCAGATCCGCACCATCATCAACATGGACCCGCCGGATCACAGGAAGTACCGGCAGGTCGCGACTCGCTTCTTTACCCCGCGTGCGATCAAGGCCCTCGATCCGCTGGTGCGCGAGACGGCACGCAAGCTCGTGGACGGACTCGGTGCGGAGGGCGAGTGTGACTTCATCACCGACATCGCCTCGCTCCATCCCCTGAAGGTGATCGCACGTATCCTCGGGGTTCCCGAATCCGATGAGCCCTTCATCCTGAAGCTCACGAACGAGCTCTTCGGAGGGGAGGACCCCGAGTTCCAGCGCGGTGAGGACCGGATGCAGGCAATGCGTGGTCTGTTCATGGAATTCTGGGAGTACTTCGGCAAGATCATGCAGGATCGGCGCGCCAAGCCCCGCGATGATCTCGCCAGCTTGTTCGCCAACGCGCGCATCGACGGTGAACCCATGGGCGAACTCGAGACGATGGGCTACTGCCTCATCGCCTTCACGGCCGGACACGAGACGACGCGCGGGGCGATCGGGGGCGGCATGCAGGCCTTGATCGACAACCCCGAGCAGCGCGGCCGCTGGGCCCGCGAGCCCGAGCTCACAGCCACAGCCATCGATGAGATCGTCCGCTTCGTGACCCCCGTGAATCACATGGTGCGGACCGCCGCCCGGGACTACGTGCTGCGCGGCCAGAAGATCTGCAAAGGGGATCGCCTCGTGCTCTTCTACGCATCGGCGAATCGCGACGAAGAGGTCTTCGACGGACCCGACGAACTCCACCTCGACCGGTACCCGAACCGTCACCTGGGCTTCGGGATCGGTGAGCACTTCTGCCTCGGCGCACACCTGGCCCGCATGACGAGCGGCTCCCTTTTCCGCGAGCTGGTGTCGCGTATCGAATACATCGAACCCGCCGGCACGCCGCTGAGAACCGCGTCGAACCTGGTGCCGGGCCTCAAGCACATGCCGATTCGCTACCGCCTCGCGTCAGCCACCTGAACGGCGTCTTGAGCGCAACGACCGAACCACCGGAGAAAGCCGATGAAGATTCGTGTCGATCGAGACCTGTGCGAGGCGAATGCCATCTGCCAGGGATGCGCTCCCGCCGTCTTTCGAGTCGAAGAAGACGACACCCTCACACTGCTGATCGAGGAGGTCTCGGACGATCTCGCAAAGGCGGTGGCGGAGGCTATTCGACTGTGTCCGCGCCAGGCGTTGCAAATCGAGTAGTCGCGAATACGACGCGAGACCTCAGTCGCTCAGTACAGGTGCTCCGGCGGAGCGAAACTGCTCGTAGACAGGCGGCACACCGACCCCGAGTTGCTCGCGCACGCTGTCGATCGGTTGCTCGAAGAGCGCCTCCCAGTCCTGCTCCAGCAGGGGCTCTGCCCGCTTCCCGCGGCGATAGCCCTCTCGGATCAGCCTTCCACCCGGCGAGTTCCAGCCTTCGGCGCGCAACGCGTTCCAGACGAGGTAGGCGATTCCGCTGTGGAAGTTCTGTCCGATCGTGAAAGCCAGCACGGCGGATTCCCCGCGCAGGTCGCGGTCGTAGCCAGCAAGGACGTGGAAGACATCGTGCAGGTTGAGCTGCCGCGAACCATAGATCTGCTGCTCCTGGCTGATCGCCGGTGACGCGCCGCCCTGGGCTGCAACGCTCGCCTGGACCAGGCCCTCGGTGCTGATTCCCTCGCGCTCGAACCACTCGATGATGCTGCGTCCCAACGAACCGGGGGGCATGGCCTCGAGCCGTTCGCGGTCAGTCAGAATATCGTAGAGATCTTGCTTCTCGCCCAGGATCTGGGCGCCTCGCGTGGATCGCTGGAAGCGCTCGAAGCCGCGCTTCCCGGAATTCCCCGCCAGCGCCGCGATGACGCGAATCGCGGCGGCCGTATCGTCGGGGTTGTTGCGCAGTTCACGCATTGCGTTCCTGGCGAGCAAGGGGTGCATTCGATTGCGAAAGGCCATGGCCATCCCTCCTGCCGACCCCGTGGAGACGCGGCGCACGGTCGGCTGACGCAGCGACGTCGCAAGCGAGATGCCGGTCGAGGCACGGGCTCGCCTTCTTCTCGCAGCACGGGCCCTTCCTCTCGCAGCCCTGTCTCTTCGGGCGGAACTCTTTGCCCCGCAGCGCGCAGTCCCAACCGGCCCACTTTGGGGCACTCATATGTAAATTACTCGTCCTGTATATAATTATACAAAAATTTATACTTGTACTGAAGTGTACTTTCGTGTCACCCTTCGGGCCGTGAGTGACGTCGATAGCGTGGAGCGGCGGGACACACCGACGGGACGCCGGGAGCGACGCAAGGAGGAGATGCGAAGCCGCATCCTCGAGGCCAGCGTCGAGCTCTTCGACACGAAGGGGATCGAAGCGACCACGGTCGTCGAGATCTGCGAGCGGGCGGACGTCGCCCACAAGACCTTCTTCAACCACTTCGCCTCCAAGGCGCAGCTGCTGCGTCTGGTCGCCGAGTTCGCGCTGGGGCAATTGCTGGTCGATATCGAAGAGGCGCGAAAACAGCCCCTCGCGAGCCGCGAACGGATCCACCACTTCTTCGAGACCCTGGCCGTAAACGCAGACAACGCGGGGCCGATGCACCGCGAACTTCTGAGCGAGATCGTGCATGCAGCCCATAGTTCCGGCACTGAATCCGAGCAGGCCCGGGCACTCCATGACGCCTTCGGCTCGCTGATCCTCGACGGCCGTGCACGGGGCGACCTGTGCAGCCGGCACGATTCCACGACCCAGACCGAGATGCTGATGGGCGCCTTCTACGTGCTGATGTTCAACTGGGCTCACCTGGACGGGTACCCACTGCGGGAACGAGCACTCGCGACAGCGAACTTTCTCGCAGATTCGATGACCGTATCCACAGAGGACGCCCGATGAGATGCGAAACCAAAGGCCCCAGCATCCCGAGCGGGTGGTTTGCCGGCGCAGGATCGAAGCAGTCCGACCCTGGTGAGATCGAGCAGATCGACTGCTTCGACGACGAACCGGTGCTCTTCCGCGCCCGTTCGGGCGAGCCGCTCACGAAGTTCCGTAGCTGGGCCAAACAGTTCTACACGACTCCTCTCGCAGGAGAATAGCCAGGACCGCCTGACTCCCGAGGAGAAGCTCCACGGAAACGCGTCTCGGACAACCCCACCTCGAGACCCCGCGAGATAGCGGAATCAAAGGAGAGATCCCACATGTGGAAGAGTGTGCTTCGAACGGATGACGGCGAGAGCCTCCGCAAGGCCAGGACCATCGCTCCCATCCTGGAGGCCGGGGCTGAGGAAGGTATTGCACTCCGCACGCTTCCCGAGAAGACCGTGAAAGCGCTGCGAGAGAGCGGTCTCCTCTCACTCGGCCTGCCGAAGGAACTCGGCGGCGAGGAGCACGACTTCGCCACACTGCTCGAGGTCTCTGAGGAGCTGTCGCGTGCGGACGGATCCGCCGGCTGGAACTCGATCGCGAACGGACCCTCGGTCGCCTTCGCGGGCGCCTTTCTCGGCGACGATGCAGTCGAGGAGATCTTCGCCAACGGGACCGACGTCTGCTGCGGCGGGCAGTTCGCACCCAACGGGCGGGCGGAGCCGATCGACGGTGGCTACCGGATCTCCGGCAAGTGGAACTTCGGCAGCGGAACTGCCTACGCCGAGTGGATCATGGGCGGCTTCATGATCATCGAGAACGGCTCTCCCGTGATGGTCGACGGCATGCCCGACCTGCGTGTCGCCGCGATGCCGCGCGAGGCCATCACCTTCACCGACGGCTGGCACGTGATGGGCCTCCAGGCAACGGGGAGCTACGACTACGAATGCCAGGACGTCTTCGTGCCCGAGTCCTACACCTATCCCCTCTTCAGTCGCGAGCCCAAACGGGGAGGAACCATCTTCCGGCTGGGACTCATGGCCACCACGGCCAACGGTCACGCGGCCTGGTCCCTCGGCGTGGCGCGGCGAGCGCTGGACGAGATCAAGGCTCTCGGTCTGGTGCACACGCGCATGGGTGCGCCGAGCACCATCGCCCAGAAACCCACCTTCCAGCGCGACTACATCCGAGCCGAGGCGCGGCTGCGCGCCGCGCGCCTCCTGATGATCGACGTCTTCGCCGGGGTGCTCGAGGCGGCCCGTGCTGGCGAAAGCTTTGGGATCCAGGAGCGGGCCACGTTGCGCGCGGCGGCCACCTACGCGACCGAGGTGGCGAAGAACGCCGTGGATCTCGCGCACGAGGTGGCCGGCACCACATCCATCCGCAACGGCCATGTGCTCCAGCGCTGCTTTCGCGACATGCACACCGGAACCCAGCACGCGTTCATCAACGAGGAAACCTATATCCAATCCTCAGAGGTATTTCTGGGCCTGCGCGACGACTCACCCATGCTCTGATCGGGGCATGCCAGACAGGTTTCGACAACAATCCGAAATGGATCGGAGGACTCCAAATGGACCGCTATCTCGTGATCAACTCAGACGGACACGCCGGCCTTCCCCCCGAGCGCTACCGCGACTACCTCGATCCCCAGTATCGGGATGAGTTCGACCGCCAGCTCGAAGTCCGCCTGGCAGCACTCGCGCAGGCAAGCGAACTCCTCGAGATGTCTCAGCAGAGCGCGGACTGGGCGAAGGACAAGCAGCACGGCCTCGCCGGCGCCTGGGATTCCGATCGCCGCACCGAGGTGCTCGACGCCGACGGCGTGGCCGCCGAGATCCTCTACGTGGACGGCCTCACGGAACGAAACTCCCCGCCCTTCGGCGGCGACCTGGGGCTGCTGCCGATGGGCGCCGACCCGGAGCTGCAGTGGGCGGGTTGCCGCGCTCACAACCGCTGGCTCACCGAGTTCGTCTCCCTCGATCCCGTGCGGCGCATCGGGCTCGCCCTCATTCCGCCCTTCTGGGACGTCGACCAGTCGGTCAAGGAAATCGAGTCGGCCCGCAAACAGGGCCTGAGTGGGATCATGTTGCCGCACCTGTGGCAGAACCAGGATCCCTACCACCACCCGCGGTTCGACCCGATGTGGGCAGCGTGCCAGGACAACGACATGATCGTCCACTTCCACTGCGGCGCCTGCCCCATGCAGGACTACTTCGGCACGGAGCTATTCGGTCAGCAACCCGGAGCCGAGCCGCCGACCCATCTGCCCGGCGGGCTCGGGATCTTCGTCACCGAGATACACTTCTGGCTGGTGCGACCCATCGTGTTCATGATCTGGGGCGGCGTGTTCGAGCGCTTCCCCGGGCTCAAGGCGGTGGTCTCCGAGGGCACCTCGATCTGGGCGCCCGAGCTGCTGGCGCTCATGGACCAGCGCTACTCCGACCATCACTTCACGGCCAAGCTCGGCAACAGCTACACCGCGCACATCCCGTTGAAGCCGAGCGAGTACTTCAACCGCAACGTGCGAATCGGAAGCTCCTGCATGGCACGCCGCGAGGCGGAGATGGCCCATGAAATTGGTGTCCAGAACATCCTGTGGGGCACGGACTACCCGCACCCCGAAGGCACCTGGCCTTTCACCAAGAAGCTGATGATCGAGACCTTCCACGGCATGCCCGAAGGCGACATCGGGGCGATGCTCGGCGACAACGCGGTCGATTTCTACGGCCTCGATGTCGACAAGCTGAACCCGATTGCCGAGCGCATCGGCCCCGAGCGCGACTGGTTTCGCGACGAGGTCGCCTGACCCCGATTGATCCACGACAGATCGGAGCCGGAGCGCTCCGACAAGGAGCCAAACGTGAGTGAGTCTCTCTTCGATCGACACCGTGCAATCGACACCGACACCCACGTGACCGAGCCTCCCGATACCTGGACCTCCCGTGTGGCCTCGAAGTGGGGTGACGCGATTCCGCATCTCGAACGCGACGACGGGAGGGACGTCTGGGTCATGGGTGGCAAGAACGCGGGGATGGGACCCGGCTTCGTCACGGCCGCGGGCTTCGACGGCACCTTCCCCGAGAGTCGAAAGACCTTCGATGAGTGCCCCGCCGCTTCCTGGGACCCGAAAGAGCGCCTGGCCCTCATGGACGCGGACGGCGTCTACGCCCAGATCATCTACCCCAACGCCGGAGGCTTCGGCTCCGGGGCCTTCCTCAGCCTCGGAGAGCCCGAGCTCATGCTCGTCTGCGTGCAGGCCTACAACGACTTCTTGCTCGAGTGGTGCAGCGCCGATCCGAAGCGTCTGATCCCGGTGATGGCCAGCCCCTTCTGGGACTCCGACGCCTGGGTCGGCGAGATCGAGCGTTGTGCGGCACTCGGTCACAAGGCCGTCCTGGCCTGCAACCAGCCCAAGGCATGGGGCTATCCGGCGCTCTTCGACCCGCACTGGGATCGGGTCTACGCCGCCGCTCAAGACCACGGCCTGTCGATCAGCTTCCACATCGGCGGCGGCTCCTTCGAGGAGATGGCAGGGGAGTTCAATGCCAGCGGAGGTGTCAAGGCCAACTTCGCACGCGTGTCCTCGACGATCTTCGCCGACAACGCGAAGCAGATCGCGGACGTGATTTTCGGTGGGGTCTGCCATCGCTTCCCCAAGCTCGATTTCGTCTCGGTCGAGAGCGGCGTCGGCTGGATCGGGAGTTCCCTCGAGGCCATGGACTGGCAATGGCGGAACGGCGGCGTGTCGAAGGAGCATCCCGAGTTCGACCTGCTGCCCAGCGAGTACTTCGAACGGCAGATCTACGGCTGCTTCTGGTTCGAGGAGCAGGCCCTCAGGGCGGCGCTCGAGCGCTTCCCCAACAACATCATGTGGGAGACCGACTATCCGCATCCCACCAGCATGTCCCCCGGGCCGGCCACGCCGGCCCTTCCTCCGCGGGACTACATCGACCGGGCGCTCGCTGGCGTACCCGACGACGTCGCCCACAAGGTGCTCGAAGGAACACCCTCGAGGATCTACAACCTCGACTGATCGCAATCGGCCCGGCGCGTCGGCTCAGCTCGTGGATTGGTTTGCGGCCCGGCCTGCCTCCAGCTCGACACGGATCGCCGCGCGCTTGTTCTCGTCGATTCTGAGCGACCCGTAGAAGAAGAGCGCGCTCACGGTGCACCGTGGAAGCGCCTTCGGGCTCGCCACACTAGAGACGGATCGGAACGTGGGAGTAACCGCGGACGGTACTGGCGTGGATCATCTGGAGGCCGTCCTCGTCGACGTCGCTTCGCAGCGCAGCAGCTACTCGGCGCCGCAGGGAATGAGAGCCGGGGCGTCCACGAGCTTCTCGCGCTCGCCGGCGTGCCTCATCGAAGGTCTCGGGGGACGAAGCATTCCTCACCGCAGTCGACCTAGAATGGAGGCTTGGCACACTGCCCGATGAAATCGTCGCATCGATCGACGCGATCTTCCCCATCACGAATTAACCCCCATCCAGAATTAACCCCCATCCCCGGAGCCGCCATGCGCATTCGACAACTCGCACTCGTCGCCCGGGACCTCGCGACCACGGTGGGCCAACTGCGCACCCTCTTCGCCCTGGACGACGGCTTCGCGGACCCGGGGGTCGGAACCTTTGGGCTCGTCAATCGCGTTCTCGTTCTGGACGACACCTTCCTGGAAGTCGTCTCACCCGACCGGAGCGGCACCACGGCCGAACGACTCCTCGAAAAGCGGGGCGGAGACGGTGGCTACATGGTGATCGTCCAGGCAGACGGCGACGACCTGAGTCTCACAGCCGAGCGCCAGCGCATGGAGCGCCTGGGCGTCCGCATGGTCTTCGACCTCTCCCTCGACGACATCTCTACACTCCACCTGCACCCCCGGGACGTCGGCGGTGCAATTCTTTCGATCGATCGCACCATCCCCGCGAGCGCGTGGCGGTGGGCGGGGCCCGGTTGGGAAGCCCGCAAGAGCGAGAGTCGTATTGGAGGCCTGGTCGGTGCCGGAATCCAGTCGAAGGATCCGACTGCCATGGCACAGCGCTGGGCCGCAGTACTCGACTGCGAGGTTTCCAGCGGAAAAGAAGGCGTTGCCCAGATCAATCTCGTTGGCAGCGACCTCCGCTTCCTCCCGGACACCGACCGGCGCGGCGAAGGTCTCGCTGAAATCGACGTCGCTTGTCCTGATCCCGAACCTGTCCTTCGTACCGCGAGCGACCTCGGACTCCGCTGCGAACCCGCGGCTCCCGCCGTTCACGTCGCTGGAGTTCGCGTGCGATTGCAAACGACCTCGCGAAACTAATCGGCCGAAGGGCGACATTGAGGCTGAACTCGGCTGCAAAATTCATTCCTNGCACTCTCGAATCGCATGAACCAGCAGCGACAATGGCAGTTCCTGGGCGAGCCCTCCCTGCCGGGGTCCATGGCGGTCCCCTACCTCCTCGGAGCCAAATGGGTATACCCTCCCCCGCCTCTATTTGACAGAATCCCTACTCATCGAAGCTTGCCGAAGACGCAGCGCGAATTTCCTGGGCTCGGATGCGCTCTCGGCCCTCTGGAGGACGAATTGATGTCGGAGAAGAAATCACAATCAGATGAGACCCGGGGTTCAGTCGAATTCCGGACCCTCGCAACGGAATCGCTTTCGCGCGAGACCTTTCCGGTGGGGGGCCAGGATCCCGAAGCCACCTACCAGGTGCTCAGCGAAGAACTCCTTCTCGATGGGAACTCGAAGCAGAATCTCGCAACTTTTTGTCAGACCTGGGAAAGCAATCAGGTCCATCGGCTCATGGACCTCGCGATGGACAAGAACCTGATCGACAAGGATGAGTACCCGCAAACGGCCGAGATCGAGCGTCGCTGCGTCGCTCTTCTGGCCGACCTGTGGAACGCGCCGAAGGGTAGCCAGGTGGGTTGTTCCACCATCGGAAGCTCCGAGGCAGCGATGCTCGGCGGCATGGCGGCGAAATGGCGTTGGCGGGAAAAGCGGCGCGCGGCCGGCCTGTCGACCGATCGACCCAATATGGTGTGTGGGAGTGTCCAGATCTGCTGGATAAAATTCGCTCGCTATTGGGACATCGAAATGCGGGAGATCGAGATGTCGCCCGGCCGCCTTTGCATGGATCCCGAAGAGGTTCTGGAAAAAGTCGACGAAAATACGATTTTTGTCGTGCCCACACTTGGCGTGACCTACCATGGTCTCTACGAGGACGTGCAGGCGATCAGTGAGGCGCTCGACGACCTGCAGGCGCGCACGGGTCTCGACATTCCCATCCATGTCGATGCTGCCAGTGGGGGATTTCTCATCCCGTTCACCAGGGGCGAGCACAAGCCCTGGGATTTCCAGCTCGAGAGAGTCAAGTCGATCAACTCGTCGGGTCATAAGTTTGGTCTGGCACCGCTCGGTGTCGGGTGGATTCTGTGGCGCGAGAAGAAAGACCTTCCAGAAGAGCTGGTCTTTCATGTGAGCTATCTGGGCGGAGACATGCCGACCTTCCAGATCAATTTCTCACGGCCGGCGGGGCAGGTCATTGCACAGTACTACGACTTCGTTCGCCTGGGCCGTTCGGGTTACGCCGAGATCCACAATGGTTCTCACGAAGTCGCTCAATATTTCTGCTCCATACTGAAGACATTGGGCGAGTTCGACATCATTCACGATGGCGCTCCGGAAATGGGCATTCCTGCGGTGGTCTGGACGCTACCCGAAGGGGCCAATCCCGGATACAACCTGTATGACCTCGCCGACCGGTTGCGAATGCGGGGATGGCAGGTACCGGCGTACCCACTCACCGGGACGTACAAGGCAACCCCAGTGCAACGCATCCTGGTGAAACTCGGCTTTACCAAGGAAATGGCCGATCTTCTGCTGCAGCATGTGAAAGAGGCTCTGGATTATTTCCAGAAGCACCCGGCCCACACCCCGCTTTCGGCCGAAGAGGGCGGTTCCTACTGCCATCTCTAGTCAGCGTCGTTCGTGCACAAAGCATTCGTGGCGGGCTGTGCGGCGGGGAACTCAGCGTTCCCACCACTCGCATGCTGCTCCACAACCTGCTGCTCGGCGGAACACCACCACGCGGGGTTCGATCGGAAACCTGCTGCTCGAGGCGCTCACGCGGCCCGAACTCCATGTACAGCTGGGGCATGCTCTCACAATCACAGCTTCCTAGCCGGGGGCGTAGGCGAACCTCACCTCTTCCCGCTGCGGGCATTCTTCTGCAACAGGAGGAACAGAGCTGGGGTCCTCGCGCTCTCCGCCCACCCAGCCGATGCTCTCCTCGTAGAAGAGCAACAGCCTCTGGTCCAAGACCTCCGCATCCAGAACGCCGGCAAGATGACCGAAGTCGGAGAGAGTGCGCACGCAATTGCGCGCCCAGCGACCACGACGCAAATGCACCTAGGTATAAAAGTCTTCGATGGCGGNGATCACGTGGTCTTGCATGGTGCGGCTCAACTCGGGGTAGACGGGAAGCGCCAACGTCTGCTCCGCAGCCGTTTCGCTGTGTGGAAAGTCTCCCTTCGAGTAACCGAGATCCGCGAAACACTCCTGAAGGTGGAAGGGCACGCGGTAGTAGACCTCGCTTCCGATCCCGCGCTTCGCGAGGAAGGCGCACAATTCGTTCCGGCGCTCGGGGACGCGGATCACGTACTGGTTGTAGACGTGGCACTCCCGCTTCCACGCAATGGCGGGCGTCACGGCGCCCGACGCGGGGAGCCTTTCGTCGTAGTAGGCCGCGTTGGCCTGACGCCGAGCGTTCCAGCTTTCGAGATGCGGGAGCTTTACGCGCAGGGCCGCCGCCTGGATGGCATCGAGTCGAAAGTTGCCTCCCACCAGGGAGTGGAAATTCTTGGGTCTCGCCCCATGGCTGCGCAGACTCACGAGCTTCTGGTGAAGCGCACTGTCGTCCGTTACGACCATGCCCCCGTCGCCAATTCCGCCCAGGTTCTTGCTCGGAAAGAAGGAGAAGCAGCCGGTTGTCCCCATGCTGCCGGCCCGTCGCTCGCCACCGCGTGAGGGACAGCGAGCCCCGATGGCCTGGGCGGCGTCCTCCACCACGGGGATCCCGTGGCGAGCCGCCGCCTCGAGAATCGGATCCATGTCCGCGCACTGGCCGTAGAGGTGGACCGGAACAATGGCCTTGACGCGCGAGCGCTTCTCCGGGTGGGCATCCAGCCAGGCCTCCAGCTGCTGAGGATCGAGGTTGTAGGTGCGAGGAACGATGTCAACGAAGACCGGCCGAGCCCCCAGCCGCACCACCGCCCCCGCCGTGGCAAAGAAGGAGTAGGAGGTAGTGAGGACCAGGTCGCCGGCGCCCACGCCCAGGGCCATGAGCGAGACCAGCAACGCATCGGTGCCCGAGGACACGCCCACCGCGTGGCGGCTGCCCACGCAGGAGGCCACCTGTTCCTCGATGGCCTCGACTTTCGGCCCGCCGATGTAGCGGGTCCCGCGAACCACCTCGAGCACCGCGGCCTCGAGTTCCGAGGCAATGCTGGCGTACTGCGCACCGAGATCGAGGAGAGGAACCTTCATGCGATGAGGCGAACTCCAGCCCGTTGTCCACGCCCTGGAAGGCGCCGGCCCCGAGCCTCTCACAGCCACGCTCGGGCTGCCAGTCACACACGTCGAGACTGGACTGCGCTCCTGGGGCCACGCTCGATGCCCGAAGAGATCAATCGGGTGATCGCCGGCCACCTCTCGAACCTGCTCTTCGCACCTACCACAGCCGCGGCAGAAAACCTCGTACTGGAGGGAATCGCGGAGAGCGTGCGCCTCGCGAGCCCGGCGTCGCCGAGCTCGCGGTACCGGTCTCACCAGAGGTAAAAGGTCGATCTCGCGATTCCGAAGCGGCGGCATGTCGTTCTGATGTTGCCGATCGTCTCGGCGTACTCGAGGACTCGCTTCTTACGTCTGATTTCACTTTGATCTTCCGTCATCTAGACCCCCTCGGTCAGCCTCTGTCATCGTGGCAGGGTGTCCGACTGAATCTGTAATTTCACAACAGACCCACCCGTTCACCCTCCTCGAGTCCGAGCTCACGCATCGCATTCGCTACCCGCTTTGCCCGGGGCTTCAGTTCTTCGAAGGCAAAACGACACCCGGAGGAAGGCTCAACCAGAGCCTCTAGACTGGGGTCTCGGTGTACCCGACACGTGAGAAACGGTCGGACGTCTCGATTCTCTGTAGATCCATTTCGGATGGGTCCTGCTCAATCCACGTATCCAAGCTGCCGGAGCTGCTCCATGAGGACCTCTTCGGAGCCGGATCCGGAACCCTCGAGTCGCATTATCTCTGTCGTGTCGTAGGTCTCGATGGGCTCGACGAGGTTGCCCTTGAAAAAGCCAGGAACGACGCCGTCCATGTCCTGAGCCAGCGGTTCACCCAGCCATGCGAGTATCAGGGGAGTGACGTCGTTTACGCTCATGTCCGGCTTGGACGTCTTCTCGATGCCTGGTCCACGAGCGAAGACGATGCCGTCTTCCGCCTCGGCTGAGATGTGGCCGCCAGTGNGGGCGACACCGGTCTNNGCTGCTTCGAAGCCGTGGTCGGAGACGACAAGTACGAGATCGTGCTCGTCGTACCGTTCGAGAAACAGGCCGATGAGGGCATCCGTGAACTCGTAGTAGGTCTCGAGGGCCGCCCGGGCCGCTGCCTGCTGGCGTCTGTCGATGCGCCGTTTCTCCGAGTACGCTTCGGCCGGTTCGAAGCCGGCCCAGAGAAAATGGGAGGTGCGGTCGATGCCCTGGAGGAGCACCATGAGCAGGCTCGGCTGGATCTCGAGCTCAATCTCGAGTGCGATCGAGGCGAACCTTTCGTCTTGCTCGTAGAAAAGGGAGTACTGCTCGAGAAAATCCTGGCCGGGAAGATCCGTATTCCCATCGAAGGGATTGGGAACGTTCGTTAGCTCGCCCCTCGTGTGGTGCTCCGAGAGTGAACGCGCCTGCCAAGATGGCGGAAAGGTTACTGCGTTCCGCTCCTCTTCGACGGAGATGGGCTCGGGCTCGGACCGACCCGAGAATATTCTCGCGAGGTACTTCTTGCCGTCCACCTCATACGAGGTCGTGTGGTCGGAAACGAGGACTCCGTGCACCACCTCGGGTGGATAGGTCATCAGCCAGTTCACGACACCCACGGTATAGCCGGCTTCGGACAAGATGTTCCAGAGTGCATGGCCCTTACGGTCCGAGCTGTACAGAAGTCGCGTGGTCTTGGGTCCGGTCGATTTCACCCAACTCTTGATCCCGTGCTTGTCCGGCTCCTTGCCCGTCGCGACGGAGGTCCACACGCGGGGTGAAAGCAGCGGATGGTGTGATTTCAACGGACCGCTGACTCCTTTTTGGGCGATGCTTTCGAGGTGAGGGAGCCGGCCTTGCTGCATGAGTGGCTGGATCACGCGGAGGCTTGCACCATCAATCCCGATCACGAGCACACGGCCCGAGGGCGTCTCATCTCGGACGTCGCCGCAACTCAGCAGTGCTAGGAGTGCAGCCGAGGTGACGGTCCAGGCGGCCCGGCGACCGTTCAGGGCAGTACTCTGCATGGGCGATGCAGTCTAGCGCGACAATTGGTGTGCAGATCAGGCTCGCTGATCCCAAGCTTCCGGCACACCCCAGCCACTGACGCTCCCTGCTCGACCTGCTGCAGCCCCAGCGCGATCTGCTGGTCCAAATATCGACTCTTTCGCATGGTCTGACCCTTCCATTCTAAATGAAAAAAATCACACCAGACCTGGACCCAAATTCAGGGTTTGGGTCACCTGAGCTAGCCTCGAATACTGGCTGCACGAGGGGGACAAGTGGGGCTCAGGACGGCGCTCTTTTTCGCACACGAGTGCGCGCCGCACCATCGCGTCGAATCGACCATGGGCGCCCAGCGACCCGCACAGTTCGCCAAGCACCTGCCCGAGTTCGGTTGGCGTGCGCTCGTCGTGTGCTGCGATATCAATCGGCGCCGCAGCGTTGGGCGCGGTGACCGAGAAGCCATCGAAACCGAGGTGGCGCAGCGCTGGGCCGAAGCGGATCCCGAGACCTCGCTGCTCGTACCGACGCCATCGCTCACGAGCGACGGCGCGATCGACGCGGCCTGGACCCACCTGCAAGAACCCAAAGCACGCGGCGCACGTGCCGTCGCCCGCCGCGCGCTCACTCTCGCGAAATACCCGCTCGGCGACCACTCCCAGTCCTGGCAGCCATGCGCCCGCTGGGCGGCGGAGGTGCTCGCCCACCATGGTGCAATCGACGTCTGCGTGGGCGAACACGGCCCTGACGCGGGACTCTTCCTGGCGCGCTGGTTCCACGACACCCACGGCATCCCATGGATCGCCGACTTCCGCGACCCGATCCTGCGGCCCTTCAAAGGCTGGCGCCGCCGCTTCTACCGACCGGTCGCACGCCGCCTGGTCGGCACGGCACAGCATGTCGTAAACATAACCCCACACTGGGCAGAGTTCGACAGCGACCTATTCGGCCGGCCCGCGACCTGCATCCCGAACGGTTTCGACCCCGAGGAGTATCCGGCTGCCGAGCCGGATGCGGGCTTCACGGTTTCCTACGTTGGCAACCTGGTGCCGGAGCAACCAATCGAACTCGCGCTCGCGGCCTGGGCCGCGTTCATCGCTACTCCTTTCCACCGAAGAACGCAGGCATGTCCGTCTGGTCTACCGGGGCCTCGCGCTCGATCGCGTGCGCAGCGCTGCAGCCAGTGCCGGTCTCGAGACCACGCTCGATGCCGCTGGGCGGACGAATCGCAACGAAACGCTTCGCCTCATGAAGCGCTCACAGCTTCTCCTGCTCTTCTCGGCCGTAGACCCGGATCCGAAGTCTTTCCATCGCCGCGGGCTGTATCCGGGAAAGGTCTTCGAATACTTCGGAGCACGCCGCCCCATTCTCTGCATGCCAGGAGACGATGGCCAACTCGACCAACTCCTCAAAGAGACCCACACGGGCGTCATCTGCTCGTCTCGCGAGGAAGTCTCGGGCTTCTTCGCCGAGGCCTTTACCGAATGGCAACGGGCCGGAAGGCTCGCCTACCAGCCCGATGAAGCTGCAGTCGCCCGCTACG
Source organism: Deltaproteobacteria bacterium (assembly GCA_002729515.1). Lineage (GTDB taxonomy): Bacteria > Myxococcota_A > UBA9160 > UBA9160 > SMWR01. The sequence goes on from PBYF01000030.1 coordinate 44,104, forward strand.
AACGACGAGCCCAAGCGAGAGAACTCGCGTCGATCCTCGACACCACAACTCAAACTTCTCCCAGACACAGGTAGAATGCTTCAGCCCGCTCGATACCCACCGCGCGCGCGAGTAGATCACAAGAGACACTGCCCAAACGACGAAGCGGGGACTCGAGTTCGCAAGCGAGTGCAGGTCTCGCCTCGAGAGCCCGAGAGACCGCATGCTTTCCCCCACCTCCAATTGAAGGAATGCCTCGTGTGACATCACAGATCCAGCCGGACCTCCTGTCATCGTGATGAGGCAGGGTGAACCAGAGGGCCGAAGTGACCGAGGGAAAAGGCAGCTTGAACTTCCTATGCTCCACGGGCTCTGTTCGATATTCAACGTGAAGAGGAAGCAAAATGACTACAGGAACAACTGCCACGAAACTCCCCAAGACGCCGATCGAGCGGGCCTCGAAGCCGCAGCTCGGGACGGACCTCATCCCGAAGGAACGCTACCTCTCACCCGAATTCGCGGAGCTCGAGTGGAAGCACATGTGGACGAAAACCTGGCTGCTGGCCGGCTTCGAGCGGGACATTCCCGAGCCGGGTGATTACTTCACCTTCGAGATCGGTCGAGAGTCGATTCTCGTGGTCCGTCAGCCGTCGGGGGAGATCGGCGCCTGCTACAACGTCTGCACACATCGCGGCAACCGACTGCGCGATCCGGGTCTGGGACACGCGATCTCCTTCTCGTGCACCTATCACGCCTGGATGTTCGGCCTCGATGGCGCGCTCGAGTACGCGCAGGACCCCAAGAGCTTTCCGCAGGGATGTCCCGCGGAGACGCTCGGACTCGGCAAGCTGCGCTGTGAGAGCTGGGCGGGGTTCATCTTCGTGAATCTCGACCCGGACGCCGAGCCCCTGCACGGTTATCTGGACATCATTCCCCGTCACCTCGACCCCTATCACTTCGAGGAGATGAGCCTGCTCGACGATGTCACGGTCGAGGTCGCCTGCAACTGGAAGGCCTCGATCGACGCGTTCAACGAGCCCTATCACATGGCCGGAACCCATCCGGACGTGCTGATCTTCAGCGACGACGTAAACGTTCCCATCGACTGCTACGAGCGCCACACGCGAATGATCATGCCGTTGGGCGTTGCGAGCCCCCGTCATCCATCGCACGGCGAGTTGAACGATGAGATCCGAGAGCAATTCCTGCGGCGCTTCGGCATCGATCCAGACACCTTCGAGGGTGGCGCTGCAGACGTTCGCCCGGCCATTGCGAAGATCGTACGCGAGAAACACGGACCGGCACTCGGTGTCGATTTCTCGGAGCTGCGGGATGAACAGCTCATCGACGACTTCCACTACACGATCTTTCCGAACGTCACGTTCAACATCTTCGGGATGACGGCCTGGCTCTTCCGCCATCGGCCGCATCCGACCGATCCGAACCGGATGTATTTCGATTTCTTCAACCTGATTCGAGGGGCCGGGCGCGGCGAACGCCCGGAGCACGTGGAACTCGTCCTCACCGACGAGCTCGTCGTCGAGCCGACGGGTGGCGGCGGAAAATTGATTGGGCAGGATTTCTACAACCTGCCGCGCGTCCAGGCCGGAATGCACTCCGCGGGCTTCGCGGGGCTCCACATGGGAGACCAGGAAGTACGAGTCCGGCACTTCCACGAGACGCTTATGTGCTACATCGACGGCAAGGCCCGAGCCAGCGACGCGTGAGGGCGAGAGCCTCGGAAAGGAAGAGCGCATGCCCGATCTACTGATCGAGGGGGGCACCATCGTCGACGGTACGGGGCGCACCCCCTACTGCGGCGACATCGGCATCGAGGGGGGCAGGATCGCGGCGATCGGCGAGCCGGGCTGCGCCGGCTCGCAAGCCGCGGAGGTGATCGATGCGGCGGGCCTGATCGTCACGCCCGGCTTCGTCGACATCCATACTCATTACGACGGCCAGATTTCGTGGGACCCGCTTCTCACCCCTTCGTGTTGGCACGGCGTGACCACGGCGATCATCGGGAATTGCGGTGTGGGCTTTGCGCCCATCGAAAAAGGCGACCATCGCTGGATGATCGAGCTGCTGGCCGGCGTCGAGGACATCCCGGCGGATGTGCTCTCCGAAGCGATGGTGTGGGGCTGGGAGAGCTTTCCGGAGTACATCGAGTTCCTCGCTTCCACACCCCGTGTGATGGATGTGGGGACCCAGGTTCCCCACAGTGCGCTGCGCACCTACGTGATGGGCAAACGGGGCGCCAGCGACGAAGCGCCCACTGCCCAGGAACTCTCGCGCATGGTGGATCTCGTGAAGGAGGCCGTGAGAGCCGGAGCTCTGGGCTTCACGACATCGCGAACGACCACGCATCGGGCGCTGAACGGCGACCCCGTACCCGGCACCTTCGCGAGTGAGAACGAACTATTCGCCATTGGGGGTGCCCTTGCGGAGCTGGGGAAGGGGATGTTCGGCGTCTCTCCGGCCGGCGTGGCGGGTGAAGACGACGACGCCACCCACCGGGAACTCGACTTGATGATTCGTATCGCCGAGAGGATCGGTCGCCCGGTCTGCTTCAACCTCACTCAGGGGCCCGGAAACCCCGGGTTGTTCCGCGAAGCCCTTGCGCGGCTCGAAGAGGCGGCCGCCCGCGGCGCCGAGCTCTACGCGCAGATCGCCGGGCGTCCCGTCGGGCTCCTGATGGGCCTCGAGGCCACCTACCACCCCTTCCTCGATCGGCCGAGCTATGCCGCGATCCACGACCTGCCGGCAGAGGAGCAGGTCGCGAAGCTCCGCGATCCGGGGCTGCGGGCGAAGATTCTCTCGGAGACGCAGAGCTACGACGACCCCTACCAGGCGATGATCTTCACCCGCTTCGATCGCATCTTCCCCATTCGCGAACAGGTTCACTACGAACCCGAGTTCGCGGAGAGTTTTGCCGGCATCGCCGAGCGCGAGGGGCGCACACCGGCAGAGGTGATCTACGACTTCATGCTCGAAGAGGGCGGCCGGCGGCTCATGCTCTTCCCGATTCTCAACTTTGCCGATGGCAATTGCGACGCCATCCGCGAGATGCTGCTCCATCCGCGTGCCGTACTCGGCCTCGCCGATGGCGGTGCGCACCTGGCGACGATCTGCGACTCGAGCATCTCGACCTTCATGCTGACCCACTGGGCACGCGATCGCAGTCGGGGTGAGAAGATCCCGCTCGCCGAGGTCGTCAAGCAGCAGACCTCGGATACGGCGGCGATCTACGGGCTGGACGACCGCGGCACCCTGGCGCCGGGCATGAAGGCCGATATCAACCTGATCGACTTCGAGGGCCTGCGCATGCTGCCACCCGAAGTGGTCTTCGACCTTCCCCGGGGCGGCCGGCGCATCATCCAGAAGGCCGAGGGCTACGTCGCGACCCTCGTCTCCGGCGTCGTCACTTTCCGAAACGGAGAGCCGACCGGCGCCCGGCCGGGTCAGATCATCCGCAAGTAGGCCGGCCGGACCCGTCACTCGGCCAGGATCGATTCCCCAGTCGCGCCGAGGGCAGTCGGCCGCCTCGGTGCAACGCGGCCCGAGTGACTCGCCGCAGACCCTCCGATGCTGGATAGATCCACGCGGCTCCTGCGGCCGCTCAGGTCCCCTTCGAGACCTCGGACAGCGCCACCTCCCTGCCCTCGGCAGCACTGCGTCCCGCCGCCAGCGCGAACGCCAGCGTCTTCCTCGCCTCGGAGACGTCCTGTGCGGGCTGGCAGCCTTCGCGGATCGCGTCGACGAATGCGTGTCCACCCAGGCGGAACGACTCAGCCCAATCGGTGGGCAGGTCGTGGAACGCGCGTGTCTCGCCCTCGCGATAGAGGACGACGGAAGGCTCGTCGAGGAGCTTTCCCGTGCACCGGTTCACCCAGATGATCCCCTCGCTGCCGTGAATCTCGAGCCGATCGTCGCTGACGTAGTAGCGCGACCGCACCCGCATCCCGACCGACGCGATCACCTCCCACGACCCGAAGCGCGGTGGGTCACCGGCGTAGCGCCAGCTGATCAGCGCGGGACCGTCGATCCAGGCCTCCTCGCCGAGCTTCGTCCAGTGGATGAAGGCGTGGACGCGGTCGATTTCGGCCGGCACGAACATGCGGCCCATCTGGAAGCAGTGGTAGCCGTGGTCGAACGTCGTCGGCCCCCCGCCGCAGGTGTCGGGATTCATCCGCCAGGCCAGACTGGCCGGTCCGACCTCCCAGCCGTCGCCGAAGCGGCCGGCAGCCGTCTTCACGCGGACCGACAGCGGCGTTCCGATGGCACCGTCGGCGACCAGCTCGGCGGCCTTCGTGTGCGGTGGGTAGTGGCTGAAGTTCTCGAAGACGCGCAGCGTGCGGTCGCTCTTGTCGACCGCCCGCGCGATGCGGTCGAGTTCATCCAGCGTGCGCGTGGGTGGCTTCTGGAGCGAGACATGCTTGCCCGCCGACAGCGCGGCCAGCGCGTGGTCGGTGTGCAGGTGGTGCGGCGTGAGGATCTCGACGGCGTCGACATCGGGATCGGCGAGCAGGCGATCCAGGTCCGCGTACACGCGGGTGGCACCCCACTGCTCGGCGCGCCGCGCCGCGAGCGTCTCGTCTGCATCGCAGACTGCGAAGATCTCGGCGTGGGGATGGTCGAGGTAGCCCAGGCACTGCAGATCGGCGATGCGCCCGCACCCGACGAAGCCGACGCGCAGGTGCTCGAGTTCCGGCATGGCGGACGAGTGTATCGAACCGTGCGGTGCGGTCGGCGTCAGCCGCCGCCGCCCAGCACGCGGCCCAGGAAGCCCAGCAGGTGCGCGTCGGACTTCGACTTCGTAGCGTCGTCGCGGCCGATCACGTAGCCCGACTTCACGCAGTCGGCCATCACACGCCCGCTCGCGATGCGCAGCGCGACACGCTCCTCGCGGCTCGTCTCGATCGGCACCGACACGATCGGGGTGTCGCCCATGAACGAGTGCCCCCTCTCGTCGTACACGACCTCGCAGCCGGTCACGTAGGGGGCTTCCTCGATCAGCGAGCGCGGGCGGTTGGCCTCCCAGGCGTGGCCGGCACCCTCGTAGACGTGGGCCTCCACATCGACGCCGCCTCGCCGCAACTCGGCCTCCCGCACGACGCAGGCCGCGAGATCGTTCGAGGCGTCCTCGGTTCCGCGCAACGTGAGGATCGGTGCACCCGTGAGCGACGGACTGCGGAGGTTCTGGAAGCACGGACCGTAGTAGTCGACGTGGGCCGCAAAGCCGGGCTCGTCGCCAATCAGTGCCTGCTTGATGCGGCCGTCCATGGCGAAGCGCGCCGCCATACCNCCGTACGAGAAGCCCATGATGCCGATCCGCGTGGCATCGATGTCGGGGTGCGTGTGCAGGATCTGCAGCGCCCGGTAGGCATCCGTGATCGCGTCGAACTCGGTCGTCGACAGCACCCGAACCATGTAGGGCGTCTCCTCCGTAACGCCGCGAGGTGTGTAGTAGTTCAACACGAACGCCGCATAGCCGTTCTCCGTCAGCAACTCCGCGTACCCGCCCTCACGCCCCGGCGTGAGCCCCCCGCTTCCGTGCAGCAACACCATGGCGGGCACGGGCGATGCGGGGCTCGCCGCGTCCGGCAGGTAGAGCGTGCCCTCGGCAGTGGTCGGCCGGGAAAGCGCGGAGTCGCCGAGCAGGACGTCGAGATCGAAGGGCGTGTCGCTGTGGAAAAGGATGTGCCCCTGCTGTCCCGACGCGAGCCGGTCGGCAGGCGGCGGCCAGTCCGGGAACTCGGGCAGCGCGGCGCCCACGATGCCGGCGAGACCGCCCTGCTGGCGATAGATCGCGTAGCCGCCGGCGGTGACCACGACGAGTCCGATCACGAGTCCAATCAACCAGCGCTTCATTCGTGCCTCCGAGGGCTGTCCGCCGCGGCGTGCCCCACACTCCCGACCTCACGGTCGTCGGGCCCGCATTCGATACGCGGGCAAGGCGATAGTAACGCTGGCGCGGCAGCGTCTCCTCCCGCAGGAACCTCGCGCGCCTGGCTCCAGCACTGCTGGCGGTGAGGCGAACGGGCGGCCGACCTCGGCTGTCGCATGGTGGGCCGGGTGCGCGGGCGCGAAGGCGCCTGACCCGGACGGGCGCACGTGGTGATCGCGCCGCTGCTGATCGGCTGTGCAGCCCTCCCCTCGTACCGGGCCTGGTCCCCTCCCCGGTCGCTATTGAGAGAATCTCTACTGATCGGAGCCAGGGAAAACACAGCTCGAACTTCCTATGCTCCGGGGTGCGCCCGCAGCGGGGAGCGCTCACGGGGGGCAACGATGCGGAGCCAGCGAGACGCGGTCGTGCGCCCCGGGGTGCGCCCGCAGCGGGGAGCGCTCACGGGGGGCAACGATGCGGAGCCAGCGAGACGCGGTCGTGCGCCCCGGGGCGCGCGTGATCCTGCTCGATCCGGAGGACCGCGTCCTGCTGCTTCGCGTGGAGGCGCCTCAAAGCGACAAGCCGTTGCTGTGGCTGCCCCCCGGCGGCGCGCTCGAGGCCGGTGAGTCGTTCGAGGACTGCGCGCGCCGTGAGCTGTGGGAGGAGACCGGTCTCCGCGACGCGGAGCTCGGCCCCTGCGTCTGGCTGCGACAGCACGTCTGGCGGTGGGAAGATCGCTTCTACGACTCGCGTGAGCACTACTTCCTGGCACGCGTCGAGTCGTTCGACGTGCAGCCCCAGGCGCTGGAGGGAATGGAGCTGGGAACGCTTGCTGGGCACCGTTGGTGGAGCCTGCCGGAGCTCGCCGCGTCACAAGAGCTATTCGTTCCTCGCAACCTGGCAAAGCTGCTGACACCGCTAATCGCCGGTGAGCTGCCGCCGGAGCCGCTGGAGGTGGGGGAGTAGCGCCTGGCGGCCCGGCGGTGCCGTATATGCTCTGGGCATGGCGCAGTGCAGCGTGCGGGCGGTTCTCTTCTTCGTTCGCCCGTTTCGAGCTGGCTGCGAATTGCTCGAGCCAGTGTTAGTGCTGTTTGGTGTCCTTGGCATTGCCGGCGGCGCCTAGCAGCTCGTGCCGGCCTCGAGTGGTCTCACTGGTGCTGGCAGCTTCGCCATCGTCGTTTTCTTCTTGGCCATGATCGCCGCCTACCGGCCGCAAGGGCGGCTTGATACCCGGCGCACCAACCGTGAGATCGCTAATCGGCTCGCGCGGTTCCTGCTACCTGGGCAGCCCATCTGGAGGGCAATCGCCCGGCACCCGTGCCGCTCTTTCTCATGCGCGTGCTTGCACCGACCGTGCGGTTGGGGTATTCACAGGAATCAATTGGTCCGACCACAGCCAAAGGCGGTCCGACCAACTTGTAGCCAGAGCCAACCCTGCTGCGAGAAACCGGGCTGCCGAGGTATGACGCAAAGCCGCGCAGAGAAGATCGCCGGCACCATCCGGGACGAGATCCTGCAGGGCAGGCTCGAGCCCGGCCAGCGCCTGCCCTCCGAACGCGACCTCGCCGCCCTGCACCAGACCCACCGCAGCGTGGTGCGCGAAGCCCTGAAAAAGCTCGAACAGCTTCGCCTGGTGGAGATCCGGCGCGGTGGGGGTGCGCGGGTCTCGCCCCTGGATGGCGCGAGTCTCGACATCGTGGGCCACATGCTCGAGATGAACGACCTGCCCGACCCGGTGCTGGTCGAGCAGCTGCTCGACGTGATCGAGAGTCTGATGACCGGTGCTGTGCGCTTCGCCGTGGAGCGTGGCAGCGACGCCGAACTCGCCCGCGGTCGAGAGCTACTGGCCGCCATCGCCGATCCCAGCAACGGCGACGACGACTACCTGGCCGCCCACGACGAGCTGGTGCGCCTGCTCGCCACCGCGAGTCGAAACCTGGTGCTCGAGATCATCCGCAGGAGCCTGCGACCGCGATTCATCACACGTCTTCGTGATGGCGAGGGGCGCATCCGCCCGCCCCGCAGCACCCTGATTCCGCTGGCCGCCGGCCTCGACCGGGCCCTGGCGGAGCGCGATCCCATCGCCGCAGAAGAAGAGGTCCGCAGTCTGCTGCGCCTGCACCGCGAAATGTTGCTGAAGGCCCTGGAGCGAGAGCTGACGCGCCAGACCCCCAGCCAAGGAGAACTCTGAAACCATGCCCCACCCCCTTCCCATCCGAATGCCCGCGACCGGCGAGACCCTCGAGACCGCCTTCGACGCAATCTACAACTGGAACTACGACAGCGATATCGAAGAGCTCCGCACGCTCTACGCCAACGGTGTGACAGCCCAGTGGAGCAGCCTCCGCGATCTCGATTGGGAGCGAGAGATCGATCGCGAGGCATTTTCCCGCACCTTCAGCATCGCCGGTGTACCGCTGCAGCAGACGCGGTTCTGGCAGAACCTCGATCCCGACCTGCGTTGGCAGATTTCACGGAAGACCGCGGCCTTCATGCTTTCGACCTTCCTGCACGGCGAGCAGGGGGCGATGATGGCGGCCGGTCAGCTCGTGAGTGCCGTCCCCGATATGGACGGGAAGCTCTACGCCGCCACCCAGACCATCGACGAGGCGCGCCACGTCGAGGTCTTCGCTGCCTACGTCGAGCGACTCGACGAGATCTATCCCATCCCGGTCGGCTTGAAGAACATCATCGACGGCATCATGGCCACGGACAACTGGACGATGAAGGTCATGGGAATGCAGATCATGGTGGAGGGGCTGGCGCTCTACTCCTTCCGCGACATGCGCAACACCACTGAGGAGCCCCTGCTCAAGCAGCTACTCACCCTGGTCGCACGGGATGAAGCGCGGCACACGGGCTTCGGTATCAAGTACCTCTCCCGCGTGGTGCCCAGCTTGAGCCAGCGCGAGCGCGACGCGCTGGAAGACTTCGGATTCGAAGCCGCACGGCAGCTGGTCGATTCGCGCACTGGCAACTCGATGCGCGCCTCGTTGCTCGCTCTCTGGCTCGACGCCGGCTTCGACGTCCAGCCAATGTTCAAAGAGCTGGCGCAAGACAGCGAACAGCTACGAGAGGCCATTGCCAGCAAGGGCGGACGCCGCGGTCCACTGCAGGGCTTCGTGCTGCCGACCCTGAAGTCCATCGGCCTCTTCAGCGAGCGCATCGAGGGTCACTTCCAGGAGATGTTCGCCCACAATCGCGAAGCCACTTCCGGAGAGTTCACGATGATGCTGGCCAAGCTGCCCGAAGACCTGGAGGCGTGGGCGATGAGCGAAGGCGAAGAGGCCGTAAGCGCCTGAGCGCCGTCCCGACAGCACCGAGAGTCTGCGGATAGTCAGGATGGCACCGCCACCCGCTGAGTCGCTTCACATCTCGGGGCTATTGGGGCCTGATCCCTTCCCCGGTCCCTATTTGCCAGGCGGGGTCCTCGACCGAGAGCCAGCCAGGTCCGATACGGCCAGGCGCCACTTCCTTGCCCGCGCTCACCTTGCCCGCGCTCAACTTCCGGTTCGCTCGATGAAGTCGAGCACGACCCGGGCGAACTCCTCGCCCCGGTCCTCCTGCACGAAGTGTCCGGCCCCGCGGATCGTCACGTGTGGCTGGTCCTTCGCGCCCGGGACGCGCTCGCGGAAGCGGGTCTCGAAACCGCGGGTGGCAGGGTCGCCGTCGCTGAAGGCCGTCAGTCAGGCCCCGTGGTAGGTCGATATCTCCACGGCATCTTCGATCTCGGTGTATTCCACCGTCGACACCATGCTGCGGTTGTCGTAGTGGCCGCAGTTGCGAACGTAGGCGAGGTATTCGTCGGCACCGAACAACGGCCCGACATTGTCCGCGAACACGACGCTGCCCTCGCGCAGGAGACCCGAGGACTCGATGGCCTGAAGATCCGGCTTGTAGAGANCCTTCCAGTGGTCGAGAAAGACCAGGTCGAAGAAACCCTCGAGAGTGGGGATGACTTCACTCGACTTTCCGTAGACCACGTCGACCCGGTTGGCGAGGCCGGCAACCTCGAGAATTCCGGTAGCGGCGTTCGTCGAGATCTCACTGGATTCAATGGAAGTGAGGTGCCCGGCCCCTTCGAGGCCTTTGGCCATCAGGATCGCCGAGTAACCGCAGTAGCAACCCAGTTCGAGGATGCGCGCTGCCACTCCCGCGGCGGCTACTTCTGCCTCGAGAAGTTTCCCCTTCACCGGCCCCACGTTGATGAGGAACCCGTGGTTCATGGCGAAATCGTCGAGCGTGGAGAGCACATTGTCGGGATCACCTGCTCGGGCGTGTTCCCGCACGTAGGCGAGGGCCTCGGCGGGTCTCTCCTCGAGCCCGTCGAGCTTTCCTTCGAGTTGCTTCCACGCGTCTTTCATGTCGGGGCTCCCATTGCTTGCTCGTGCTGGGTGATTATCGCGCAGGGGTATTCTGCACGCTCCGCCCTTCTGTGGCGAGATCTGCTTGACCTCGAGAGTCTCCGCCGCGATGCTGGATCGCTGGAGGAAGCCCATGACGACGACCTATCACGATCAGGATGCCGACCCCGGGGCCATCCGAGGGGAGCGCGTGGCGATTCTCGGCTACGGCAACCAGGGGAGCGCCCAGGCGCGCAACCTGCGCGACTCGGGGGTCGACGTGATCGTCGGCAACACCGACGATCCCTACCGCGAGGAGGCGCTCGCCGAGGGCTTCGAGGTGCTCCCGATCGCCGAGGCCAGTGCCCGCGCCGACATCCTGCTCCTGCTCATTCCAGACGAGGTCATGCCGGAGGTCTACGAGAAGGAAGTGGCCCCTCACCTCACCGAGGGCAACCTGCTCGATTTCGCGCACGGCTACAACGTGGGCTTCGACCTGATCGTGCCGCCGCCCTTTGTCGACGTGGTGTTCATCGCACCGCGAATGATCGGTGCCGGTGTGCGCGACGGTTACGTGTCGGGGGAGGGCTTCGCGAGCTTCGTGGGCGTGCATCAGGATGCCACGGGCCGGGCGAAGGAGCGCATGCTCGGGCTGGCCCACGCGCTGGGCTCGACCCGGGGGGGGTGCCTGGAGATGACCATGAAGCAGGAGGCCACCCTCGACCTGTTCACCGAGCAGGCCTTCGGCCCCGCCTTCGGCAGCGTCTACCAGTCGTGTGTCGAGGTTCTCGTGGAAGCGGGTTATCCGCCCGAGGCGGTGATGATGGAGCTGATGCTCTCGGGGGAGATGGCCTACAGCCTGCTCAAGATCCGCGAAATCGGCTCCCTCGCCCAGCACGAGTTGCACTCGCACACGAGCCAGTATGGGACGCTGTCACGCAGCCAGCGCTACAACGACGCCAAACCGCTGTTGCGCGAGCAGATGAAGGCCACCGTCGAGGAGATCGAGTCCGGCGCGTTTGCCAAGGAGTGGTCGACGGGCCGAGAGGACAAGATCTCGATGCTGGAGAAGATTCGCGAGATCCGGAAGGACCACCCGATGACGCGCTGGGAGGAGTCGACGCGGCGCATCTTCCGGATTGGCGATGCAGCCGGGGACGACCCGACTCCCTAGCTGCGCTGCGCGGTTGGCCGCGTGCAGGTGAACCACGCGGAATCTCTCCCCGACGATCCGCGGCGAGTCGCACCGGGGGTGGGTCAGGCGGCCGGAACCGAAACCCGAAGCATTGGCGATCCGGAAAGCCTTTCATTGCTCGAAGGCAACCGTCAAGCCGATGTCGAAGTTGCGCGCTGCCGACGGGTAGTAGCCCGTAACCCCAGCCCNGTCCAGAGCGGCAAACTGCGAATACTTTTCTCCATTCAGGTTTTGAACCTGGAAGAAGAGCGTGATGTGATAACGGCCCAGGATCTTCTTTCCGATCCGGCCGTGCAGATCGACGGTGCCGTAAGTCGGCAGCTTCGATTTCTCGTTCAGAAGATCGTTCGCCACAAAACGCGGACCTACGATATTCGCGTTCACACCGAGTTCTGTCCCGTCGAACCAAGGCACCGGCAGGAAGAAGTTCATCCCCGCCGTTCCACGGTATTCCGGCGTGATCGGCAAACGCTTGCCATCCACCGCAGAATTCGCCGTGTAGCGCCTGATTTCAGTATTGTCGTAGGTGAAGTTCGCGTAGACATCGACCCAGGTCCACGGTTGGTAATCAACCGATACCTCGACCCCGCGATGCCGGACACGATCGATATTCTGGTTCTGANACGCAATGGGGTCGAAAAGAAGCTCGTCATCCACCGTCATGGTGTAGAAAGTGAGTCCCGCCTGCACCTGGCGGTTGCGAAATTTCGCCCCGATCTCGTAGGACGTGGAACGCTCGGGCTCGAGGACGGTCGCCCGGCTGCCGTAGACGGGGTAGATCTCGTCGAAATTCGGGAAGCGCAACCCGCGGTTGTACGAAAAGTAGATAGAGAACGGATCGAACGGGCGCCACGTAATCGCGGCCTTCGGGCTCCATTGATCGTAGGTCTCGCGGCTGTGGTTTCCGAGCGTCTGATCCTTCTCGCGATAATGCGCNTTGTCGTAACGAAAGCCACCCGAAACGTGGAGTCGCTCGAAGACTTCGAGCTCCTCCTGGACGTAGGCACTCCCGATACTGCGGCGGTTTCGAGACTCGTTCGCCCCGGGCTGTGACCCGATTGGCCCGCGCTTGTCGAGATCGAGCAACCACTCACCACCGACGACCAGGCGGTTACGCAGAGGACCGAGGGGGCGATCCACCTCGAACTGGCCGTTGACTGTTGTCGTCNAGGTGGTGGAATCCTGGGTCCAGCTGAATCCGCTCCCGACGACCTCGCTCTGCTGATTCCACTGCCTCCAGGTCNGCTGCAACTTNAAGACGATACCCTCNCNGNCCCTCCATTCGACGACACCCTGGGCAAACCCCGTCTGCACATCGTATCTGTCGACGAGGATATCCGGGTCGGCCGCCCTCCGACCCCACTGGTCGATCTCCGCCTGGGTGAGCGCTCCGGGAAACTTCCGCCTGTCCTCGCCATAGCCTCCCTCGATGTCGATCACGAGGCTTTCGCCCAGGCTGTAGCGGAGATTTCCCTTCGCTTTGCCGGTCGTAAAATCGCTGCGCTCGCGGTAGCCGTCGGCGGTGTAGCCGTCGATGAAAAGCGACCCCGAAAAGTCGCTGACGCTGCCACCGGCAAAGAGGCTGCCCTGGCCCATGCCGTAGCTGCCCCCCCGTCCCGTGGCGTTGAACTGGAGCCCTTTGTCGGAGCGTCGCGTAAAGATCTCGATCACGCCGCCGATCGCGTTGTCTCCGTACACGGCACTCGCAGGGCCGCGAACGATTTCGATGCGCTCGACGTCATCGATCCGCATCAGGGCCCAGTCGGTATTTCCAGTTTGTGGCAAGTTCGCACGACGGCCGTCGATGAGCACCAGGGTTCGCGACCCGTTTCCGCCCCCGTTGTTGAAGCCGCGGAGCTCGAGGTCGATACCAGTAGGGTTCGAGCCGTTCTTGTTCGTCACGAAGACACCCACCTGACGGCGGAGCAACTCGGGAACGGTATTCACACCACTCTCGAGAATTTCCTCGCGGGTAATGATGGTGATGTTGCCGGGCTGGTCGAGAACGGCGCGCTCGGCCCGGGCGGCGGTGACAGAGACCTCGTCGACCTGGATGAGCGGCGGCTCAACCGGCGGCGGGGCGGCGGCGCCATCAGCAGCCTCACTCTCGCCATCCGGCGCGGTCTCCCCCCCTGTTTCAGAGGCCGCGACTCCAGCCGAGAACATGAGAATCAGCCCGCATGCGAGGCTTGCGTGTGCACCGCGGGAAAGAATTCTTCGCATCCTGAAACTCCCGGCCCCGATTCGCGCGGGACGGCGCTTCACCTGGCGAAGGCCGAGCCCCGCTTCCAACCCGGGTGGGATGCGAAATGGGTGACAGCCTGTGCGCGAGGCCTCAATTTTCCAATCGAGAGGCAGGTCTTCCGGCTCAGGGTTTCCGACCGACCCACCTTCCCGCCCGGCCCCTTGCAGGCCCGACAGTGGCTTCCGAGTCGATCGCCGTCCGTGAGGACACCCATTACGGCGGCGCGTCCGCGGGGGAATCGAGGCCGGCAGTCCCCGGCGCTCTCACCCCTCTTCCCTTTTCACCCGCGCCGGCGCAAGCACCGGCACGGGAAACCTTTCGAATCCGTCGAGGACCCTACGCAGCACCCGCCCCAATGTCAATCAGCGGTCCTGGCAGGTGCGCGATGCGGCCCGGATGATTCCGAGTGGCCCTATGCGAGTACCGCGCAGGATCGTCGAAGAGACCCGGTGTCTCAACGAAAATTCAGCCGGGAGGCGCTGGCTCCATGGCCCGTCCGAACTTGCGGTGAAACTCGTTCGGCCCGTCCGTCGGTCCCTCGACCCCGTCCGCTGTCACGGCTTCAGCCGCGGTCCTGCGGCGGGCTCTGGGGCAAGCGCCATGCCGACACCGAGCTCACGATGCCGACCGCGAGCAGAAAGAGCGCCGGCGAAAGGGGCTCGCCCGTGCGTTGTACGAGCCCGCTGCAGACGAGCGGCGCGAGCCCCCCGAGAAATGCCTGGGGCACGTTGTACCCGAGCCCCATGGCGCTGGTGCGCAACGCCACCGGAAACAGCCGCGCGAGCACCACGGAAGGCTGCAGCAGCCCCAAGAGGGCACCGACGCCCATCTGCGCCAGCATGGCGCCAGCCAGCGTTCCGGAATCGAGGAGCGCAATCCCGGGAACCATGGCGGCGGTCAACGCCGCCACGACTCCGACATAGAGGCGCTTGTAACCGACCACGTCGCTGAGCCACCCGCCGAAGGGAGTGAGCACCGCCAATGTCACGAGACCAGCCGTATTGGCGAGCATCGCACTGCGGGCATCGAGACCCAGGTGGGACTGCGCATAGCCGGGCGCCCAGATGAAAAACACCGTGAACGTGACCGTGCTGATTCCGACCGCCCCCATCATCAGCGCGATGCGCCGCGGAACGCTGCGAATGGCGGCGTGAATCGGATGCGCCGCTCGCCGGTCGCTTTCAGCCAGCTCGACGAAGGCGGGCGACTCGCGAATCACACGGCGAACCCAGACCCCAAAGAACGCGAGCACGCCGCCCAAAAGGTATGGAATCCGCCAGGCCCAGCTCTGCCAGCCGCCGTCCCCGAAGCTGCTGTGCACGAGAAGAACGACACCAGAGCCGAGCGCGAGACCGAGCGAGATGGTCACCAGTCCGAAACTCGACCGAAAACCCTGACGGTGGGATTCGGACGATTCGACCAGGAAGATCATCGAACTCACCCACTCGCCCCCGACCGAAAGCCCCTGAATCACACGCAACACGATCAAGAGCGCAGTCGCCCAGATTCCGAGCACGTCCACGCCCGGAAGCAGTCCGATCCCCAACGTGGGAATCACCATCAACCAGATCGAAAGTGTGAGCGAGCGCCTGCGCCCAAAGCGATCGCCTACCCACCCGAAGAAGATCCCACCGAGCGGCCGCGCCAGAAAGCCGGCCGCGAACGTCGCGAATACCCGGATCAATCCCGCGCCGCCATCGTGCGTGGGAAAGAACTGCTCCGAGAAAACGGCTGCCGTCAGGCCGAATAGCGCGAAGTCGTACCATTCGAGCAGGTTTCCGATAGACGCCGCCAGTGTCTGGCGCCAGCGCCCCCCCCGGTCTCCGAGCTCCCGGGGCCTCACCGCTGCGTGCCATGAGAGAACGGCTCATGCAGACCGGCCGCCCGCATCACTCCCGGGACCCAGGTTCTGGGCAACCTGCACTCGGCCGGCACCCGTGTCTTCGCAGGAATCGGCGCCTCTGAGCCGCGCAATCCATGGGGAGTCGTGACATCGTAGACATCGAGACTCGGCCCTGGAAAGTCGGCTTCGACGATCCCGTGCTCGAAGCAGGCGGCATTGATCGGCCGTTGCTCCGCCGAGGCCACGGCTTCAGATACGACGGTCTCGATATCGACAAGAAGGAGCTGTGCCATACGATCTACGATCATTTCTGGGTCCAGTCGATTGAACGATCCGTACCTGAGAATTATCAGATGATCATCTCGATGACATTGCTCGAGCACGTGCAGGACAACGCCGCCAGTGCAAAGAGCATGTTCGAAGCCCTGCTTCCGTCGGGAACCACCCACCACTACGTTCCGTCCCGATGGCACCCCTACGCGCTGATCCTCCGCCTAGTCGGCCCGAAGCTGCAGAAGCGCCTTATCACGTCGTTGCGCTCGGAGCAGGAAGCCAGCGTCTCTGGGTATCCGACGTTCTTCAACCAATGTACGTCACGCGCCATGCGATTGACTTTCGAACGTGCGGGCTTCGAGGAAGTCGATATCCGGCCGTTCTATCGGGCCAATGGCTATTTCGCCTTCTTCGTACCCGCGTTCGTGCTCTTGACGGCGTTCGAAACTCTCTGCAGATACGTCGACTGGTGGTACTTCGCCTCCGGCTTCATCATCAGCGGGCGGAAACCCGAATGCCGCTGAGAAGCTTCGAGCAGTCCAGGATAGAAGGTGGACTGCAGCTTGGGACGGGTCACTGGTCCTCGATATAGCCGAGTGCGCGCAGTCTCTCTCTTTCGACCTCGGACACTGTCTGCCGCTGAGACTTGAACGCGCGGCCCAGGGTGCCCCGAATCTTCTGGAACTCCCTCCGGAGCTCATCGAGCCGCCCGGGCTGCTCATGCGAGAGATCGGTCGAGTCGTCAGGCAGCCGATGGAGACGCTCCACGATCCCGGTCGACGAGGAAAGCACGACGTACTTCTCGTCTCCCGTCACCAAGGCGTAGCGCGCAGGATTCGACCCGACGAGCGTCGAAAGCACCAGTGCGGGCTCTGCAGCGCTTCGAGAGAACAGATCCCGTCCCTCACTCGATGTCATTGTAATGCCGAGCAACGACAAGAGAGTTGGCTTCACGTCGAGGAGGGAGGCGGTGTCACGTCTCCGCTCGCTCTTGCGTCCCGGAGCGCGGATCATCAGCGGGATGCGCACCACCGGTTCGCCCAGGGTCTCGCCGTGTGCGAACCAGTAGTCATCCTCGCCGAGACCTTCCCCATGGTCGGAGGCAAAGACGACAATCGCATTGTCGAGCGCCCCACGCGATTGGAGACCTTCCAGCAGCGCGCTGATCTCGGCGTCGACGAATGCGACCTCTGCGTCGTAGCTCCCGCGGTAGAATCCCACCTCGCGTTCGTCTCCCAGTTGCTGGTAGTCTGGAATACCACCGATTCCAGAGACGGTTCGAGACATCGGAAGGCTCCGTCTACCGTCCGCGGCGGAGCGCGCCTCCTCGACCAACGCATCGCGATAATACTCGGGCGGCGTATAGGGCCCGTGTGGATCCTGAAAGTGGGCCCAGAGAAAGACTGGAACCACATCCTCTCGCTTCAATTCGTCGAACACCGCGAGCGCAGCTTCGCGGGTCTTTTGAGCAGTCCGCTCGGGATGCTCTCGATTGAGTTCCAGTTGGGTGAACTGGTCATCGTACGCATCGAATCCGCGATTGAAGCCGCTGGTGCGGCGCAGTGCGAAGTTGCTGACGACTGCCCCCGTCCGCCAGCCAGCCTCGCGCAACCGCTCCGCCAGTGTCGGAACTGCATCGGGGACGATGTCGAAATTCCCCATGACCCCCGTGACGAACGGGTGTCGCCCGGTGAGCAGACCGGATACAGAGGGTACGGTGTAGGGGACCGGTGCGTAGGCATTCTCGAAGACCACACTCTCGGCCGCCAGCCGATCGAGACCGGGTGTGAGCGCGCGACCACTGCCATAAGCACCGAGGCGATCTGCGCGAAGCGTGTCGACCGTAATGAGAAAGACGTTCGGGGAGTCCGGAGTCTCGACCTCGTTGCACCCGAAGGTCCCGATCAGCGTGGCGATTGCCCACAGTGCAACAACCCGCCGTGTCACGCATCGGCTCCCGACAAACCCATCGATTGGTCGACTCTAGCGCGCTCGAGTTGAGCACGCCGAGACCACGGATGCGCTGCGGTGAGAGCAAACCCCGAAATGGAGGCGGGGAAGAGCATCAAGACCGCGACCTCCTTCCGAGAGAACGTGACGGCCATCGTCGACATGGCTCACATCTCGAGACAAAACGGGGCGACCATCGACGACATCTGCCATCTGACAGAGCGCGGATCAAGCGGTTCACATCACTTCTCGTTCCGATCATTCGGGAGATCCGGCAACGAGCCCGAGCCAACACCGAGGACCCGGTCGACCCGCTCGAAGCTGGCCAGCAATGAGGCCTTGTACCGAAGCGGATAGGAGGGACCCGCTCGCGGAATCCAGGAGAGGGTGCTCGAGAAAGTCGCCAGGCATGAGATAACGATGATCCAGGGCATGATCGGAACGAGGGGGTGTTCGCCGGCATCGCGCAGATAGAAGGCATAGGCGAAGGACAGGAAGGGCAGGAAGTCGAGGGCGTAGCGCTGCTCCACGAGGAAGTAACACATCACCAGAACCAGTTCGGCCAGCAGCAGCATCGCGAACAACCGGGCCAGGAGGCTGGCGCTCAGCAGCCGGTAACTCCCCACGGCGGCGCCGATCAACAGCCAAGGCGAGACCACCAACAGCGACACCACGTGGCTCGGCGCCACCCAGGGATAGAGTTCCGGCGAGAGCACCGGCGAGGACACGCGCACCCAGGGAAAGCTCGAGGAGAACGCGCCCTGACCCGCCCCGAAGTAGTTGGCGAGGCCATAGAAGAGGCGGCGCGGATCGAAGCCCCAAGCATCGGTCCCCGATGCCAGGTAGGGCAGGTACTTCGGATCGTAGAAGACGGTCACCGAACCGAAGCGGTCCAGGTTGTACCAGAGCTGGAAAACCAGGCAGGCCACAGCGGGGAGCAGGGCCACGGCGAGGCGTGCCAGGGCGCGGTCACGCGCCTCGCCCGCGATGGCGTTGCGCAGGGCGAGACTTCCAGCCAACGCGAGAATCCCGTAGAGCGGAACCCCGAAGGTCACGCGGGAGAGGAGCGCCGCTCCGGCAGCGGCGGACAGCCCGAGAAGAGCTGCTCCTGAAACCTGCTCTGCTTCCAGAAGTCGAGCCGCAAAGTACACGCCCCAGGCGGAGGCGGCGGCACCCCAGACGATGGACTCGTGGTACAGGGAGCCGGCGCTCATCACGAAGAGCCAGGGAGAGGCCAGACCGAAGCCCAACAGCGAAAATTCGAGCAGGCGGCGCCGCGTGGGAAGAGCCAGGTGGGGGTTGCTCGCCAGGGCGTGCTGGAGCAGCAGCGCCAGCGCCCCGAGCGCCAGGACCGCGGCCAACAGGCACGACCCGCGCGACCAGAGTCCGTAAAGAGAGGGCGCCAACTGGTTGGCGGGCATCCGCAGCAGGGCCGGGAGCGGGCCGAAGTAGGTGTGGATCCGATCCCCTACGTGGAACGCCTCCCACCGGATCGCCCAGGGTTCGAGGGTCGAGCGGCCCCGGGTAAGGTGATCGGCCAAGGAGTCATAGGCCGCACCGAGCAATTCGGGGCCCGCCAGATGCCCGCTGAAGCGGGTGAGCAGCAGCAACTGCACCGTCACCACGACCAGCAGCACTCCGAGCGCGCGGGGAGTCCAGAGCCGCTCGCCCGTCCCACCCGGGCTGCGTGCGACCAGCCCGTAGATCGCCAGGGCACCGAGTGCGGCGGGAGCAAGCCACGCAGATCCCAGCGCCAGGCCGAATACGGCGACCACCGCGTCGTGGCGTCGCCAGCCGGCGAGAACACGCTGTGCCCTCGGCTGTAACACTGAGAACCGACTTCCGACGAACGTGAGGCCGAACAGCAGCCAGGCCAGAGCCGCCACTTGCCAGGGATGCAGGCTCACCCCCGGAGCGACCACCGCGACGTCAGAAATTCTCGCAGCTCCCCCAACGCTTGCGATGCGAAGCGCCTGCACCGGCTCCGGCAAGCGAAGCGTAGGCCCCCGGCGGGTGCGCAGGCCCGGTGGATCCAGCGCCGGGACATCCCAGACATGCTGGAAGGATTTCCCGTCCGGCGAGGCGACGATCCGAAGGGTGGCACCGCTCTCCGCCTGGACATCGACTCGGGCGATGCGGGTGGGGTGCAGGAGTTCAACGTCGAGCTTCTGGCCGGGCTCCAGAAGGAAGCCAGCTTCGCCCGACGCGCCCTCTTCCCCGCGCACCAGGCGGGCAGTCTGCTCCGCCGCACGCCAACCCGAAGGCACGCGTTCGACGACGACGACGCGCCCGACCTCGGCCGGACGCTGACAGCTCCACGAAGAGCCTACGGCGGCCAGGACCAGCGGCAGGACAACGAGACTTAACCAGGGCAATCGGAACATTTTGCTCCCAGCAGAAAGTCTATGCATCCGATTCGGCATGGATCAACACGGCCCAAACCTTGTCCTTGGCACTGAGCATAGGCAGTTCGAGCTGCGTTTTCCCTGGTTCCGATTGCCAAACAATACTGTCGAATCGAGAACCTCAATGCCTGTTCCCGGGTACATCGTGTCCGGCCGAAGGATTTCGGATCTGTATCCCGAATCTCGATGCGCGTCCTCGCCCCGCCGGCATAGAGTGGCCGGCAGGGCCGAGCGGCCCCACCGTTTCCGCGCGTTGCACCACGATTACCGATTCCGCTACCTTGCCGTCCCAGGCAACAGCGAACCGCCAAAGGGCCATCCGCCAATCTCCCGATCGTTTACCAAGACGGTGAGATGAGAATCCGTGACCTTTCCCAGAACCGACCCGAAGATCTTTTCACACCGCATCCGTCAACCTAGCTTCTTTGTTCCGCGTCGCAGCGATTCGCTGGGGCCTCGCGCCTGAGCACCGCTTCGGCACGCAGGCCTGCGGTGCCGGAAACGGCATCGAGCAGGCGGCCGTCATGGGTCATCGCAGCTGCCATCGTGGTGCTCGCGACCGGCCTTCACCTGGAGATCCCCACAGACAGACCGCTGTGGTCCGACGAGTATTCTGTAGCAACTCTCGTGCACACAGCGACAGATGCCGGCGACCTGGTTCGCCGAGTAGCCGAGTACGACAGCGATACGAATCCGCCACTTCACCCGGCGATACTCACACCAACCTGATCGCTCGGAGACGCCAGCGGCGAAAGGAGACTCAAAATTGGCCAACGCTCCTGGCTTCAACGATCCCGCATTCGCGAGCAATAAGTCACTTCCGTTGCATCGCTGGGTTCCATGGATTGCCGGCTTCTCGCGGGACTTTGTCCAGAGTGCGCTCGAGAGACACATGAAACAACCCGGATTGGTGCTCGACCCGTTCGCTGGAGTCGGCACAACCTTGGTGGAGGCAAATCTCGCTGGCCACGATGTGGCTGGCTTCGAAATCAATCCTTACGCCGCCTTTGCATGCAGAATAAAAACCCAGGCGTATCGAATTGAACCGTCAGCTCTCGAGAAGGCTACGCTCGAGTTCCTCTCGTTTCACGAAGATGCTTCTCGAAATGATCGAAAACCAAAGGCACAACCGCCCGAAGGGTTCCGCACAAGAACTGCATTCTACAGCCCGAAGGTTCTCCGAAAGGTGTTGCTGACGCTCGACTTCATCGAGCAGCTGAATGACAAGTCCGCCAGTGACGCGTTTCGACTCGCGTTCGCATCCACGATGGTCACCTACTCGAACTACTCGTATGAGCCGAGTCTCAGTCGAAAGGTCAGCGCTGGACGGCCCGAGGTAGAAGATCATGCGGTGGACCAGGCGATCGCAGGGAAGCTCTACGAGATGGCGAGTGACATCGACTGGGTGAGGGCTCGGATGAAGGGCTGCAAGCCCAGTTCGATCGTGGTCAATGAATCCTTCTTTGATTCCTTCCGCCAGATCAAATCCGGGTCTGTAGACCTGCTCATCACATCTCCCCCGTACTTGAACAATTATCACTACAACCGGAATACCCGGCCTCATCTGTACTGGCTTGGACTGGCAAGTTCACCTAAGGACTTCAAGGAGTTGGAGTATCGGAACTTTGGAAAGTTCTGGCAGACGGTACGTGAGAACGAGCGCATCGATCTGGATTTTCCGATCGCAGATGAAGAAATTCGACGGACTCTTGGGGTTCTGCGCCGGAAGAACCCAGAGAACGGCGTTTACGGCGGGCGCGGATGGGCAAACTATGCGGCGTCGTACTTCAATGACTGTTACCGATTCTCGAAGGCCGCCAGGTTCGTTCTTCGCCGCCGCGGAACTGCCCTTGTCGTGATTGGGAACAGCATCTTGCAAGGAGTAATGATCCCAACAGATCGGTATCTCGCCAGAATCGCCGAATCGGTCGGGCTCGAGGTTGTGGACATTCATATCCCCCGGGCGTCGCGAGTCGGAAGCAGCATCATCCATTCAGAAGTGCGAGCCGAAAAAGCGAAGAAGGGGGGACAGCTCTACGAGGCCGTGGTGGAACTGAGGAAGCGCTGATACTGGCTGCCACTCACCCGGCGGCGAGCGGACCGTGTCGACACCGCGCGGTTTGGAGCCCGGCCTCGTCCCGGATCCCTACTCATCGGATGTCACAAAACCACTCCTCAAGCTCCCAGGCTTCGGCAGGTCGAGGATCTGGCTGAAGAGATCGCTGTAGTCGTCCGTCCAGACCGGGATGTCCTGAAGGAAGGCGGATGCCGGCAGACCTATTCTGATCCCGGAAGCGCGCAGCCCCAAGCGGTTGTAGTACCGAGCGATTCTCGCAGTGAGTCGCTGGATTCGATTCGGATCTCGGCTGAGCAGTACCCACTCTGACGGCATGCTACGGAAGCGCTTCGCCTGCAGCGTAGAAACGTGAAGTGCTGTCAAGCCGGAAGCCAACCCCTGTCGAGACACCTGATACCTGATGTCCATGTAGCGGTTGGTTACGTGAACGGCGAGCAGCCCGTCTGGGGCGAGGGTGTCGGCGTAGTGGCGGAAGGCCTCTTCCGTGAGCAGGTGGACCGGAATCGCATCGCTGCTAAACGCATCGACGACCAGGATATCGAAGTCCTGTTCGATGCCTTCAGATTGCTCTCTGGCGAGCGACAGCCGAGCATCACCGACCACAACCTCGATCTCGGCTGGGCTTGCACTCAGGAAGTCGAAATATCCGTCGTCGCGGGCGATGCGGACGACAGCCGGATCGATCTCGTAAAAGCGAAACAAATCGCCGTCACGGCCATAGGCAGCCAAGGTCCCGGCGCCCAGGCCGATCACGCCAACCCGGACCGAAACCTCTGGATCCAGATTGCTCACGAGCAAACCGATCGCCGTGGCAGGGCCATAGTAGGATGAGGCGAGCCCTCTCAATTCTGGATTCGAGAACTGCACGCCATGCAGGGTCGTACCGTTCAACAGGTGGAGTTGACGGTTGTCTTCTTCTCCCCTTTCAACAAGACGGAGTATCCCGAAGAAGGTTCGTTCCTGGTATCGCAGGTCCTTGGGGTTGAATCCGGTCGTCCCCATGTTGTAAGCGATCAGCGCCACGGCCAGCGTGGCCACCACCGCCGGGCTCCACCGAGCGGTTCGGGTGGTCGGGAGAGCGGAGCGGCCATAGGCGCAGGCGATGGGAAAAAGTATCCAGGCCAGTGCCAGACCCAGTTCCAGCTCGTAGTAGGCGTCGAAGAGAACTGGAGCCATGATGCCGACAAAAATCCCACCGAGGGCGCCGCCACCGGCGACACAAAGATAGAAGGCCGTGAGTGCATGGGCAGGTGGGCGAAGCCGGTAGAGTTCACCGTGCATCATCATCCCCACGCTGAAGAGCAGCAGACAGAAGCACGTAATCTGCAGGTCGATCGATCCGAAGAACGATTGCACGGACGGGTCGACCCATCCGAGCCAGAGCGGCAGTCCAACCGTCAATACCAGCGCTGCGAGGGCGAGTGCGGCATAGGGAATCCGGCTGTAAAGCGATTCGGACGCGAAGCAAAGAATGAGCGTGAGTAGGTAGGTAGCCAGCGGAAGTATCCACAGGAACGGAGCGCTGGCGATGTCCAGACACAACTTATTGGTCACGCCCATCAGCACCAGCACCGCGGACGCCGAGAGCAGAAGCCAGAGCACGACCCGCAGGGCGCTCAGCCGCTCCGTACCTTCGCTGCGGTCCACCTCGAGCGAGTCACCCGAATCCGAAGGGCTGCGCCAAGCCAGCGCAGCACACGCGAGCACCAGAGCGGCGGTAACGCCAAAGGCAATCGCCCAGAGATCCCCGGTGTCCGACAGTCCGAGCTGCGGTTCCAAGAGGACGGGGTAGGCGACCAAGGCCAACAACGAGCCCAGGTTCGAGACTGCGTAGAGCGGGTAGGGAGAGCGCCCCGGATAGCGGCGTGCAAACCAGGCCTGCACCAGCGGGCCTGTGGACGCGAGCACGACAAAAGGCAGAGCGACGTTGGCGACCAGCATGATCAGGATTTCGACTTCTGGACTCGAGGCACCCAACGGTTGCCAGTGATCGCCAGGAAGAACCGGAAGCGCTACGAGAGCGGTGCCGATCAGGATGGCATGAATCGCGAACTGTCGACTGGCTCGAACAAAACGGATGAGAAAATGAGCGTAGGCGTAGCCCAGGAAGAGCGTCGATTGATAGAAGGCCAGGCAGAGCATCCAGACGGCCGGCACGCCGCCGAACCATGGGAGAATTCGTTTGCCCACCATTGGCTGGACGAGAAAGATCAGAAAGGCCGAGGCGAAGACGGAGACGACGAACAACGCTCCGCCCACTACGTCGTGCCGTGGGTTCATCTGAGATGATCTCGCCACACGTACGATGCTAGCAACTCCCGTGCCGCTGAAATGCGCGATGATGACCGATCGAGCCTTTCCGGAGACTTGGCCGAAGGACTTCGGGGAGTCGAAGCAACCGGGCAATCAGAGGTTCTGGCAGAAGTCGCGTCACCACGAGCGCATCGGCTTCGATTCTTGATTGAGGGTAAAGAGATCCGAGAGGCTCTTGGAATCCGGTACAGCGAGAATCCCGAGAACAGCGTTTCTGGAGGCTCGAGTGGGCTGGCTGTCCGATGCCCTGCTCCAACGATATCGACCGATTCTCGAAGCCCGCCAGGCTCGCTCTCCGGCACCGCACGACTTCGATCATTACAACATGACACAGCGTCTTTTGTTGGGTCGGCCACAGACGCAGACCGACACGGAGCGAGGGACGAGTGTGGAAAGCTCTAATGGCTGCGAAGACATTGGGGTTCTGGAACGCGGCCACGATCAGACACGCAGTATCGAGCGGCGCCATCTCGCTCGCGGAGAAAGACAGGTAGGCGCCTACTCGGCTGCGCGGCGTGCGGTGCCTCGATACGTGAATCGAGCCCGATCGCGCAACCGCATCTCGCCCAAGTATTCGACCTCGAAGTTCGGCAGATCGAGCAGCGCAGAGACCACCTGAGCATCGCCGCAGACGGCCCGGAACGTGTCCTCAGGCACCATGCGCACGAGTTTCGGCTGGCCGCAAGTACCCGATCGATGCCTCGAAGCTCCGGGCTGGGAGAGGGTTCACGCATCTCGTGAGCGAGATGCCGGTCTCATCAGCGGGTCTCGCCTCTCCGGTGGGAAGTGCGCTGGAGAGCGCGACGTGGCACCCCAGGGGGGGCTGGGGAACTCGCAAGATCCCGGTAGGCTCTCACGACATCGTGTTCATCCCCCAAGGGGCAAGGTGCGCCAGAATTCAGCCGTTTTGCTCGCTCTTGCCGGCATGGAGTTGGAAGGCGGCATCGCGAGTGTATGCCGCGCCATGGCGCGGGCACTCGACGCCGAGGTCGACGCGGGCCGGCTGGCGGTGGTCGATCGCGTGCTGCTGCACGACGTGCCCGCACACGCCCCCCAGCCACCGGCCCGCGGCACCCAATGGCTCGCGCGAGGCAGCCAGCCGCTCTTCGCGGCCCAGCTGTGGGCCCGCTGGCTCTGGCGCCGCCACGAGCTCATCGTCTTCGATCAGGTGGGCCCAGCGCGCTCGCTGCGGCTGCCGCTGCCGGGGCTACCGACCCCGCGCTACGCGATTTTCTGCCACGGGGGCGAGCTCGAACGCAGCGAGAAGGAGCCGCTGGCCAGCGCGATGTGCGGCGCCTGGCGCCTGCTCACCAACTCCGCGCACACCGGTCGCGACGTCACACGCCGCTTCCCGGATCTCGAATCGCGCGTACGCGTGACGCCGCTGTGCATCGACCCGCGTCGCATCGCCACTTGGGAACCCTTGGGGCTCCCGGACGCAAGCGCCAAACGCGAGCCCGCCGTACTGATTGTCGGCCGGCTCTGGGCGGAGGAGCAGGGTAAGGGCCACGATGCGCTCATCGAGGCGTGGCCCGATATAAGGCGCCGGATACCGGATGCACGCCTGTGGATCGTCGGCGACGGCGACGATCGCGAGCGTCTCGAAGCCAAAGCCCGCGAAGCGGGGCTGGCGGATTGCGTCGACTTTTTCCGCCGCGTCAGCGACCTCGAACTCTCTCGCTTGTATCGGCGTGCATCGCTCTTCGCGATGCCGAGCCGCCAAGAGGGCTTCGGACTCGTCTACGCAGAGGCGCTCTGGCACGGGCTCCCGTGCATTGGCTCGACGGCAGATGCGGCACCGGAAGTGATCGATTCCGAGCGCACTGGGCGCCTGGTTCCCTACGGCGATCCGGCTGCGCTGGCGGTCGCATTGGCGGAGCTTCTCGCCGACCCGGCATTGCGACGCCGCTGGGCCGAAGAGGGCATGCGCCAGGCGCGCGAACGCTTCGGCTACGAGCGCTTCCGACGCGATCTACTCGACGCCCTCGATATCGGCGAGCACTGACGCTTTGCACCTGCCTCGGACGCGATCTGGGAAACCACTTCAAAATGGCCAATAGCTGCGGAATCGTGCGACGGAATAGGGCTCCAGGGGCAGGTTCGGTGTCTTGCCTCCGATTAGATCGGATACCAGGCGGCCCGAGCCCGACGCGAGGGTCCAACCCAGCGGACCGTGACCCGTATTGAGGAATAGATTGGACACGGACGTGGCTCCCAGTATCGGGACACCGTCCGCAGACATGGGCCGGTGTCCGCACCACGGCGCAACCGCTTCAGACTGCGCCTGCTCCGCACAATGCGGATAGATCCGGCCCAGAACGTCCAGAAGGTTCTGGATCCGACCCTTGGTAAGTCCTTTGTCGTAACCCGTGAATTCGGCGGTGCCAGCCACTCGCAACTTCTCTCCGAGCGGTGTGAGCGCAACATGCAGACTGTCATCGACGACGGGTATCTGGGGATGTTCGCATCCATCCTTCAGATCAAGGGTGATGGAGTAGCCCTTGGCGGGGCGAACGGGGATGCGAACCCCCATGGTCGCCGCAAGCTCGACACTGTGGCTCCCCGCCGCCAAAACGAAGGCCTCTCCCTCGATAGGCCCTCGATCCGTCTCGACCGCCGCGATGCGTTGACCGTCGCGGGAAAATCCCCTTGCCTGCAAACCGTAATGGAATTGGACACCTGCCTTACCCAGGACACGCTCGAGGGCACGACAAAATAGATAAGCGTCGCCGTGACCGTCGATCGGGTGATGGATGGCACCCTCCAGGGCGTGAGCGGCCCCTGACAGTGCCGGCTCCAGTTCTACGAGTTCGCTCGCGTCGAGCACACGTGTCTCGATCTCTTGGCGCGCGAGAAAATCTGCCTGTTTGAGACCAGCCGAGAGTTCTTCCCTGTTTCGGAAGACCTTGAGGATACCGGTGTAGCCACGAGCGAAAGGTAACTTGTGCTCAGTGACCAGGTCATTCAGAACCTCCATGCTGTAGAGGCCGAGTCGGAGATTGGAGATCCAATTCTTCTCGTATCGCTGCCGGCCCGATTGCCAGAAGAAGCGAGCACCCCATCCAATCAGCGACGGAACGGCACGGAGTCGCAGGAGAAAGGGCGCATCCTCGCGCCCCAGCCAGCGAAACATTTTGAAGAAAATACCGGGCGCGTTCCAGGGGTCCGTAAGGCTGGGCGAAAGCATGCCGGAATTCGCAAAGCTCGTTTCGAGCCCCGGCCCATCACCTGCTTCGACCAGGCTGACTTCGTGTCCGTCCTGGTCCAAGGCGTGCGCAGTGGACAGTCCGAGAAGTCCCGCTCCGACAACCACCACATGCATCCTGGCTTCCCTTCGTTGAACGTCGAGGCCGGGGCCGGTTCGATCAGTGGGCTCCTTGAAATTTTTCCGAGTATAGGGCCGGCCGCTCCACTCAGTCTGGGTGACTGGGCGACTGCCCTGAGACACTGCTCGACTCAGGCGCTCGGGCGGACGATTGCTCTCTACTCGACCCCCTCGCCCGGATCTGCGAAATGAGAGCTGCGGGGTGCGCGATACCTGCTGACCGGCTCCAGGGAAAATGCAGCTTGAATTTCCTATTCTCTCTGGGTTTTAGCC
>PBYF01000031.1 GCA_002729515.1 Deltaproteobacteria bacterium
CGGCGGTGCTCGACGTCCTCTCGCCCGACGCCTCGGCGGTGCTCGACGTCCTCTCGCCCGATGCCTCGGCGGTGCTCGACGTCCTCTCGCCCGATGCCTCGGCGGTGCTCGACGTCCTCTCGCCCGATGCCTCAGCGGTGCTCGACGTCGTCTCTCCCGACGCCGCGGCCGCCGCCGCCGAGGTTCCGGCTTCGGTCGAGGCGGTCGTGCCCCCGGACCGCTCCGGCCCCGATCGCTCTGGCCCGGACGCCTCGGTAGACACGGTTGGTGCCGGCGCTGGAGGCCCGATCGAACGGGCCTGGCACGCCGGGAGCCCCACGCTCGAGCAACGGGTCTGGCGCACGCGCCGCGCTGCGCTCGAGCGGGGTGTGTGGAACCTGGACGCTGCGGCGTGGGCCCTGCTCGGAGGCGCCGGCGATCCCCTGGAACGCACCGGAGCGGCCGTTCGCCTGGCCCCGGACCTCCCCGCCGCCCACATGGAATGGGCGCGTGCGCGCTGGCTTCACGGGGGCTCGCCGGTCGCAGCGCTGCGCACCACCGTGGGTGCCCTCGCGGCCTTTGGTCGGCATCCGGAGGGTGCGCTGTGGCTCGCTGGGTCGCTGCTCGCACTCCTCGGTGTGGGGCTCCTCTATGGGGGCCTGCTCGCGATCGGGGCGGTTTGCCTCGTGGCCGTCCCGCACGCCGCGCACGATCTGGGCGACCTGGTCTCGCGCCGGATGCCCTCGTTCGGGCGCGTCGCACTCCTGGCCGCATGGTTGCTCCTGCCGCTGGCTCTCGGCGAAGGCCTGCTCGGCTTCGCGGTGGCGCTCGCGGTGGTCGGTTTCGCCTACGGGAGTCCCCGTCAGCGCATCGCGCTGGTGCTGGCTGCCGGTGCCGTGATCGCGGGAGCCTTTCCCGTCGCTCGCGCCGCGGGCCGTGCCCTCGAGGCCTTCCCCAACGATCCGGTCGCCCGGGCGGCCCTGGCCGCGAGTCGCGGCATCGCGCTTCCCGAAGACGTGGCGCGGCTCGAGGCGGCATCGAGCGATCCGCTCGCGCGTGAAGCCCTGGCCCGGCTGGCGCGTCGCGGCGGCAGCATCGGTCGTGCGGACGCCGTCTACCAGGCATTGCTCGACGAGCTTCCCGAAGATCCGATCGTTCTGTCCAACGCCGGAAATGTGCGGCTTCACCTGGGCCACATGGAGGCGGCGCTCGATCTCTATCGCCGCTCCCTCGAGGTCGAAGAGTCGGCGGTGGTTCTCTACAACGTCTCCCAGGCCTACGGTCGCGCTTTCCGGATCGACGATCTCACCCAGGCGCTCGAACTGGCCCAGAGCGTCGGCGGTGAATTGATCGCGGACCTGACGTGGCTCCAGGGCACCCAGCCCGAGGGTTTCGTCGTCGATTTGCCGCCTTCGAATGCCGGCCTGTGGCAACGCGTTCTGGCAGGGGCCGACGGCCGGCGCTGGGCGGCGGAGCTGCGTGCGCCGGCGGCACCGGGTCGATTGGGCGCGTCGGCCAATGCGGCCGCCGGAATCTTTGCCGCGGCATTCGTCGCAGGCTGGGCGGCTGGCCTGCGGCTGCGCGCCTCGCGCTGGTGCGCGCGCTGCGGCCGGCGGGTGTGCCCGCGCTGTCATCCCGAGGTGAGTGGAGGTGAGCTCTGCGGCGCCTGCAACCAACTCTATTACCAGCCCGAGCAGACCGACCGGCACCTGCGCACGATGCGGATCGAGGCTCTGCGAGAGCGCGCCCTGCGTCTGGACCGGGTCGCCTGGGCGGTGTCCCTTGCCGTGCCCGGAGCCGCGGGCGTGCTGGCGCAGCGCCCGCTTCTCTCGCTCTGGGGTGCGATCTGGTTCATCGTGGCCGCCCTGGCCCTTGCGGTCGGCGACCGCGCGGCNCCCGATCCGCTCGTGGCGGGTGCGGCCGGACCCTTTGTCTTCATCTGTGTCGCCGTCGTCGCGTCGCTCGGCTACGCCCTGGCAGTGGCCTTGGCGCTGTCCGCGCGGAGGCAGCTCTGATGTCGGTGGCGCTGCGCGGAAACCTCGGGGACTTCGGCATTGCGGATGTCTTCCAGCTGATCGGGCAGCAGCGCAAGACCGGTGTGCTCGAGTTCAGAGGGGAGGCCCGCGAGCGCGTTCAGCTCCGCTTCGATCGGGGCATGGTCGTATCGGCGTCACCGGTGGGCGAGCGCACCGAGGCGGTGCTCGGTGACATGCTGGTGCGTTGCGGTCGAATCACCCGCCAGCGGTTGCGGGGGCTCGAGCTGGAGAGCGACGCGAGCGCGCAAACCGCACCGCGGCTCGCCGTCTCCCACGGCTGGATCGATGCGGAGGAACTCGAGGGCATCGAGGACCTCTTGACCCGCGAGACGCTTTTCGACGTGCTCCAATGGGAGTCGGGCGAATTCGACTTCCGGGCCCAGAGCGTCGATCACGAGCGACGCATCGATTCGCTGCTCGGCGCCGAGCAGATCCTGATGGACAGTCTGCGGATGGTGGACGAATGGCAGAGCTTCTCCGAGCAGGTTCCCTCGGACCAGATCGTCTTCCAGCGCAGCGCGGGCTTTGCAGATTACCGCCGGCGCAGCCCGCTCGATCGGACGCAGATCGCCCTGGCCGAGCGCGTATTCAGGCTGATCGATGGCCGCATTACCGTGCGGCGCATCGCGGACCTCTCCCTGCTGGGCAGCTTCGACGCCGTACGCATCCTGGCGGATATGCGGCGCTGTGAGGCGATCGAGCCTCTCGACGCCGAAGCACTCCAACGGCTTCACTCGATGCGGGTGATATCGGTGCCGCTGAGGCGCACGGAGATCCTGGCCTGGCTGGCCGGCGTCGCCCCGCTGTTGCTCCTGGGGGGCCTGCTGTGGTGGACGGTTTCGGCATTCGCACCGCCCACGCCGGGCTTCGCCCTGCGCTCACCGGCGCACGCCGAACTCCGGGACGCCTACGCGACGCGTGGGCTGCGGCACGCCGTCGAGGCACACCGCTTCGCGACCGGTGCCTGGCCCGATTCGCTCGAACGACTCGCGGGCGATCTGGTTGCCGAGGACGCGTTGGCGGGTCCCGCGGGGGCTTCCTACTATTACACGCGTCGCGACGGCGGGGCCCTTCTGCTCGCACCCGCCCGCTGAGGTAGCGCCTCCTGGCCCGGAACGAATCCACCACCCGACAGACTCTCATCTTCGATGACAACCAGCAGGCGGCTGCGCTCTACGGCGAGAGCGACCGCACGCTTCGCATTCTCGAACAGGAGCTCGGCGTTGCCGCGCGGGCCCGCGGCAACGAGGTGCGTCTCGTGGGTGACGACGATGCGGTGGCTGCGGCGCGCAAGGTGCTCGAGGAACTCTACGCCGCGGTTTCCGGCGGAGAACCGATGCAGGCCCGGGATGTGCGTCAGGCGGTGCGCATGGTGAAGGAGAAGCCGGACGTCGACTTCCAGGACGTCTACGCCGACGTGCTGGCGGGTGTCGGCTCGCGGCGCGCCATCACTGCCAAGAACCTCGCACAGCGCCGCTATATCGACCTGATGCGCAGCCGCGACGTCGCACTGGCGGTGGGGCCTGCGGGGACCGGCAAGACCTACCTGGCCATGGCCGTGGCGATTGCAGCCCTCAACCGGCACGAGGTGTCGCGGGTGGTGTTGACGCGCCCTGCCGTCGAGGCCGGAGAGAAGCTGGGCTTCCTGCCGGGTTCCATGGCCGAGAAGGTGAATCCTTATCTGCGTCCGCTCTACGACGCGCTCAACGACATGATGACCATCGAGAAGGCCACTCGCCTGATCGACCGGGGTGTCATCGAGGTGGCGCCGCTCGCCTTCATGCGCGGGCGCACGCTGAACGACTCCTTCGTGATTCTGGACGAGGCGCAGAATACGACGAGCGAGCAGATGAAGATGTTCCTCACGCGCCTGGGCTTCGACTCGCGAGCAGTCATCACGGGCGACGTGACACAGATCGACCTGCCCAACGACAAGACGAGTGGACTGGTGGAGGCGCTGAACGTGCTCCGGGGGGTGGAGGGCATCGGCGTGATGCGCTTCACCGAGGAAGACGTGGTGCGTCACCCACTGGTGCAGCAGATCGTGCGCGCCTACGACCGTTGGGATCGCCGCGACGCTTCCGGCGAATGACCGTGTGCCTGGCGATTGCCCCGGGCGGCGCGGGGCTCCCCGCTGCGGCTGCGAAGCGGTTGCGCGCCCGGGCACGGCGCCTGCTGGGCGCGGTGGGAGAGAACCGTTCGGAATTGTCGATTGCGCTGGTCGACGACGCCCGGATGTGCGCGCTGAACACGGAGTGGCGCGGCAAGCGCCGCACCACCGACGTGCTGGCGTTTCCGCTCCGGGAGGGCGAGGGCGCGGATCACTGCCGGGGGCTCCTGGGCGACGTCGTGATCGGCGTGGAAACGGCTCGGCGCCGGGCTCGCTCGCGTCACCGGGCCCTCGACGACGAGCTGGCGCGTCTGCTGGTCCACGGCGTGCTCCATCTTCTCGGCTTCGATCACGTCCGCGAGTCCGAAGCCCGGGCCATGCGCGCCGAGGAGCGGCGGCTGCTCCGGCTCGTGCGGTGCGACGGCCCGGCCCAGCGGTGGCGATGAACGGGTCCAGCCGCAGCGCGGCCTGGCTCGGCGCCTACGCCGTCTTCACGTTCCTCTCCTTTCCGCATCCCGTGGCGGGGCGCGTCGTCGATCTCGGTGCCGGGGTGGCGTGGCTCGGCCCCGCCTGTCTGTGGCTCGGCCTGCGCGCAACCGGGCCCCGGAGTGCGGCGAAGCGGGCCTTTCTCGCCTCGCTCGCCGCGCATACGGCCGTACTCCATTGGATCTGGATCGTGAGCGTCGTCTACGGACACGCGCATCCCCTCGTCGGGTTGGTGGGCCCGCTCGGTCTCGGTGCCTACATCGCGGCCTTCACGGGNGCCTTCGGTGCCCTCGCCGCAGTTTTTGCGCGAGCCGGTTGGGGCTCGCCGCTCGTGCTCGCCGCGGCCTGGACCGGCCTCGACCAGCTGCGCTCCGTCGCGCTCTCCGGCTTTCCCTGGGCGACGCTTGGCTATGCCCAGCACCTGAACCCGGCCCTGCTCGGCCTCGCGCCCTGGACGGGCGTCTATGGGCTCAGCTTTGCGACCGCGCTGGGCGGGTTCGCCCTGGCTCGCGCCGCGGTGGAGCTACGTGCGGCGGGGCATCTCAGCCGGCAGACCCGGGTTGCGTTCGGAGTGCTGCTGGCGGCAGTGGTATTCGGCATCGTTTCGTTTGTGCGCACGCCGGAGGATCCCGCACACACGCTGCGGGTGGCGGCACTCCAGGGGAACGTGGACCAGGGCGTGAAGTGGAGCCGGGACTGGTACGAACGCGCGCTCGGGATCTACGAAGACCTGACCCGGCGGGCGGCCGCGGCGGGCGCCGAAATCGTGGTGTGGCCCGAGACCGCGGTGCCCGGCGCCATCGGGGACGACCCGCGGCAAATGGCGCGGATTCGAGCACTCGCTCGCGAGACCGGGGCGCTGCTCGTGGTGGGTGCGGTGGGGTTCGAGGCAGGCGGAGACGGAGGCGGCCGGGTCTACGACAGCGCCTTTCTCATCGCGCCCGATGGCAGCGTGCTCGACCGCTACGACAAGAGCCACCTGGTGCCCTTTGGCGAGTACGTTCCGCTCGGCGCACTGCTCGGCCGCGTATTCGAGGCGGTTGCCCGCGGCATGGCGAATACGGCGGTGACCCCCGGCGCGGGTCCCCGCGCGCTCGACCTGCCGCGGCCGGACGGGGACGGTGCCCGGCTGACCGCCGGGGTCTTGATCTGCTATGAAATCCTCTTTCCGGACCTCGTGCGGCGTTTCGTGCGGGACGGCGCGGAGATGTTCTTCGCGATCACCAACGACGCATGGTACGGGCGAACCGGGGCGCCGTATCAGTTCCTGGCGATCACCGCGNTGCGGTCGGCGGAGACGCGGGTCTGGACGGTGCGGGCGGCGAATACGGGGGTATCCGCGATCATCGACGCGCGGGGCCGGGTGCGGGCGCGCACCCGGATCTTCGAGCGCGCCTGGCTCCAGGCCGACGTGCCGCTCCGGCCCGCGCCGGTGGGCGGCTCGTTCTACGCACGCCACGGGGACGTATTCGCCTGGGCCTGCTGGGCGGCGTTGGCAGCGGTTGGGTTCGCGGCCTGGAGGGAGCGGAAAGGCACATGAGCGACGGTCAAGACGTGATCCTGGATCCCCATGAGCTCGGCGAGCGGCTGCGCGACCTGCGCGATCGGGTCGGCGAGCTCCGGGGGCGTCTTTGACGTAGACGGCTTGCGCGAGAAGCTCGCGGATCTCGAACGCGAGAGCGGTCGCCCCGATCTCTGGGAGGACCGGGAGCAGGCCGAGAAGGTGTTGCGCGACAAGAGTCGCACCGAGCGCGAGGTAGCCCTCTTCGACGGCCTCGAGGCGGCGATCGAGGAGACGGAGGTCCTGCTCGAGCTGGCCGCCGAGGAGGACGACGCGGCGACGCGGGCCGAGGCCCACGAGAAGCTCGCGGAGGCCGTACGCGACTTCGAAGAGGTCGAGTTGCGGCGGCTGCTCGGCGGGGAGCACGACGCGTCGAACGCGATCGTCTCGATCAACTCCGGCGAGGGCGGAACGGACGCCTGCGACTGGGCGGAGATGCTCTTGCGCATGTACACGCGATGGGCGGAGGCGCGAGGCTACCGCGTCGAGATGCTCGACCATCAGCCGGGCGACGAGGCCGGAATCCGCGGCGCGACGCTCAGCGTCTCGGGCGACTATGCCTTCGGGTACCTCAAGGCCGAGGAGGGCGTGCACCGTCTGGTGCGCATTTCGCCCTTCGATTCCCAGTCCCGGCGGCACACGGCCTTTGCCAGCGTCTCCGTATTTCCCGAACTCGACGACGCGATCGAGGTGGAGATCGACGAGAACGATCTGCGGGTCGACACCTACCGCGCCGGCGGTGCGGGGGGCCAGCACGTGAACAAGACCGACTCGGCCGTGCGTCTGACCCACCTGCCGACCGGGATCGTCGTGCAGTGTCAGAACGAGCGCTCCCAACACAAGAACCGGGCCTCGGCCATGAAGGTGCTGCGCGCGCGGCTCTACGAGCACGAGCGGCGCAAGCGGGACGAGGAGCTGGCGGCGATGCGCGGCACGAAGCTCAAGATCGGCTTCGGCAGCCAGATCCGCTCCTACACGCTCCACCCGCAGCAGCGGATCAAGGATCACCGCACCAATCTCGAGATGGGCAACGTGGATGCCGTGTTCCAGGGGGACCTGGATCGCTTCATCCGTGCCACACTCGTGCAGCGGGCGGGGGAGGGGAGCGGGGCGTGAGTGAGAGGGAGCAGGAGGCGAGGCGCCGGCGGCTCGAGGCCCTGCGAGGGGCGGGGGTCGACCCGTTCCCGGCGCGCACCGGCCCCCGGGTGCCCGTTGCGCAGGTGCGGGATCGCTTCGACGCCATGGACGCCGAGGCTCTCGAGGCCGCCGCAGAGTCGGTGGCGGTTTGTGGCCGCATCCTGGCCCAGCGCTCCTTTGGGAAGCTCGTCTTCCTGACCCTGCTCGACGAAGGCGCCCGCATCCAGGTGACGGCGCGCAAGCAGGAGCTCGATCCGGAGGTCTTCGCCTTCGTGAAGGCGCTCGACGTCGGCGACTTCGCGCGCTTCGAGGGCCGGGTCTGGCGCACCCAGAAGGGCGAGCTGAGCGTCGACGTGGCCAGCGCCGAGCTGCTTGCCAAGGCGTTGCGGCCGCTGCCCGAGAAGTGGCACGGGCTAAAGGACGTCGAGATGCGTTACCGCCAGCGCACCCTCGACCTGCTGGTGAACGAGGACGCGCGGCGCATCGCGGTGCTGCGCAGCCGGACGATTCGCGCCCTGCGTTCCTTTCTCGATGCGCGGGGCTTTCTCGAGGTAGAAACTCCCGTGCTCCAGCCCCTCTACGGCGGGGCCGCAGCGCTGCCCTTCGAGACGCACCACGCGACCTACGACCAGAAGCTCTACCTGCGGATCTCCGACGAGCTCTACCTGAAGCGCCTGGTGGCGGGCGGGCTCGACCGGGTCTACGAGATCGGACACAACTTCCGAAACGAGGGAGTGTCGCGCAAGCACAACCCCGAGTTCACGATGCTGGAGTGCTACCGGGCCTACGCGGACTACCGCGACATGATGGAGCTCACCGAGGCCATGATCGAGTCGATCGCCCGCGAGGTGCGCGGTGACACCCGGATCGAGTTTCGCGGCGAGAAGATCGACCTGAAGGGGCCCTGGCCCCGGGTGACCTTGCGCGACGCCATCGCGGAAGCGACCGGGGTCGACGTGCTCGAAACCGACGATCTGGAGGGCCTGCGCCAGGCGGTGCGCGCCCGGGGACTCGATCCGGGCGAGGCGCCCACCTGGGCCAAGCTGGTGGACGATCTCTTCAGCGCGCACGTGGAGCCCGGGTTGGTGCAACCCACCTTCGTGACCGACTACCCCTGGGAGCTCTCGCCCCTGGCCAAGCGTTCGGCCGAGGAGCCGCGCCTGGTCGAGCGTTTCGAACCCTTCCTTGCGGGCATGGAAATCGGGAACGCCTTCAGTGAACTCAACGATCCGGACGACCAGAGGCAGCGGCTCGAAGCCCAGGCCGGCGCGCGCCGGGCCGGCGATGCGGAGGCCCACCCCCTGGACGAGGACTACATTCGCACGCTCGAATACGGGCTTCCGCCCACGGGTGGGCTGGGGGTCGGCGTGGACCGGCTGGTGATGGTCCTGTCCGACGCGGCTCATATCCGCGAAGTGATCCTCTTCCCGCACCTGAGACCCGAGGTGAATCCGCGCGACGATGGCTGAGATCTGGGAGTTGCTCGGCAGGGCGGGCGGAACGCTCGCGCTCACGTTGATCGTGGCGATTGCGGTGGGCGTGAACGCGCTCACGCTGCTCTTCGTGGGCTCCGCCGTGGTGACGCTCGAGAGCTTTGCTCGGGTCGCGAAACGCTGGGGAAGCGTGGCG
Source organism: Deltaproteobacteria bacterium (assembly GCA_002729515.1). Taxonomy (GTDB): domain Bacteria; phylum Myxococcota_A; class UBA9160; order UBA9160; family SMWR01. The sequence goes on from PBYF01000031.1 coordinate 8,939, forward strand.
GTCTTCGGCGTCTGCTGGGCGGCGTTGCTGGGCGCGATGGCGCTCAACTGGATCGACTCCGAAATCGTGGCCGAGATCGGATGGGCGCGGGCGTGGGCCAGTCAGGCGGCTTGGGCCGTTCTCGCCATTGCGTCGTGCGTGGCGGTCGTCTGGCTGGTGCTTCGCTTCGTCGCTTCGTCCCAGCTGGCGCGGGGGAGCCTCGTTCTTCTCGGCGTCGGCTACAGCCTGGTCGTGGGGTCGAGCGCCAACTGGACTCTCGCGCTGGCGCCCCTGGTCGTCTGCGTTGCGGTCGCGGCGCTCCTCGCCTGGCGCCGTCGGCGGGCACCGGCGCGCGGATTGGGCGAGAGCGAACAGATGTTGCGGCTGCTGGCCCTGGCGTTGACTCCCGGGGTGGTGCTGGCCGCCGTATTGGTCGAGCCCGCAGCTCAGGTCGGGGCCGGCGGCGGCTGGATCCTGGCGGCGCTCGCACTGCTGGTGCTGCTGGGACTCCTCCCCCTCGCGGCGGCCGGGCTCATCGACGCGCGCCAGCGAGTCGAGTGGTTCATCGCCGTGCGTTACCTCGTGGCCAAGCGGCGCCAGACGTTCATCTCGGTGATCACGGGCATCTGCGTCGTCGGAATCGCGGCCGGGGTCTGGCTCATCGTCACGGTGCTCTCGGTGATGAACGGCTTCGAGCGCACCTGGCGCGAGGAAATCATCGGCAACCGAGCCCATCTGACCGTGCATCACGGCTTCGGGCCGATCGAGGACTACCCCGCAGTGCTGACCGCCGTGGAGGCGGTCGAGGGCGTGGTGGCGGCGTCGCCCTACCTCGACGCCGAGGGCATGGTGCGCGGCTCTGCCGGCGAGATCATGGCGGTGCGCGTGCGCGGCGTGGATCCAGCGCGGGTGAGCCGCGTCACCGACCTGGAGGACGATCTGCTCACTCCCGGTGGCCTCGAGGCGCTCAGCGCTCCGCCGGCTTCCGATGTTCCGGAGTTGGCCGACGGGGCTCCGGGGATCGTGGTCGGAAGCCAGCTCGCGGGTGCGCTCGGAGTGAGCGCGGGCGATGCGCTCACGCTGATCTCCCCGTTCGGCGGACCGCAGACGCCGCTCGGGCCGGCCCCGCGGCTGCAGCGCTTCCAGGTCGTGGGGGTCTTCCGCTCGAGCTTCTTCCAGTACGACGAGGTCTTCACCTACGTGACGCTCGCCGCGGCCCAGGAATTCCGCCGGGCCGGTGACGTGGTGGATGGCATCGAGGTGCGAACTCCCGACTACTATCGCTCCCGCGCAGTGGGCCGCGCCGTGCAGGCGGCGCTCGGTTTTCCCTATTTCACGCGGGACTGGAAGGAGTTCTTCCCGGCCTTCTTCCAGGCGCTGAAGAGCGAACGCGTGATGATGCTCGTGCTGCTCTCGATGATCATGGTCGTGGCGGCTTTCTCGATCGTGGCCACGCTCGTGATGATGATCATGGAAAAGGAGAGCGACATCGCGATCCTCAAGGCGATGGGGGCCGAGGACGAGGCCATCGAGCGCATCTTCGCCATCGAGGGCACGCTCATCGGGCTCGTCGGTACGGCGATTGGCGTGGTGGCCGCCATCTCCGTGACTTCCCGCATCGCCTGGGTGCAGCAGCAGATCGAGGCCGTTACCGGCATCGACACGCTGCCCGCCAGCGTCTACCAGTTCTCGACGCTGCCGGCCGAACTCGACGTCGGGCAGATCGCCCTGGCGGTGGCCATGGCGATGATCCTCTCCCTGGGTGCAACGCTCCTGCCGAGCCGCCAGGCCGCGCGCCTCGACCCCGTGGAGTCGCTCCGGTATGAGTGAGGCACTGCTCGAGGCGGTGAGTGTGCGCCGCTCGTTCCAGACGGGCGACGGAGTGGTCGAGGTGTTGCGGGGCGTCGACCTGTGCATCCACGCGGCCGAACGTGTCGCGATTCTCGGTGTGTCCGGCGTCGGCAAGTCCACGCTGCTCCACATCCTGGGAACGCTCGATCGGCCGAGTTCGGGGCGGGTGCTCCTGCGGGGCGAGGACCTGGCCCGGCGCGAACGCCACAGCCTGGCCCGCTTCCGAAACAAAAGCCTGGGCTTCGTCTTTCAGTTTCACCACCTGCTTCCCGAGTTCAACGCGTTGGAGAACGTGATGATGCCGGGCCTCGTCGGCGGCCGGCCCGCCCCTGAGATGCGCGAGCGCGCCGCGGGGCTGCTCGGGGAGGTGGGCCTCGAGCATCGCCTCGAGCACCCGGTGGGCAAGCTCTCGGGCGGCGAGCGCCAGCGCGTCGCCGTGGCCCGGGCGCTCGTGCTCGAGCCTGCGCTCGTGCTCGCCGATGAGCCCACCGGTAACCTCGACCCAAAAACCGGCGACCAGGTGCTCGAGCTACTGCTGCAAATGAACCGCGTGCACGGGACCGCGCTCGTCGTCGTGACCCACAGCCCGACGCTGGCAGCCCGCATCGGCCGCCAGACCGAACTCGTGGACGGCTACCTGGAAGAACTGCCGGAGTCCGGCTAGGGCGGCGGGGCGGGCCCGCCTTCATACTGGGCGTCCGTGAAAGCTGCGTCTACAGCCGCTTCCGGGCGGTAGGAGAGCCGCACGTAAATCGTCTCCCCTTCGGTCGGTAGNTCGGNGANTTCGTGNNTCAGCATCGCGATAAAGCGTGNGGCCGGGAGCCAGCCGCTCGTGCCGTAGTCGTCCCCGCCCTCGCTCGAGCCCGCCTGGAGTTTCCACTCTGCCACACAGTAGCTGGAGNANNTCCNCCATTNGAACNCGATCTCGGGCCCCTCCAGGACCGTCAGCGGTTCCGATGGATGATCCGCTGCCAACGGGTCCCAGATGANGGGCTNGTCGGCGCCCCACGGGTCGAGATCGACGAGATTGCCCTTGGGCCCGGCCAGGACNGAATCGCCGTACTGGGACACGAGGCTCCTCAGGTCTTTTACGCCCACCTTGTTGTCGCCGTCGCAGTCGGCCTTGCAGCTCTCCGCTGGGTACGCGGTGCAGTCGTTCCCATATTCTGACATCAGGATCCTAAGGTCCGGGAAGCCAACCTTCTTGTCATCGTTGGCGTCGCAATTTGGATGTATCGGTAGGCAGTCGCTGGGGTCGTAGCAGAGGCTGTCGCACGCGAGGCCAAAGCCCATTCCGCCTGGTCCTGGCGCCTGATCGGGGTTGGCGTTTTCGACGCAGTTGTCCTCCAGGTCGGGGATGCCGTCTTCGTCGAAGTCGCTCCAAGCCGGGTTGAGCCGGGGCTTGCCCGAGACGGCTACGCCGAAGGGCTCGTCGAGGGACGCACTGTGGCTCACCACGCTGGGTGGCTCGACGGCCGGGTCGGGGAGCGGGTCGAGGCGCAAAACGCGGCCTTCCCCGGGGTTTTGTCCCGCGTCGACCGTGAGGATGTCGCGGTTTTCCGCGAGGGCGACACCGCGGGGTTCGTGGTACTCGCTGCTGAACGATTCGGGGAAGAAGCCCGGATCGGCATCGGGGAACCGGCGCAGGAGTGGCACCGGATAAGGNTCGANCGGTGAATCCGGCGGGACGTCGATGGAGTAGACGGCCTCGTCATTCTCGTCGAAGAAAATGTCCTGGATGCCGTNGATGGCGGNGGAGCCTTGCGTTCCAANNCCATAGGCCTGGTTCAAGCACCACTGCTTCCCGGTNGCCGGGCTCACGAGAACGATGCGGCCGGGTTCGGTCGCGCTGCCCTCGTCGGTGACGTGGAGGTAGCCGTCGGGGTCGATAGCGGTGCTGACGGGGGAGCGGAACAGATCGAGTTCATCGACGGCGGGGCTGAGGAGCACGGGCGCGCCGCCGCCAGCGGAGACGCGGAAGAGCTTCGCCGCGCCCTGGTCGGTCACGATCAGCTCACCGTCGGAGTCGACGATCACGTTGGTGGGCTCGCTGAAATCGCCCCCTTCGCTTATCGGGTTGGCGTTGCCCGTGGTGATGTCCACCTCGATTACCCCCGGCAGCTCGCCGTCGGCGACGAGCAGGCGGTTTGTGTCTTGGGGGTCCACGACGATGCCGTTTGGCCGCTCGAAGGGAGAACCGGCCGCTAGAACTTCGCGGCCCGTTTCCGTGATCTCGAACACGACGCCGGCCCCACCCTCGAGTGCGGTTACGTAGAGCGTCGCCGGGGGCAGCGGGTCGATGCCTTCGACCACCCGGAGGCCCCAGGGATCCGAGAACAATTGCCCATGCGAAACCAGCGTCTGCGTGGAAGTGGCCGAGGGATCCGCCGCCTCCGGATCGAAATCGATGCGCAGGATCACGCCGGTCCCGATCGCGGGGCCAGCGTCCGCGACCAGGACGCAGGCGGGCCAGGACGGGCAGAATTCCAGGTGATCGAGGAACACAATACCGGTTGGCATGTGGAGCAGTCCCCCGGCGCTGATCACCTTCTGGTTGACGTAGGGATCGGCCTCGGGATCCTCGTAATCGAAGGGCACGCTGCGGTCGATCTGGAGCACCTGGCCGGGGTACGGTGGGGCGTTCGTGGCGTAGATGTATTGCTCGTCCACGGAGGCGAGCCGGTAGGGAGCCGTGAGGAATCCGTCCCGCGCGATTCCGGTGGTGCGCTGCTCTTCGCCGTTTACGGCGAAGATTGCGGGCCCCACAAAGCTCTTCGAGGAGTAGCTTGCGGACACCAGCAGGTCGTTCGCGGCGGCGCCCGGGCGCGGGTCGAAGATCACCCCGAGCGGAAGGCCCAGGCGATCATCCAGAGAGTACCACGCCACGAATTCGAAGGAGAGGCCGGTGACGGGATCGAGCTGGCGGACCGCTGCTTCGCTGGTCATTGGAGTCCACGCCACGAATAGGGGCCCGTCCCGCTGCTTCGCGAGGCCGAGGGGATACGTGACGGGGGGGCCCGGCAAGCCCCACCAACCCACGAACTCCTGGGTGTTGGCGCCGGGGTCGGCGCGCACCACGTTGTCGTGCATCGTGATCCACAGGCGCCCCTCGCGGTCGTTCACGACATCGCTCGGAAAGAGCACCCCCTCCGTGGCTCCGCCGGCAAGCGGCTCCGGGCTTTCTCCAACGCAGACGCGTTCCTGGTTGTTATTCGGGTTGGCGCCCGTCAGGTCGGTGAGCCGGATGATCTGGTTGGCGGTCAGGTCGGTCACCAGCACGTCCCCGTCCGCGAGCTCGTCGACGCAGACAGCCGAGGCGTTGGCGCCGGCGACCGAGGCGAGAGCGAACAAAAGACTGGCTGCGGCGCGTGCGGTGCATCGGCAGGACATGGGAGCCAGGAGAACATAACCGTCCGGGAACGAAAGAGAAATACCCCAGATGGGGCTTGTGCGCGGCAGCGGGGCCGCACTACCCTCGCCGGCGGATCACTGTGCGCGTCAATCCCCACCCGCTGCGGGCTCGAAGCCTCTCCCTGGGGGTAGTGGCCTGCCTCGGCCTGGCGTGGGCGGTTCCGGCCGCGGCCGTCGGGGCGCCGGATCCGGCGGCCACGGCCGTCGGGGCGCCGGATCCGGCGGCCCGGTCGGCGGGGGAGCCAGAGCCAGGCGCCGGGGTTTCGGCGCAGCCGAGCGTGCTGGTGCTGGCCTTCCGGGTCCACAGTGCCAAGCCGATTGATTACCTGGGCGAATCATTGGCCAACCTCGTGCGCAGCCGGCTCGAGGCCAGTGGACGGGTGCGCGTTCTAGACCCCGGCGCGGCGGCGGCCGCCGCGCCGGGGTCTGGAGGCCCGACGGGAGACGCGGCCCTGCGGCGGGTTGCGGCGCGCGCCGGGGCGGCGTGGGTCGTGACGGGGAGCGTCACCGAGTTGGCGGGGCGCTACAGCCTCGACGTGCGCATGACGCCCGAGGCCCCGGGTCTCGAGGCGCAGACCCTGGTGCTCACCGCCGATGCCGACGACGTCCTGCTCTCCCGGGTGAACGAGGTGGCCGACGGCGTCGTCGAGCGGGTTGCGGGCTCCACACCGCCCGTGGTGGCCCGCGTTAGCATCGAGGGTGCTGGCAACGCCGCGGGCCAGCTGTTGCCAAAGCTCGGGACGCGCAGCGGCGGAGCCTACGACAGCGCCACCGTTCGCGACGACCTGGCGCTGCTGCGCGCCGAGCCGGGTGTCGCCAGCGCCGCGGTCGAGACGGAGCGCGGACCCGATGGCATTGTGGTCCGCTACCGCTTGACGCTGGGCGGGGCGCCCCGGGGGCCCAGCCGCGCGGGCGGCATTGCCGAGGTGCGCGTGCGCGGCAACCGGCGCATCGAGTCGGCCGCAATTCTGGCGCGCGTCGCGACGCGTGCGGGTGGAACCTACCGCTCGGCACAGATCGCGCGCGACGTGCGCGAGATCAACGCGCTCGGCTTCTTCCGCAACGTGCGCGTTTTCCGGGAGCAGACGCCGGCGGGTTTTGTCGTCGTCTTCGAGGTCGAGGAGAACCCGGTCGTCCGGCAGATTTCGATCTCGGGCAACGAGAATGTCGAGGGCGACAAGATCCGGGACATCCTGACGCTCACGACGGGCTCGACTCTCGACTACCCCCTGCTCTTCGAGAACCGCGAGCGGATCGCCGCCCTCTACCGGGCCCAGGGCTACTACCTGGCGGAGGTGAGCTACGAGATCGATCCGCTCGCGGAGCACGCCGTCGGCATCCACTTCGTCGTCGATGAGAACGAGAAGCTCAAGCTCCGCAAGATCGAGTTCGTGGGCAACGAGGCCTTCGGCGACGACGAGCTGGTCCAGGACTTCCAGACGAAGCGTTGGCGCTGGTGGTCCTACGCCACCTCCTGGTTCGACCGCTCCGGGACCTACGCCGAGCCTCTCTTTCTCCAGGACCTGCAGACCGTGCAGAAACGGTACGCGGATGCCGGCTATCTCCAGGCCGAGATCGGCGAACCCAAGGTGATTCCCTCCCCCGAAGGGCTCGATGTGAAGGTCCACATCTCCGAGGGCCTGCGCTTCGATGTGGGCAGCATCGCCATCGCAGGCGATGAGACCGTCGATGTAGAGAAGCTCAAGCAGCGGCTCCTGCTGAAAGAAGGAGACGTCTTCAACCGCACCTATCTCTCGGATAGCGTGACGCTCTTGACGGAGTACTACACGAACCGCGGTTTCTACTTCGCCAACGTGCAGCCGCTTTCGAATGTGTCGGACACCGACCAGGTGGTCGACGTGATCTTCCAGGTCCGCAAGGGACCCCTCTACTTCATTCGCGAGATCGACATCTCCGGCAATACGGTCACGGTCGATCCGGTGGTCCGCCGCGAGGTCGCGCTGGTCGAGGGCGAACTCTATTCGCAGCGCGCGGTGATGCTCTCGCGGCTGCGGATCGAGGGCTCGGGCTACTTCGAGGAAGTGGACATCCAGATGCAGCCGACGGAGGTATCGGAGCAGCTCGACATGGAGGTGCGCGTGGTCGAGCGCCCGACGGGCTCTTTCAGCTTCGGCGCCGGCTATTCCTCCCAGGACGGCATCGTGGGCACCGGGTCGCTCCAGCAGTCGAACCTGTTCGGCCGCGGCTTTGCCACCACGGCGTCGGTGGAGTACGGCGGGGAAACGCAGCGCTTCTACCTGAGCCTGACGGATCCCTATTTTCTCGGCAGCGAATGGAGCCTCTCGGTCACCGGCTTCAGCACGCTGGTCAACTTCGAAAGCTACGAGCAGAGTCAGATCGGCGGCGAGTTCAGCCTGGGCCACGCGCTGACCGAGGACAAGCGCAACCGGCTCTACCTCCGCTACAGCTACCAGCGCAAGAAACTGGTGGACGAGCGCTACCTCACCGGCGCGGCGCTCATCTTGCGCGAGTTCGAGGGCGGCTGGCGCGACGTGAGCATGCTGGGTATTTCCGTGCAATCGGATACCCGCAACGATCGCTTTGCGCCGACGGAGGGGTGGGATATCGGTGCGAACCTGGACGGCGCCGGCCTGCTGGGCTTCGCGAAGTTCGCCCGGGCCGAGCTCCGGGCGATCTTCTACCTCGGCGCGCCGCGCTGGCTGCTGCCCAATTCGAGCTTCGTCGTGGGGACGCGCCTCGGCTACGCGTACCCCTTCAACAGCATCTCCGATTTCGGCCTCGCGGGTTCACCCCTCCCTCACGACGATACCATCCGTCCGCTGACGGAGATCGATACGAACCTGAAGCTCCCGCTCTCGGAGCGCTACATTCTCGGCGGGCTCGGCGAGTTCCAGCTGCGGGGCTTCCGGGCGCGCTCGGTGGGGCCGCGGCGGCCCATCCTCAGGCCGGGTCAGAGCGCCGGGTTGTACCTGCCGCTGGAGAAGGAGGAGGCTGGCGTTCGCGACCGCAGCGCTGAGGGGATCGCCTCCGATAACCTGCGCCAGGAGGTTTCGACGTACTGTCCGGTGGAGCCCTGCAACGGGATCGACCAGGTCAACAATATCTACAGCACGGACGTGATCGGTGGGAACCAGTTCATCTCGTCCACCCTGGAGTACCGGTTCCCGATCTCCGAGACCCTGGGCCTCCAGGGGCTGGTTTTCTTCGACACCGGGAACGCCTTCGCGGAGGACGAACTCCTGTTCGACGTCACGGACTGGCGCTACGGTACCGGCGTGGGTGTGCAGTGGTTTTCACCCTTCGGGCCGCTCGCGGTGATCATGGGCTTTCCGCTGGACAAGCTCGCGGTCGAGGATTCTCCGGTCTTCGAGTTCTCCATGGGGGGAGCGGACTTCTAGCCCGGCGCTGCTCCCCCCGACATCCGAAAAGAGAGGTGAAGGTCATGAAGGTCAAGAAAACGCTCGTTCTGTTCGCGGTCGGCGCGATGCTCGCCATCGGCACGGCCGCATCCGACGGCGGCATCAAGATCGGGGTCGTCGACATCGAACAGGCGATCAGCTCGACCGAGGAGGGCAAGGCGGCCCGCGAGGAGTTCGCGCGCAAGCAGCGCGAAGCCCAGGCCTCGGTGCAGCCGCTCTTCGACAAGTTCAGGGCGCTCGAAGAAGAAATGAAGGCCAAGAAGTTCGTGCTTTCCGACGAGGCGCTCTACCAGAAGCAGCTCGACCTGGTCGAATTGCAGAACGAGATCCAGGCCAAGGGGAAAGAGATCGAGGGCCAGATGCAGGTGGACCAGCGGCGCCTCGAGGGGCCGCTTCTCGCCAAGCTGGGTGAGATCATCGAGTCGCTCGGCAAGCAGGAAGGCTTCACCATGATCTTGCGCCGGGGCACGCCCGGGGTGCTCTACACCCGCGAGGCTCTCGACATCACGGATATGGTGATCGAGCGCTACAACAAGAAGGGCTGAATGGCACAGCGGCGCATACATCCCACGGCGGTCGTCGGTCAGAAGGGCTGAATGGCACAGCGGCGCATACATCCCACGG
>PBYF01000032.1 GCA_002729515.1 Deltaproteobacteria bacterium
GCAGCGGTCCAAGAACGAACTCTCGGCCTGCGTGAATGCAGCGGTCCAAGAACGAACTCTCGGCCTGCGTGAATGCAGCGGTCCAAGAACGGAACTCTCGATGCTCGCAAAGGCTCCCAGGAGAGGGAGGGGTGTCTCTAGGACATCCCCCAACTCCTTTGAATGGGGAACGCGCGAGGCATTCACGAGCTCTCGTTGCCGTTAAAGTCCAGGCATAACCCAAACCGCGTCGCACAGACCTTCATCAAAACCGAGCCGTCCGAACTGATGGTGCCTTCGACAGAAACAGGACCCACATCGGTTGCACTATCCGCCGTGTCATACCCGTATGTGAAGCTGCCACTATCGTTGACGACGAAGGATGACGTCCTACCCGAGTTATTGGTACTCGTACCTTGGCCGGATTCGCTGACATCGAGGTTCACCGGCGCCAAAGGGTCATTCATCGGGTTGTCGAAGAGGTAACGGGACGAGCCAACAGATGCGACCTCGTCCACCTCTTCCCTCTGATCTTCCCTCTGACCGGCTTCCGACTCCGCTGCGTCGCTGGTTTCAGCTCTTGTGCCCTCGGATCGATCCTCGAAGAAGCCTCCTTGCGAATACGCTACTCGCGTTCCCTCTCTGTTGGAACCCTCTTTGGTCCCGATGTTGCCATCCTCGACGCTGCCGGGTGTCCGGACTTCATCGGCGAAATATTCTTCAGCCTTGTCACCGGAAGTGTCGGGCCTAGCGCCGATTGCATCAGGCGTATCCGCTGCCTCTGACGGTGCGACGGAGTCGGAGGGAACCAGCGAATCAGATTGGGGGCGACGATCGGAGACAGATTCTGCACCCGCTTCTGCAGGGCGGACCGAACTCGCCTCTAGACCCTTTGTAGTGACCCGTTGTCCCTTTACTGTGACAGCGCCCTCTTCCCCGCCACCGCAAGCTACCAGCAAGAGACACGGTGTGATGACTTGTATCCATCGGTTACACGAATGCACGGTTTCTCCTCAAGTGATCAAATGAGACGTTTGGTCCAGATTGAGGTCTGCAGGACAAATCCAGATTACCTTCTTGGCAACCCAGATCGTCTTGTTCATAACCGGGATGCGAATCGAATCTGCACCCCTTTCCAAGCTCTTCGGACCGTAGGATCCAATTCTGAAGGTGATATGAACCCACCAGGAGGCAGAGGGTGAAGGTAATATGAACCCACCAGGAGGCAGAGCCGCATGGACAGCTCCTCCGCCCGGATTCCACCGACAGATGAAGGCAAAGTGAAGGCACAAACTTCGGGTGATCCACAGTGAGCCACCGGCCAAGTTTGGACACTTTGGGGCGATGATCTAAGAGAGAGTCCGATGTGCAAGGAGCATCAGGGAACGATCCAATCGCCTACCACCTCCCATGAAGGCTCGAGGCCCTCGGTGTTGCGGAGCAGGTAACAGCCCTTCGATGCATAGCGCTGTCCCGGGCCCAGGCTCAAGCGCGGGTAGAAGCCGGTGTAGACTGAGGTGTCAGTGACGTGTTCCAGACGCTCGATAAGCAACTCACGGGAGAAATTCTTGCCCAGATGCGTAATCGCGCTGGCCGTTAGAGTTACGGCGAGATAGGTGTCGGCCTGGAGATGGGGATGCCGGACCTCGATATCGCGGGAGCGAAGCCAGACACCCACCCGGCGAAACTGCAGAGCCTCCTTCTCGGGCAGATCACGCGGGCGAATCACGTAGAGGCGATCGCCCAACATCTCACGTACGGTATCGAGTTGGTCGCCGGCCATTGATTCCGAGACGATCACCCTACCCGGTGACGCTGATGAGGCAATCTGCTTGGCCAGCAGAGCGAGATCGTCCCCCTCCAGCCACGATACGAGCAAGTCGGACTCACTGAAATTCTGGGCATCCACGCCGGTCGCAAAATCCTGCTCCTGCTCAATTTCCCAGCTCCGCAGCCGCAAGCTCCCCTTGAGCGCATCGGTCAGCTCGCGTGCCGCTGCGATGCCTGCTCCATCCATTCGATGAACTTGAATCACCGAGTCTTCCTGAACGGCGTGTGAAGGATCGCGAAAGAGGTGTGCCAGGGCGTTTGCCTCGAGAGAGACTCCCCCGTTGAAGTAGATCGAGAAGAAGTCACCTTCCGCAGGTGCGGGCAGAGCCGTGTTCGGGAAGAGACAAGGAAGCTCGTAGTCTTCACAGAACTCGTGGATCGGACTCCACTCACCCTCCACGATGCCGCTCATCATGGCGAAGACAGGCTCGCGCTCGTAATGCGCCTCCAGCTGTGCCCGCCACTGTCCGGGGTCGGCGGACAGCTGCCACACGTGCAACTCGAACTGGCGGTAGGACTCGTACTCCCAGCGCTTGAAATTCGGGCTATGGCGTGCGCGCAGAATCTCGCCGCGCGTCCCGGCGTTCCGATCCTTGATCTGCATCTCGAGGATCTCCAGCATGGCTCGCTTGCGGGTAGCGTCGACACCATCGGCTACGATCGTCGCCAGGTGAATCGTGGAGTCCGTCACACCCGGTGCATCAACCACAGACAACGTCTTCAGGTACTCGATCACGGAAGCCATCTCGGAATCGTCCAGCTGGTAGCGCGGCATCATGGGGTCGAGGGAGCGACCCGCAGAGTCAATGCCGTCCCGAATGGCGCGAGCCAGTGACTCCTCGTTGTAGGCAGGACGGCCTGCGGAATCCACCGATGCCGATCGATAGGCTACGCGCAACCCTTCATCTGCCTCTTCCTTGTCCAGCTGCATCCCGCGCCTGCGGGGTGAGTAGAGCGCACTGCTGTTGAGCGGGGGGGGCACCGTGCCGCCCTCACTCCAGCCCAGACCGCTTTTCTGGTGGCACTCCACACACGACAGCTGAGTGCCGCTTATTCGAACGTCCCCGACCACGGTCGCCTGAATCACTCTGCCCGCGGTACCGATTCCCTTCTCGTAGATGCCCTTGCCGACTTCTTCGATACCAACGGCAGCGCCAACAGCTCCAGACAGGAGGAGCATCGCCAGTCCCCCTATCCCAGGTGGAAAGACTGCCGAACGCTTTCGGCGAAAAGCATCGACATTCACTGGAAGCCGAGTTCCCTGTAATGCTTCACCACCTGAGAGGCTGTGGGGAACCCTTCGATCCGGAGCCACGGCTCGCTCTGGCTGCGCCGCATCAACATGATTGGAATGTGGTTCATCTTCGAACCGCGGTAGGCATCAAATGCTCGTTGGATCTGGACGATCTCCGACTGCTTTCCAGTCAAGAAGCTCCAGGATTCGCCAGCTCCGTGCCGGCTGGCGTACTTGGAGAGCCTCGCAGGCGTATCGTACTCAGGGTCGATGGAGATCGAGATCATCCGAACCCCATCCGCATCTTCACCGAGTAGGTGGTGGACCTGGGAAAATGTGGCTGTCATCACCGGGCAGATGGTCGTGCAGCTCGTGAAAATGAAATTCAGCAAGATCGGACCGTCTTCATCTAGCAGGTCCACGAGAGACGTCGCGTGACCATCCTGAGTAGTCACGGTGATGTCAGGGACCGCGTACGACCGGACACTCTGCGTGTAGCCGTCTTCAACGGCCACCGCTTTGCGATGATGCGCGTGAGCATCGCCGCCGTGCTGGCCGGCGGCAGCAATGTGATGCTGATCATGGCCTGCAGCGCCCAAACCAGGCATTCCGACCAACAGGCCGACCAGCAGTATGGAGAAGAGTCCTTGCATTCTTTGCAACACGTGGGAGCGTTCCTTAGACAACTTGTCCCTCCGGTCGAGCATATCGACTCCCTTCATTCATTTCTTTACTACCCCGGTCGGATTTTTCTACTACTCCGATCGTGGCTGAGCAATCTTCTCTGGCTGGTGAAAACAGCGCGCACCAAGGGCCTGGTTCTGAATTGACCGCTGTCGATATCAGGCCCCGAGAGGGTAGTCGCGACCGCTGAAGCCCGAATGAATGAACGGTGGGGCAAGCTTCCACCGCTGGCCCTTCCCACATCCCCTCAGCTCAACACCACCAGGCCCTACCTTATAGGCAGAAGCTGCCAACCCGCAGCCTTCAGATTGCCTTAATGCGTCCCATCGATGATGTCGGTCCATGTAAAGGGTTCGAACACATCTCAGCAGCCTGAGTACACGAATTCAGCGGTCGGACAGGCAACAGAGTAGGGGAAGAAGCAGTGGCAATCCTGGAAGCAGCGGTGGCAGTCCTAGGGAGCACTCTCAAACGAAAGGGCGCTAAAACTACTGACCGTTGGTCGGTGGTGATCGTGGCAATTGCCCTTGCATTCAGCGTGCTGGCCGCAGGGCCTGCCAACGCCTTTGATTTGACCGTCGTCGACGAGAACGGCAACGGCGTCTGGCCGTTCCGGTATCTGCTCGAAGAGGACAACACTCACCCTGTCACACCTGGCACGGTGGTAGCCGACAGCCTCTCGTTAAGCATTCACAATAGCCACGCTCCAGTAGAGGAAACTGGGCACGTACCGAGTCAAACTGCGACCGTTGCTGCAGACCCAACCATGAGGCACTTCGTATCCGTGCTGGCCCAAGGATACTCCAATGGTGGGGCCCCCGTTCCTGTGGGCGCCGGGACCGTGCAGGTTAGGGTGCACTCCCTCCCGCTTCCGACTGCGCAGATCACCGCGTATGTATTCCACGACATTGGGCCGATCGACAACGAGCCCGGATCTTTCGAAGGGCAGGAGCAGGGACTTGAAGGCTTCGTCTGCACGATAGAGGATGAGGCGGCGCAGACTGCCTATAACGCGTACGGCGATGCGGTCGGGACTACCTACGGGAAAGATTCGAACGGTGTCATCATAGTCGACAATGAAGGCCTTCCGGAATCAGTGGAGACCCAAGGCGACGGATTCCTGATCAGCGATGCTGACGGCGTTGTAATCTTCAAGAATCTCTGGCCCGGGAAGTACGGTGTCAATTGCATGCCGCCGGGGAACACAGGGGCTCAATGGCAGCAGACCTCCACCATGGAGGGCAAGAAGACCATCGATGCGTGGGTCAAGCCCAACGAGCCCCCGTACTTTGCTGAGTTTGGGCGGCCGGGTCCGCACGCGTTTTTCGGCTTCATTCAGCCGTTCTCGAACTTGACCGCTCCCACCGGTGGAGAACCGGTCGGGTCGTTATCCGGACAAGTCGTCAACTTGCATACCTCTCGGCCGCCGCTCATGCATTTCTTTCCCGGCGAACCCGGACCGACTACCGGTTCCTGCTGGGTAGCGCTGAACGATCTGTCGATTGGAGGCGACGTCGCCGTTATTGGCCTGGCCGCACAGCCCTGCGGTGAGGATGGGAAGTTCTTGATCGAAAACATTCCGCCCGGGCAATATCAACTTGTGGTATTCGACCAGTACCTCCAGTTGATCGTCGGCAAGCACGGTGTCGAAATCCCGGCAGAGGGTGGCGAGGTGGACCTGGGTGAGGTGCAGGTCTTCCAGTGGTTCGGGCGCTTCGAGGGGAACGTCTTCTACGACGCCAATGAGAACGGATTCCGGGATAGCGACGAGTGCGACCCGTGGCAGCCTGAAGAGTATACGGGGTCCTGTGCGTTGGGCAATGGGATGTTCGAGCAGGCGGTTCTTCTTCGCTTCCGAGACGGCACGATCTACCAGGAGATGCCCACCGACCTCGGGGGCGCTTCTCCGATGGAGCAGGTCTTCCCCTTCTTCCACTGGTTGGTAGCGGAGGTGGATTTCGCCCGATTCAAGGCGACCGGCGCGACGTTCTGGGTCGACGGCGGAGGCGAAATTACCGATTTGGACCATCCGTTCATGAATCTGCAGAAGCAGATGAACCCGGAGACCGGTGAGGCGCTTAACAACCCGAATACAGGTAATCCGTATTCCCGCACCGAGATGGGCGCGGTACTCACCCAGGGAATCCAACTGTTTCTCGGATCTGCAATTCGCGCAGATTTCGGCAAATCAGTCTACGCGCCGGGTGAGAATGGCGGTATCAGCGGAGTCGTGATGTACGCAACGACGCGTGCCGAGGACGACCCGTGGGCGGCAGCCGGCGAGGAGTGGGAGCCTGGGATCCCGCGAGTCCAGATCAACCTCTACGAGGACATGGACGAAGACGGACACATCGACGATACCAACTTATCGTCCGGCATTCAGCGCGCCGACGTGGACAACCACCCGCAGGGCTGGAGTAAGTGCACGTACGATGCCATGAACGATACTGTGACGATGGCCGAGTGCGAGGGCTTGATTGGGCCTGAGGACGTCGACCGCAACGATAACAGTGTTTTCGAACTTGGCGACGCAGTGCGTGTGGCCACAACCGACAGCTGGGATGACAACAAGCCCACGGGTTGCCCGCGAGCCTGCACCGCCGCAGAGGGCACCCAGAACCCCTTCCACGTGCACGGTGATCCCAACATGCAGGCCGACGACTGTTTCGAAGGGCTGCGGACCTACAACCAGGCCCGCCCGGCTGTCTTCGACGGCGGCTACGCGTTCGGTGGCCCGGCCGGTGNGNNGGAACTCCCGGTGGGGACCTACATCGTCGAGGCTGCCACGCCTCCGGGCTACTTGCCGCTGAATGAAGAGGGCAAGAACGTCGACTTCGGTGATACCTACACCCCCAGTCCTCTGCTGTTGCCATCCCGGTGCGTGGGCGATCGCGTAGAGGAAGGCCTTACGGAAAAAGTTCCGAGTTTCCTGACGCTCTTCCCCTCCGTCGAGGCGCCCTACGCGGGCGAGCCGAGGCCTCTTTGCAACCAAAGGCAGGTANCGCTTCACGAGGCACAGAACGCAGCGGCCGACTTCTTTATGTACACCGAAGTTCCGAGGGCCGCCCGCGTGGTGGGCTTCGTGCTCGACGACCTCTCGAACGAATTCGATCAGACCTCGCCGCAGTTCGGTGAGAAGTACGCCCCGAAGTGGATCCCCGTCTCGATTCGTGACTGGGACGGACACGAAGTCGTGCGCACGTATACGGATGAGTTCGGTAAGTACAATGCCTTGCTTCCGGGCAGCTACACAGTAAACGTGCCGAGTCCCACGGGTGTATCACCACGAATGATGACCGTGTGCCTCAACGATCCAGGACCGGATCCGTTGAATCCGGATCCTTACTTCAACCCGATGTATTCGCAGTTCTGTAACTACACCTTCCAGTTCTGGTCTGGGCGGACTACCTACCTGGACACACCCGTGGTTCCCCTCGCTGCCCACGCAGGAGCGGATCAAAATCCGCTGGACTGCCGGTTCGTGGATGGCGTCCCCGGGATCGAAAGGGTGGACGGTCCTACGGGTGGTCCCGTCATTACCTCGGGCATGTTTGGTCAGCAGGTGACGATCACATCCCAAGGCGAAGTAGAGGTCCCGAATCCCCTTTGGAATCCAGATGACCAACCCAACGAGCCGGCGAACATAAAACGCGACTACGGGTTCGGAGCCAACCCGGGGACCGTGACGGTCGGGGACGTCGAGATCCCGAGCGATAAGATCACGAGTTGGACAGACGAGAAGATTGAGTTCNTGGCTCCGGAGGACCTCGAGACCGGCACGCTACTCGTGCGCCGCGGCGACAACGACGCCANAAGCAACATCGGTGTGACTCTGACGGCCGGAGATCCAGGAGCGGCCGTGAAAGTGGCCACTGGCGGCTCGATTCAAGATGGGATCGATTTGGCTAGCGAAGGCGGTCTCGTCCTCGTCGAGNCCGGCGTGTATGTGGAAAATGTGATCCTGTACAAGAACCTCCAGCTCCAGGGATATGGAGCGGGCAGTACGGTGATCAACGGTGCCAACACCCCGGCAGAGCATCTCCTCACCTGGCAAGACAAGATGAATGAATTGTATGCAAGTGGAGACATAGAAATTCTCGAGGGCCAGGTTCCGCCTCCGAACAGGGATGGTCCTGGCGAAAATACCGGAAACTACTTCGGGCTCGAGACGGGCGTGGCTTTCATCGCCGCTCCTGCAGTGACCGTCTGGGGCAACAAGATTTCGTTTGTCAACAAGGTCCGTCAGATCGGCGACTGGAAGGACGGAGATTACCCCGGCTACGCCCATGCGGCGCCGGCGGGTGACGACCGCCTGTTGGTGGTGATGGCTCATGCAGAAGCCAATGATTCCGCCACCGATTTCTCTGGGATCACCTACGGAGGCATAGAACTCACCCAGGCCGAGGAAAGACTCCAGAACCAGGGCTCCAGCTATTCTGCGACCTCCGAGATCTGGTATCTCAAGGAAGCGGACATTGCGACTGCTTCCGGCGCGCAAATCGTGGCCAACGCTAGCACCACGAGCGGGGTAACTCGCAAGATCAGCAGCGTCTTCTATTCGGGAGTCGATCAGGGCAATCCTATCGCAACAACGGGCCATGACGGCGAGAACGCTAACGATGAACAAACGTTGAGCGTGACCCTCAGCGGACCCGAGTTGGATCTCGGCGACATGGTGGTGGCGAATGCGACGTCCCGCGGTGACCAATCATGGGGCTCTGGTGCCTTCAACTGGCAGAACGGTTTTGAAAAACTCGGCGAGTCCACGTCGGGCAATCCCCCTTACCTGTCCTACAGCGACGCCAGCATCGTGGCCCAAGGCGATGAGACTGCGACAGTGGTCGTTTCCAACAATGGTGTAGGGGCTCTCGCAGTAGCTGTCTTGAACCACAATGAGTCAGCCTCAAGCCACGCCCGCGTCGACGGCTTCAGGATGACAGGAACGGACAATGGCGGCGCCGCTTTCATCGGGCCGTACGCGAAGAACGTCGAGTTCTCCAATAATACCCTTCACCAGAACCAGGGGCTCTTCGCCGGTGGGATTCGACTGGGTGTGGGGAACTACAGGGGTGCGATCGATGGCGACGACTCCGTACCCGGGATCGTGAGTTCCGAGAATGAGAATGCCGAAATTCATCACAACCACATCTATATGAATGGCGGAACCTTGGGAGTCTCCCGGGGCGCTGGCGGCATCGCCGTGTTCATGGGGGCCGACGATTACAGCATTCGTGACAACTACATCTGTGGGAACTTCTCCGGGAAGGACGGGGCAGGTATTGGCCACTTCGGGCTGAGCGAAGGAGGGGTCATCAAAAACAACGTGATCCTCTTCAACGAGGCCTGGAACGGAACCACGAGCGGCTCTGGTGGCGGAATCTTCATCACGGGAGATGCTGATCCCGTCGCTGGAGATACTGATGGGCCGGACGACGCGGAATATGAGGTGACGACTCCCGAAGAAATGCCCCTTACAGCGGGTACCGGGTCGTTGTTGATCAACGCGAATCTGATCCAGGGGAACTCGGCCGGAACGGGGTCCGGTGGCGGGATCCGTCTCGAGGCCGTGAACGGCAAGGACGTGGAGGCAGCACCCGACGACCCGGCCAGCTGGCATCAGATCGTGATCACGAACAACATGATCGTGAACAATGTTGCTGGCTATTCCGGTGCCGTCTCGCTTCAGGATGCGCTCCAGGTGAAGTTCATCAACAACACCGTGGCGCACAACGACAGTACCGCCACGGCTGAGGTGGCCTTCTCTAACGATCCGACCTACTCGAACCCGCAGCCGGCAGGCCTAGTGGCACACGCGAACAGCCTTGCGCTAGAGGCACGCCTTTCACTCCTAAGGCCAGATCATGTCATTAACCCGGCGTACGCGGACTTCAGCAATCCCACGCTCGTGAACAACATCCACTGGAAGAACCGGTCGTTCGCTTACGACGGGACCCAGAATGAAGGTGCGGGGGGCTTGGTGGTCCACCTGGCCAAAGAGTACTGGGACCTGGCCGTCGTTGGCTCATCCGGCGTGCTTGATCCGCAGTTCAGCGTGATCACGGATGTGAACGGATACAACGAGAACAACACGCAAGACGACCCGGATTTCGTGACTCCCTACCTCAACCAAAACCGGAATATTCATGTCGAGCGCGGTGGTGAAGAGGCCATGGGTGGCAACGAGATCAACTTTATCTCAACAGCGGTCACCTTCGACGAGTCTGGAAACTGGATCGATATCGCCTTTGGTCCGCTGCACCCGTTAGGCGACTACCACATCCGTTCGTCCGGAGGCGCCTGGGAGACTGGAACCGACTGGCAAATACCCGAGTACCCCTCGTTGGGATCCGACATCGAAGGCGATCGCAGGATGGATGAAATGACCTCGTGCACCAGCGTGGACGTCGGTGCGGACGAGATCCCCTGCACAGAGCCGAATTGTGATATCGCCCCCGGCGTGCCGTTGGACAATACAAACACAGATCTCTTCCTCGGTGACGGCGTCTCCCTGTCCTCTCTCTTCTCTGGATATGATGGGGACGGGGACGGAGTCGACGACGATGTGGACGACTGCCTCGACATTGCGAATGCAGACCAGCGGGACACCAACCAAGATGGCTACGGGAACCAGTGCGACCCGGATCTGGACGACAATCACGTTGTCAACTTTAACGACGTCGCGATGTTCATCGCCGCATTCGGCTCGAACAACGAGCATGCAGATTTCAATGGAGATGGCCAAACCAACTATGCCGACGTCGGTCCGTTGGTCGTCCTCTTTGGCGGCGCACCTGGACCGGCAGGCCAAAACGCTGCCACCCTACTTTGTAGCGGGCAGAACTGATGAGCTGGACAGAACTGATGAGCTGCGTCCAATTGAAGGAGACGGTGATGACTGGACATCGCGAAGACTTGGCACAGACATGGCAAATGGCGTGCGCAAGCCACAATAGCTACAGGCTGGGCTTCCTTGGCTTGATGCTCACGCTCCTTCTGACCGTGCCAGCGTCTGCTGACATCTTCGTTCAGTGTCCTGGAGATACGGATGGGGATGCCGAAATCGACGATTGGGACGACCCGATACTCGAAGGTCGCTCGGTCAAATGTATGCACGCGGGGGCCGGGGACGGCTTCGTCAACATGTCGGACGTGAGGGCCAACCCTACGCTAGACGTGAAGTCCGGCCGAACTAGAGGCCGTCACCAGTACATGTTCGGCTTCACGGATCTGACCGGCCACGCGCCGGAAGACGTGATGAACGTGGGTTTCCTGGATGCAAAGTGGCCTGCACCCACGATCATACTCGAAGAGAACGACGAGTTCTTCCTGTCACTTAGCAACATGGGAATGGTGATACG
The DNA here is from genome assembly GCA_002729515.1 of Deltaproteobacteria bacterium. Taxonomy (GTDB): domain Bacteria; phylum Myxococcota_A; class UBA9160; order UBA9160; family SMWR01. The sequence goes on from PBYF01000032.1 coordinate 11,086, forward strand.
TCCCGACCTGGATGATCCCCATACGGTTCACTACCACGGTTACCCGGGAGCCAGCGGGGCCTTTGACGGTGTTCCTGAGAACACGCTCTCGATCCACATGGGCGGCACGTTTACCTACTACTACAACCAGAAGCAGCCGGGGACTTTCATGTGGCACTGCCACGTCGAGGCGAGCGAGCACATGCAGATGGGGATGATTGGGCATCTCTACGTACACGCTGCCCAGGACAAAACCGAGGATGGCCACGTGTTCGAGAACGGGTTCATTCACCATACCGGCCAGCGCTACGCCTACAACGACGGAGACGGATCGAGCGCTTACGACGTGGAAAAGCCGCTTTTGATCCTTTCCTTTGATCCCGAGTTTCACGATGCCAGTGAGAACACGCAGCCGCTGCCCTTTGCCGATATGAAGGATACGTACTGGATGCTCAATGGCAGAGGCTATCCGGAGACCACGATCGAGGCGAACCTTCCGAATACAAGAGATGGAAGGTACGTCCAGAACGTCGACTCGATGATTAGGGCAAACAAAGGGGAGAAGATTCTCCTGCGTGTTGTTAACAGCTCTATCACAGACACGGTGTCCATTCAGTCGCCGTCGATCCCGATGAAGGTCGTTGGTGCCGGAGCGAGTCTAATGCGCGGACCTTGTGATCCAACAGATGAGCTTGAAGGACACGTTTTGGTGGGGGTCACTTCGCGTGATTGCGTTAGCGGGAAGGACATCATGTTCATGGCGACCACACTGAGTGTAGCCGGAGGGCACACCTGGGATCTGATTCTCGACACGACGAACGTGGCACCAGGTAAATACTTCCTCTACACAACAAACTACCAATACCTGAGCAACAACACCGAGGATCAGGGTGGAGTGATGACGGAAATCGTCATCAACTAGGAGCCAATGTGCGTTTCGGTGAAACAACGTTCGGACTCACGACAGCAGAGGGCTACCAAGTGCGGATCAAGCGAAACCAGATAGAGATACGAATAGTAGAGAAGGCCATATGCTTGAGCGTTGCTCTGGTAATGCTTCTCGCGGGTAGTGCTTTCGGAGAACTGGGCACTATAGACGGCATAACTGGCCCGGTTTTCGAACTCGAGGCCAAGGAAGGGTGGATCTCTACGGCCGAAGGCGGCCAGGTTTACATGTGGGGATACGGCGAGGCCGGGAAGGGAATGCAATTCCCCGGCCCCACGCTGCTGGTGAAGCAAAACCAGACCGTGACGATTTCGCTCACCAACCAAGGGCTCGTCGAGAACGTGTCGATTGTGTTCCCCGGCCAGCAGAGCGTGACACCTACCTGTGTGTCTGGCGGATGCGTGGATGGGCTGATGGCCAAGGAAGCGCCTGACGGAGAGACCGTCAAATACTCGTTCGTCGCGGCTCGACCGGGGACGTACACGTACTACAGCGGCACGCACATGGATCTCCAGGTGGAGATGGGGTTGCGGGGAACTCTGATCGTCTATCCCGAAGGCATTGGGGCGATTCCGCCGACTCCTGATGCTGGTCCACATCATGCCTACGAGCACGCGAATTCGGCCTATGAGCTGGAGTATCTCCAGATGGTGTCGGAGGTCGATCCGCTGATTCACTACCAGGTCGAGAACGGTGATATCGAAGAAGTGAACATGACGACGCGCAAGCCGAAGTACTGGTTCATCAACGGACGAACACTGCCCGACACGCTCTTCTTTTCAAATGTTGGCTGGATGCCGACGCAACCGTATAGCTCGCTGGTCCTGGCTGAGCCCGGCCGCACCCTACTAGTACGTGTGGTCGGTGGCGGCCTAGACGAGCAGCCGCAGCATTACCACGGGGAAAACTTCCGGATCATCGCGCGGGATGGAAGGATTCGGGAGAGTGCTCCCGGCAAGGGTCCCGACATCGGGCTTTCTCGGAACACGCTGGAGATCCAGCCAGGCCAGACATACGACTTCACCTGGAATTGGTTGGGGCAGGAAATGGGTTGGGACATCTACGGGCACGGGGAAGCTGAGGATTGTGATCCCAGCAATGAGGACCAATTGGAAGATTTCGAAGACCCGAACGACCACTGCAAGAATGTACCTGTGACCCTTCCGGAACAGCAGTTCGTGATGATCGGTGGGCTCTGGAGCGGAAGCTTCTACATGGGCCAAGAAGGGAACCTTCCTCCTGGTGAAGGAGGGCTGAACCCCTGGGCCGGATTCGCTTTCCCGTGGCACAACCACCACGAGGTCACACTGGCAAACTTCGACATTTTCCCCGGTGGAATGTTCACGATGGCAATCGTGGTTCCGGGGGGAACCCTGGGGCTTCCCTCACCGTGAGGAGTCTCAGAGACTATTTGCGGATGGCTCAGAGAATGGAGATAAGGAACGTGGGCATGCGACAACTCAACATACTGATTCTGGCGTTGGCTTCTCTATGCTTCTGGGGTTCTGCGGCCAACGCACTTGAAGTCGACCTCTACGCCGGCCCTTTCACCAAGGAGATGCCCGGCGGTGTCAACGTCCCGATGTGGGGATTCGGGTCGGCGGCGGATGGGCCTTTCACAGTGCCCGGTCCGGTACTGCACGTGCCTCATGATGATGATGAGGGCTTGACCATCCACCTCTACAACGTCGGGATCCCAGAGCCGATCTCAATCGTCATCCCCGGCCAGTACACCGAAATGTCTCCGGTATTCGATGGGGGCACGCTACCGCGCATGCGTTCGCTCACCCATGAAGCTGCAGCAGGAACCGGGACCGCCACTTATACGTGGACGAACCTGCGACACGGGACCTACCTCTACCACAGTGGCAGCCACTTGACGGTGCAACCCCAGATGGGGCTCTACGGCGCGATGATTCACGACGCTGGGCAGAACAAGGCTTACAGTGTCGAATCTGGTGGGACGCCCGGACAGACCTTCCCCGTACCTGATGTCGAGCAGATCGGCGACTGGAAGCACGGAGATTACCCCGGCTACGCCCATGCGGCGCCGGCGGG
>PBYF01000033.1 GCA_002729515.1 Deltaproteobacteria bacterium
CACTGCTTTGTTCCTGGTTTCGGCACTGCTTTGTTCCTGGTTTCGGCACTGCTTTGTTCCTGGTTTCGGCACTGCTTTGTTCCTGGTTTCGGCACTGCTCGACTCGTTCTGGCGGTCCAGGAATCTGCCACTCGGAAGACGGATCGCGGCGTTGTACAACGGCTCCCCGCCGCGGGGTGCTCGCGTACATGCTTTGCCTATTCCCGGTGCTGAGCGCAATCGGTGGTGATCTGGAGGTGCATACGGGTGCTTCTGCGGGGCCGGGTTCGTCCGGGGGGGGTTGCAATTCCGCTGCTCAAGGTCGAGGATACGCACCAACCGTGCTGAACATGCGCCCGCAACTCTGGAAAGACGCACCGCGATTCCTGACGCTCGCGTTGCTGCTGGCCGCATGGTCCGGCTGCCAGAACTCCGACCAGTGGACTTCGGTGGCGAAACGCTGCTCCGAGGTGGTGCATGCCTACCTCGAGTCCCCCTCACCTGTCGAAATTGTAGGCACACCGGTTCAGGATTCCGAGGGTGAGGTGAGTATCTCCTACCGCACGTTTGACCGCGTCAACGCTCCCGTCCAGGGCAGCGCCTCGTGTAACTTCGCCGTGGGAGACGATCAGTTGACACTCGTGGAGGCGTCGGTAGGTGGCGTCGCTCTGGGGGGTCCGGAGTTGGAGGCGGTTCGCAAGAGGCTGGGCACCGGCAGCTGAACCGTCGGAGGTCGATCGACGGCTCTGCCTTGGTGCGAGGGGATTTCCGCTCCTTGGCGCTGCGACCCCCGGCGCTACGAACCGGTGGAGTTCGGTCTGCAGCTCCGCTTCGACGGCGGATCCGAAATCGTGCAGCTCGTAGCGTGCGGTTGAAGTTCCCGTCCGGCTGAGGAACAGCTTGCGTTCAGCGAAGTTCTGGATCCCGGTCACAATCGCGGTTGCCTTTGCTGCGGTCGCCCTATTCGTCGTGCGCGAACTGGACATGGAGCGGCAGGAGAAGCGGATCGCGGATCTGGCGACGGCTCTCACGGGGAGACAGGTCGAGGTGCGCGGCGGCCTGGGGCTCGGTTTTTCGATGCGCCCCACGCTCGTTGCGAAAGACGTCCGTGTCGCCAACGCATCGTGGGGGAGCCAGCCGACGATGTTGACCGCAGAGCGAGTCGACGTATCGCTGGCCCTGTTTCCGCTGTTCTTCGGTGTGGTCGAACTCCTGAGCGTGAAGCTTTCGGGGGTGCACCTGCTGCTGGAGACGGATGCCGCGGGGCGCCGCAACTGGGATCTCGGTTTTGACGAGCGGGCTGGTGATGCCGCGGAGTCCGAATTCGGCTGGTCTCTGGAAAAGGTACTCGTCGAGGACCTCGTACTCGAGATCGGCGGGCCCGGCTCGGGGGTCAGCGATCCAATCGATGTGTCACGGATTGCGCTCGCCGCAGACGATTCCACGAAGCTGCTGAGGATGGAACTGAGTGCGCGGCCCGATGGAGTGGAGTTCGAGGCCATCGGAAGCGTCGGGTCTCTCGAGGACTGGTTTTCTGGTGGCCAGGTTCCGTTCGCCCTCGACTTCCGCTGGGGCGACTCGGAGTTCAAGACCGATGCGACGCTCGATCTGGGAAAGCGACCGCGACTCCGGGGCCGCGTCGTCTCGGGTACGGTCGAGATCGAAGACTGGCTGGCGGCGGGTTCCGAGAAGCCGGACGAAAGGGCTCAGCGGAGTGGTTTGTTTCCGACCTCTCCGCTGGGACTCGGGGCCGTCGGATCTTCGAACTTCGATATCTCCCTCGCCGTGGGGAGCATCGTGGACGAACGCGCTCGCCTCGAATTGACTCACGCTGAAGCGTCCCTCAAAGGCGGGGTCCTGCGTTTCGAGTCCGTGCAGGGAGTTTTGTCGGATGCGGCGATCGGCGGCTCGTTGGAGATCGACGCGCGAGCCAAGGTGCCTCGCATTCGGCTCGACTTCACCGCGCGGGATCTCGATTTCGGGGATCTGCTCGGGCGGCTGCAGTTGACGGACGAGGTCGATGCCGTCATCGATGCCCGCGTCGAGTTGCGAGGCAGTGGGGACTCGGTGGCTGCGATCCTCGGCAACCTCGATGGGAACGTTGCCGTCGCGGTCAGCCATGGTGAGATTCCGACGGGCTATGTCGATCGCCTGGTTTCGGATCTCTCCGCCCTGATCATGCCCTGGGCCCGCCCGCCGAAACGCGTGGAGATCGTGTGCGCGATCGCCGAGTTCACGATCGAGCGCGGCGTGGCCCGGAGTCAGGCCTTGATGTTCGATACGGAACGCTTGACGCTGCGCGGTGCGGGTGAGGTCGACCTGGCAAACGAGACGCTTCGCCTCCGACTCGCCCCCCGGCCTCGGAACCACAGGCTTCTGAGCTTGGCTACCGATCTCACGCTGACCGGTCCGCTCTCCAGGCCCCAGGCATTTCCCAGCCCGATTGGCCTGGTGGGTTCTGCTGCACGCCTAGCACTCAAGCCGGTGCGGCTGTTGACCCCTCTCGTCGGAGCAGGTGCCACGCGCCATCTCGCACCGCTCGTTGGAGACGATGCAGCGCGTGAGCAGGCCTGCAACGACCGCGCGCAGGTACTTGTTTCCGAACGGCGGGATTCTGACTGAGGCTCCTGTATGTGGGTGACTCCAGGTCTGCACCCGGTGCTAACATGCAGGCGGGCCGCTGCTCACCCCGCGGCGGGTGTTCTGGGAGGAACGATGAAGATTCTCGTAACGAGTGCACGGCTCCCCCACGCACTCGGGGTGATCCGGGCGCTCGGGGAGGCCGGACACGAGGTCTACGCCTCGGACACCTTCCGCTTGTCGCCAGGGCTCCACTCGACCCACGTCAGGGAGCACTTCGTCACCGCCTCACCGACCTTCGAGACGCGCACCTTCGTTGGACAGATCGCCGACACGGTGAAGAGCCGAAACATCGACCTGGTGCTCCCGGCCTTCGAAGAGGTCTTCTACCTGTCCCGTCATCTGGGAGACCTGGCAACACCCGAGAAGTACTTCTGCGCGCCTCTCGAGGCGCTGCACCAGCTGCACGACAAGGCGCACTTCTCGGAGATGGTGACTGGGCTCGGCCTGCCCGTTGGTCGGACCATCACAGCGACGAGTGAGGACGAACTCCGAGCCGCAGTCGATGAGTTTCCGGAGTATTTTGGGCGTGCGGTCTTTTCGCGCGGGGGGGTGGCCCTTCTGACGAACACGGGGCCGCTGGCTGGCACGGTAAGCGTCGATGAGTGCAGTCCGACACCCGAGAATCCCTGGATCGTGCAGGAGTTCGTGCACGGAGAGGATCTCTGCAGCTACAGCGTCGTGCATCACGGAAAGATTGCGGGGCACTGCACGTATCGGCACCCGCTCACGATCGAGCACGCCGGGGGGATCGTCTTCGAATCCATCGACGAGCCGAAAACCCTCGAGTTCACACGGCGGATCGTCGAACACCTCGGCTACCACGGGAGCATTTCAATCGACTGGATGCGGCTGGACGATGGTGGGCTCCACGTCGTCGAGTGCAACCCGCGGCCGACGGCCGGCATCTTCACCATGGAGTCCGAGCCGTTCGCAAAAGCGGTGACGGATCCCGATCTGGACGATCCCTACATCGCGGCGCCCGGAAACCAGCAACAGATCGACGTTGCGATCCTTCGCGATATGTTTCGGGAGCCAGCGGATATTCCAGAGGATCTGAAGCGACTGATGTCGGGGACAAAGGACGTCTATTCCCAGAAGGGAGATCGATGGCCCGGTCTTTACGTTCTGCTGGCCTATTCCCATGTTTTTGCGTTTCGTCACCGGATGCACGTCGGAAAGCACAAGCACTCCGACTTGATGGAGGCGCAGTTCTTCGACATCTCCTGGGATGGGGGAGAAATCGACTGATGTACCGTTTCTTCCTGACGACCCTTTTGGTGATCGCCGCAGCCGGAGCCTCCGCGAGCGCAGAAGTGGCGAGTGCCGGTGACGTCCTCGAACGCCTGGGCTTTGGCGCCGGCGAGCTGCAGAAGGTTCTCGCCGGAGAAATGGCAGAGCGGAAGGTCCAAACCAACGCGCGAGACGATCTCGCGATTGTGTTGTCATTCCTGGTGAGTGTGCCGCCGAAGAAGTTCGATTACGACCTGACCGGGGAGACCTTCGTCTTTCAGCTGGATCCGAATACGCTGGCCGGGAGCGAGATTACTGGGAACGGCAGTCTGGATAATTTTGCAGAATTGAGCTTGAGTGCGGCGGAAAGAAGCACCTATGCCCGGGCGAGTGCCGGCGAGACTCTCAATTTCTCGAGTTCCGAGCTCTCGGCTCTCGATTCGTTGAAGGATGCGGGACCAGACGTCGACGCCGCGTTGAAGAAGATCTTGTTGGCGCGTTTCCGCGCTTACCGCGAGAAGGGATTGGCGGGGATCGCACCGTACGAACGCGGCGATGGGAAGAGCACGAATCCGGGGCTTTCGCTGCGTGAAGACTCGAAAGCTTCTGTAGCACTGACCAGTTTCGATCCGGCGTTCGCCCGTTTCCTCGTCGATTACCCGGCCGGCACACCCCCGGGGCTGAAGGAGAAGTTCTACTGGCTCCACTACGAGGCGCACGGCGAGCCCGTACTCGCCTTGACGCATGCATTCTCTGCCCCGGTCGGCCAATGGCGGGTTTTCTGCCAGCGTCAGTTCTACGTGAGTCGCGGCTACAACGCCGAGCAGGCCCTGGCGCTTTTTCTCCCGGTGCGCGAGGGAACCCTGGTCGCGTACCTGAACTTCACGTCGACGGATCAAGTGCTGGGGTTCGGCGGGAGCGCCAAGCGAGCGATCGGGGAGCGCCTCATGATGAGTCAGCTCTCGGATCTCTTCCAGAGGCTCAGGAAGGCCGCAGTCGAACGCCAATGAGGCGCCCGCTGACGCGCCGTACCGGCAGTCTCGTTCTCCTGCTTTGGGTGGCCTCCGGCGGCGCGGGGTGTAGTAGCCTTGGCCACTGGGTGATGACCCCACCCGGGGCGTTTGATGCCGCCGACGCTCCTCCCGCACCGGACTACGCGCTTCCGTCGAATTGGGCGGCGCTTTCCGGGGAGCCGTCGCGTGCTGACGCGGTGCCGCCAAACGACGGCGTTGCGGTGGATCCCGCTGAGGCCGCCGCCGATGCCTTCTTCCTGCACCCCACCACGTACTTCTGGCGCACCCATTGGAGCGCACCCATCGGCGGGTGGCTGACGAAAGTCATCACCGGGGCGACTCTGGCTGGACAGGCGAGCGCTTTCAACGGAACTGCGCGGATCTACGCGCCCCGCTACCGGCAGATGACGCTCGCCGGATTCGAGCTTGCCGATGGTCGCGATGCGGCACTGGCTCTCGCCTATGGCGACGTGCGGCGCGCATTCCTGTACTACCTGGAGACGTGGGCCGACGATCGTCCGCTGATTCTCGCCGGGCACAGCCAGGGAAGCCGCCACTTGCGGCGTCTTCTCGAGGAGTTCTTTGCCAGTGGACCGCTGCGAGAGCGGCTGGTGGCGGCGTACCTGGTCGGGATGCCGGTGTGGCACCGCGAAAAAGAACCCGTGCCGGTTTGTGCGACCCCGGAGCAGACGGGGTGCATGGTCGCGTGGCGATCGTTTGCCACGGGCGCAGACCCGAAAGCCGCAATCGATCCGGAGAACCGCGTCCAGGGAGACACGATCTGTGTCAACCCGATCAGCTGGATCCCCGGCGGATCAGCTCCAGCCCCCGAGAACCTGGGATCGATCCCGCTGCCGATGATCCGGGGTCCCGCCGATCTGGTCCCCGGGTACACCGGGGCGCGCTGCGGCGCTGGGGTCTTGTGGGTCGATCCGCCGCCGCGCCGAGGGTTTCGCCTGGCGCATCCCCAGGGTGACTGGCACGCCTACGACTACGCGCTCTTCTACGCCGACGTGCGCGCGAATGCCGAGAAGCGCGTGGATGCGTTTCTGAACAAGTGAGAGAGGGGCCCCTCTCCGGGTTCCGTTTCAGGCGGTTTCCCGAACCCAGGCCAGCGCTGCGTCCCGTTGGTCGGGGAGAAAGAATCGCGTCTCGGCCTTGCGGAAGATCAGGCCGAAGGTCGTCACGAGCCAGCGTTCCCACGGGGCGTTTCCCACCACCGCGCAGCGCTCGATCTGGTTGCCGTGCTTCAGGTCGAAGCCCAGCTCCTCGCGCACCGAGCCGAAATCAACCCCGTGCATGTCCTGGAGTTCTGCAAGGCAGCGCACGTGTCCCGAGTGCTCGATCCGGGCGTCGAGAATCTCTACGAGCTTGTGGGCGTCTTCCTGGAGGTATCGGCCCTTGATGCGGAAGGCCACCAGGTCTCCGGCTGTTTCTTCGAGGATCTCGAGCATCGATTCTCCTGCGTGAGGCGATCTGCGTGCTTCGCCGGTCCGCCCCGGATCGTGTCGGAGCGCGCCGGAAATCACTCCCAATTGTAGCCCCATGGTGGTAGATGGGGAATTCTCGCGGCTTGTGGCGCTCCGGGTCAGGCGGAGCGCGCTCCCAGGATTTCGAGCAGGTCGCCCGACTCGAGCTTTTCCCGGGCGAGCAGGCGCGTGGCCAGAGTCTCGAGTTCGTCGCGGTGTTTCCCGATCGTCTCCTTGGCCGCTGCGTACTGGGCTGCGAGGATCTCGAGCTGCTCCGCGCTGATCGCCTGCTCCACTTCGGCCGAGTGCGGCACGAGTTCTGATCCCTTGCCGAGGAAGCTCGTTTCACTCTGGTGCATTAGCGAGAGGTTCGGCAACCGCTCGCTCATTCCGTAGATCGTCAGCATGTCTCGCGCGATGGTGCTGGCCTTGACCAGGTCGTCCGATGCCCCGGTGGAAACCTCACCGAATACGATTTCCTCTGCCGCCCGGCCGCCCAGGAGAACACGGATGTGCCCGAGCAACTCGTCGCGCGAGCGCAGGTAGCGATCCTCGAGCGGCGCCTGCATCGTGTATCCCAACGCGGCGCGGCCTCGCGGCACGATCGAGACCTTCTGCACCGGGTCTGCTCCAGCCGTGAAGTGCCCCACCAGAGTGTGGCCGGATTCGTGGTAGGCGACGATGCGGCGTTCCTCCGCGGTGATGAAGTTGCCTTTCTTCTCGAGCCCACCGATCACCCGTTCGATCGCGTTCTGGAAGTCACGCATCTCCACACTCGCGTGGTCGTCGCGCGAGGCGAGCAGTGCAGCCTCATTGCAGAGGTTCGCGAGGTCAGCACCGACGAATCCGGGCGTCTGTGCTGCAATGTCGGCGAAGTCTACGTCCGCCCCCAGAACCAGCGAGCGCGCGTGCACCTCCAGAATGGCGCGCCTGCCCTCGCGGTGCGGACGATCCACCAGCACCTGCCGGTCGAAACGCCCGGGACGCATCAAGGCGGGGTCGAGTACTTCGGGGCGGTTGGTGGCGCCCATCAGGACCACGGCGACCCGTTCGTCGAAGCCGTCGAGTTCGACCAGCAGCTGGTTGAGCGTGTTCTCACGTTCGTCGTAGCCGCCGACGGGTGCTGCCGGATGCCCGCGGCTCTTGCCGATCGCATCGAGTTCGTCGATGAAGATGATGCACGGCGCCTTTTCCTTCGCGGCGGCAAAGAGGTCCCGCACCCGCGCCGCCCCGACGCCTACGAACATCTCGAGGAAATCGGATCCGCTGAGGCTGAAGAAGGGCACCTCGGCTTCCCCCGCGATGGCCCGGGCGAGGAGTGTCTTTCCGGTTCCCGGCGGCCCGATGAGGAGCAGGCCTTTGGGGAGCTTTGCGCCGAGCCTCGTGTAGCGGTCGGGTTCCTTCAGGAATGAAACGACCTCACTCACCTCTTCGATGGCCTCGTCCACACCCGCGACGTCCGAAAAGTGCACTCGGTTTTCGGGGTCGGCTTCGAATACCTTGGCCTTGCTCTGCCCGACCTTCAGCGCATTGGGTCCCTGCTGCATCTTTCGCATCAAGAAGCCCCAGAGCAGGAAGAGGATTCCGAAGGGTACGATCCAGTTGAGAAAGAAGTTGGAGAGCCACTTCGATTCGACCTTTCCCCGGTACTCGACCCCCTGGCGCTGGAGTAGGTTGATGAGCTCTGGGTCGGGGAGCGCGACCACCGTGAAGTGGCGCTCTTCTTCAGCTCGAGCGCGCGCCCGTGCAGCCTCGATTTCAGCTTCGGTGCGTGTGATCCAGTTCCAGAGGGTGCTGAGGTGCCACGGCGTCTGCTTGCTAGGTGGTGATACGGTGCCGCCGTCGGGTTTTCCGGCTTCTTCGGGCTCCTTGAGCTCTCCGACGATTTTGCCTTCTGTGATTACCGCGTCTTCGACGCGACCCTCAGCGATCCAGCTGCGGAACTGGCTGTAGGCGATCTCCTTCGTCTTGTACCCGGAGAAGAGCATCGATTGCAGCAGGAAGATCGCTGCAAACATCGCGAGGTAGTAGCCGAAGGAGAATCGCACCGGGCGTTGCATGGATGCGGTAGCTTACCATGGCCGGTGCGCTGGATTGCTTTCGTTGGGGGAGGATGGGGCATGTGCTGCGTGCAGGGGTCCCAAGCGATACTCATCGCGTCTGCCCTGTCGGTGCTTGCCGTCGCGACGAATTGCAGTAGCCCGGGTTTTATCGATAAAGAGTGCATCAAGGGCCGGTTGTCACAGGAGCAGGCGGAAGCGGTGAACGCCGGGCCGTGGGGCCATCTGCCGACCTACAACCGGGATGCCGAGGGAAAATGTGTGGACTGTGTGGCAGCGGAGGACCGGATTTTCGCCGCGCGCTGCTCGAATTTCATCAAGAAGCTGAGTTTTCACGATTAGCGGCATTTTCCACCGGGCGTCCCGTCCGGAGGGTGCTGATCTCGACGATGTCCCGGGGGAAGAAGAGATCCCAGAACCAGTCGAAGGCGATCTGCAGCTGGCGGGAGATGCTGGGCATCTTCGCCAGATAGATGGCGCGCCACATGAAGTAGGCGGCGGGGCCCGAAAGCCGGATGCCGAAGGGGTTCCCGACGGCGCGCCCGTTTCCGATGGCCGCAAACATGCCCTTCATGTGGTAGTGGAAGGGCTCGGCGCTGCCCCCATTCGCGATGGCCGCCAGGTTGCGTGCGAGCTGGTCTGCCTGGCGGATTGCGAACTGCCCGAGCGTCGGCGACGTCGTTCCGTCGAATGCGTTGGGCACCGCAGCGCAGTCGCCGAGCGCCCACACGTTCTCGTGGCCCTTGACCCGCATCTCCGGCGTCACCACCAGTCGGCCTCGCTCGGTTTCCAGGGGGGAATCGGCGAGCAGGGGCTGGGCGGCGTTTCCGATTGCGGTGATGGTAGTGGCGGCGGGGACGAGTTCCCCGTCCCCCAGAGTGATGCCCGCTGCGTGGATCTCACTGACGGTCTTTCCGGTCAGCACCTGGACACCCATGCCTTTGAGGACTTTGTCGGCGTAGCGCGAAAGCGACTCCGGAAGCGGTGCGAGGATTCGCGGACCCCCCTCCACCACGCTGACGCGTATATCCTCGCGGCTGAAGCGCTTGTAGAATCGGCTGGCATCTACGAGCAGGTCCATGACCGCGCCCGCGAGTTCGATCCCGGTGAAGCCGCCACCGACGATGGCGAACGAAAGCAGCTGCTTGCGCCGCTCCGGGTGGGGCTCGGCCTCTGCGTGTTCGAGCTGTTGGATCACGTGGTTGCGCAGGGCCAGTGCGTCACCGAGCGTCTTGAGGGGCCAGGCGTGCTCGGCCATTCCCGGAACCAGGTCGAGTTTCACGGTCATGCCGCAGGCGATCACCAGGTGATCCCAGCGTTCGCGGACTTCTTCCCCACTATCGCAAACGCAGACCACCTCGCGGCGCTCCAGGTCGATCGCCTGGACCGGCATGCTGCGGCACGAGGCAACTGGCGCCATTTCCCTCACCGCCCAGACGACGTGGAGGGGATCGATGGAAGCTCCGACGACCTCGGCCAGCAGGGGTGTGAATACGAAGTGGTTCTCGTCGCTGAGGAGGAGCACCTCCCAGCCCTGGGGCAGGCGGCGTCCCAACGCGCGCGCCAGGCTGGCGCCGGCAAATCCACCCCCAATAATGACGATGCGTCGAGTTTCGTGGGACACGCTCCATTCTACCACTGCAACTGCTTGACGCGTCGGGTCCTCGGGTGCGAGAGTTCCTCCGCTCGGCCGAAGAGCGTGGGGAACGACATGACGCGTATTCTGCTGCTCTACCGGAGCGTCGTCGGCAAGAAGACGATTGTGGCCGTAACGGGAGCGATGCTCCTGGTGTTCCTCATCCTCCACGTAATCGGAAACCTCAAGGCATTTCTCCCCGATCCGAGCCCCGGCGTCTCGGACATCGACGTCTACAGCCGCTTCTTGCGCACCATGGGTGAGCCTCTCCTTCCGTATGAGAGCGCGCTCTGGATCGTCCGCGTGGTGATGGGAACCGCCCTGGTGCTCCACATCGTGTGCGTACTGCAGCTGGCATCGATCAGCCGGCGGGCGCGAGACGTCTCCTACGAACGCGTGCGCCACGTCGAATCGACAGCGCCCGCGCGCTGGATGCTCTACACCGGCACGCTGATGCTCTTCTTCCTCGTGGTGCACTTGCTGCAGTTCACGACCGGATCCATCGACACGTCCCGTTTCGTAGAGGGGGCGGTCTACGCCAACCTCTACCGCGCCTTTCAGCAGTGGTACTTCGCGGTGTTCTACCTGGTAGCCATGGGTGTGCTGGCAATCCACCTGTATCACGGTGTTTGGAGCGTCTTTCAGTCGCTGGGAATCGACAATCCCGACCGCAACAGCGGTCTTCGCCGTCTCGGAACGCTGGTGGCCGTTCTTCTCACCCTCGCCTTTGCTGCCTTGCCCGCAGCGTTCTGGAGCGGTGTCATGCCGCCGCCGTCTGAATCGGCACATTTCGCGCAGCTCACCGGCCCGGACTGAGAGGAAGAGGCACTCGTGGATCTCGACGCAAGAATTCCCCAGGCGCCGATCGAAGAAATGTGGTCGACCCACAAAGAGCACTTGCGGCTCGTCGGTCCGCGCAACCGGCCGCACTACCGCGTGATCGTGGTGGGAACCGGGCTGGCGGGCGCATCGGCCGCCGCTTCCATGGCGGCCATGGGCTACCGCGTCGAGTGTTTCTGCTTCCAGGACAGTCCGCGGCGTGCGCACAGCATCGCTGCGCAGGGCGGGATCAATGCCGCGAAGGACTACCGCAACGACGGCGATTCGATCTATCGCCTCTTCTACGACACTCAGAAGGGGGGCGACTATCGCGCCCGGGAAGAGAACGTCTGGAGGCTCGCGGAGCTCAGTGCCAACATCATCGATCAGGCCGTGGCCCAAGGCGTGCCCTTCGCGCGGGAGTACGGCGGCATGCTGGCGAATCGCTCATTCGGCGGCGTGCTGGTGGAGCGCACCTTCTACTGCCGCGGAGAGACCGGTCAGCAGCTCCTGCTCGGCGCGTGCTCTTCGCTGGCCCAGCAGATTCACACCGGCAACGTAAAGATGCACACCCGCACCGAGCTGCTCGATGTGGTGGTGGTGGATGGACGTGCTCGAGGCATTGTCGTGCGCGATCTCGTGACCGGGGAGATCCGCTCGCACGCTGCAGAAGCGGTCGTGATCGCCACTGGGGGCTACTCGAACGTCTACTACCTTTCCACGAATGCCAAGGGCTGCAATGTGACGGCCACGTGGCGTGCCCACAAGCGCGGCGCCGGTTTTGCGAACCCCTGTTACAACCAGATCCACCCCACCTGTATTCCGGTCGCTGGGGAGCACCAGTCGAAGCTGACGCTGATGAGCGAGTCGTTGCGCAACGACGGCCGCATCTGGGTCCCGCGCAACGCTCGCGACGAGCGTTCGGCCTCCGATATCCCCAACGCCGAGCGCTATTACTACCTGGAAGAGCGCTACCCCAGGTTCGGGAACCTGGTTCCGCGCGACGTGGCCTCGCGCAACGCCCGGGAGGTGTGCGACGAGGGTCTCGGTGTGGGTCCCACCGGGTTCGGCGTCTATCTCGATTTCCGTGACGCCATCGCGGACCAGGGTGAGGATGTCGTGCGCTCCCGGTACGAAAACCTGTTCGAGATGTACGAGCGGATCACCGGTGAGAATCCCTGGAATACACCGATGCGCATCTACCCCGCACCGCACTACACCATGGGTGGCCTCTGGGTGGATTACGATCTGATGACGACGCTGCCGGGGCTCTTTGCCATCGGTGAGGCGAATTTTTCCGATCACGGTGCCAATCGTCTGGGTGCGAGTTCCATGATGCAATGCCTCGCCGATGGGTACTTCGTCATCCCGCTGACGATCGGTGACTACGTGAGCAGCCATCTCTACGGAGACGTCGACACGACCCATGCCGCCTTCGCCGACGCCGAGCGCGAAGCGCGCGAGCGAATCGAAAGCCTGTGCTCGATCGGCGGCTCGAGCACGGTGGAGTCGCTCCACCGCGAGCTCGGGCGCACGATGTGGAACCACTGCGGGATATCGCGAAACGCCGACGGGCTGAACGAGGCGATTCGGCTGATTCCGGAGCTTCGGGAGCGCTTCTGGAACGACCTGAAGCTGCCGGGCGGCGGTGCGGAACTGAACCAGACGCTCGAGTACGCGGGCCGGCTCGCCGATTTTCTCGAATTTGGCGAGCTGATGTGCCGCGACGCCCTCCAGCGCGCCGAATCCTGCGGCTGCCACTTCCGGGAGGAGCATCAGACCGAGGAGGGCGAGGCGCTGAGAGACGACGTCAATTTCTCTCACGTGACGGTCTGGGAGCATCGAGGCGACGACGCGGAGCCCCTGAAACACGAGGAGCCGCTCTCGTTCCACGCTCTTCCACTGGCCCAGAGGAACTACAAGACGTGAAGTTCGTGCTCCAGATCTGGCGGCAGGCAAATGCCGATGCGCCGGGACGCTTCGTCGATTACGAGATCGATGATGTCAGCTCGGTGATGTCTTTTCTCGAGATGATCGACATGCTCAACGAGAAGTTGACCGAGCGCGGCGACGATCCCGTGGCGTTCGATTCGGATTGCCGTGAGGGCATCTGCGGCATGTGCTCGATGGTCATCGACGGGCAGCCCCACGGTCCGGTGCCCGGCACGACCACGTGCCAGCTCTACATGCGTCACTTCAAAGACGGTGCGCGGATCACGGTGGAGCCCTGGCGTTCGACGTCCTTCCCGTTGGTGCGAGATCTCGTGGTGGATCGCTCCGCGTTCGACCGGATCATGCAGGCCGGTGGCTACGTGACGGTGCACTCGGGTCCCAAGCCCGACCCCAACGCGCTCCCCATCGAGCCAGAGGTTTCCGAGGAGTCTCTCGATGCTGCCTGCTGCATCGGCTGCGGCGCCTGCGTTGCAGCGTGTCCCAACGGCGCTGCCATGCTCTACACGTCGGCCAAGGTCTCGCACCTGGCCCTGCTTCCTCAGGGCCAGCCGGAGCGTTACGAGCGGGTGCAGAAAATGGTCGAGCAGATGGAGGCGGAGGGTTTTGGGTCGTGCCGGAACTATGCCGAGTGCGAGGCCGCCTGTCCCAAAGAGATCAGCATCCGCTTCATCGGACGCATGAACCGCGACTACCTGCGCGCCACGTTGATCGAGCCGATCAATCGCCGTGGACGGATGGACTCGCAGTAGCGGGGAGGAGGGGACGATGTCCGAGATCAAGTCCTTGCCCCGGAACGACTTGGAGGCGGCGCTCTCGCTGGCCGGACAGTGCCGGCTCGAGGGGGACCTCAGCACTGCCGAGAGCATGTGCCTGGATGTCCTCGATCTCGAGCCCGAAAGCCAGCCAGCCCTTGTGCTGCTGGTGACCGTGCGGGCAAATCTTCTCGATCGCGGGTTGCCGCGCGGGATCGAGCGCGCCCGGGAAGTGCTGCCGCGCCTCACCAGTGAATACGATCAGGCCTACTATGCGGGATTCATCTGCGAGCACCAGGCTCGCTACATGTTGTCGCAGCGCGGTAGGCGTACTGGCTCGGTCGCGTGGGAATGGTTTCAGTTCGCGATCGAGCACTACGAGGATGCATCCCGCATCGCCCCAGAAAAGCTCGACCCCGTGCTGCGTTCGAACTCGTGCGTGCGGCTCGTGGAGGGCAACCGGCATTGTGCTCCGGAGCGACACGAGTTGGACGAGCACGGCATAGAGTAGGCGGGAGGAGTTCCGGAGCAGCTTCGGATGTACCGCGGCTTCTTCGGCTGACTCCTGCGGCGGGCTGGCTCGCGATGCCTGGAACGGAAGTT
The DNA here is from genome assembly GCA_002729515.1 of Deltaproteobacteria bacterium. GTDB lineage: Bacteria > Myxococcota_A > UBA9160 > UBA9160 > SMWR01. Next base: position 14,158 of record PBYF01000033.1, read on the forward strand.
TCAGGAATCCGGAGAGCGCAGCGCCTCGCGGAGGATTCGCGCCGTCGCTTCCGCGATGGCGGGCTCCCGGCTCGCTCGCGGACCCGCGACGTTCAGAATGCGGGTCTCCTTTTCGGCGAGCCAGGCGCGTACGCGGGTGGCAGCCGCTTCGGAAGTGCATTGGGAGAGGTCGAGCACGAGTAACGGCCTTCCAAGCCTGCGCGCGAGCCTTGCGGTCAACTCGGAGCCCCCGCTGGGAGACCCGAAGCCGAAAACGAGGGTTGCGTCGGAGTCTCGGACGTTGCGTTCCGTGCGGGTCGCATAGGCGCCGGAACCGGTCTCGCGCAGGCCCTCGTATCGCTCGGGGATCCGGCCATCCTCTGCCCTGCGTCCGCGGGGAACCCAGCCGCCCGTTGCTAGACCGAGCTCCACGGCGATGTCGAGCGCCGCACGGTCTGCACCGCTCTGGCCCCCGGATACGATTTTTTCGAGCACGCTTGAGCCGGTGCCGTTTTCCGGTATCGGTCGGATCAGTCGAGCGCGTATTGCCGGCGCAGTTCGGCGAGAGGGTGTTCCCAGTACTCCTCCCAGTGCACGTTGATGAGCGGCTTCGCCTTTCGCCCGAGTGCCCAGCCTTCCGTGATGGCGTCCATGACGGCCGGTAGCAATTCTGGCTTGTACAGGACCATCTGAAGCGGACGACTTGCGATGATCATCGCCGGGTAGGGAGCGGGGGTCTGGGCCACGGTGAAGCTGACGACTCGAACTTCGCCGAGTGGCGTCGTGTCGAAGCCGGTGAGGACGTGGAATATGTCGTGGAGCTGGAATCCCCGCTCGATCAGGTACCCCACGTCTTCGCCCCGCGCCTTGTGTGCGCCGATGAAGGTGGACTCCCGCAGCAGGTTGGCATCGAGCTCGTTTTCCGTCAGGAAGCGCTCGAGTTCCTTGCCGAGGCTGCCGTCGGGAAGCGTCGCCAGGTAGGCGACGTCCGGTGTGGGACTGAGGTAGCGACTCTCCAGCATTTCGCCGGCGACCGGGTTGGCAAGTGCCATGGCGTCGAAGCCTTTGAGCGCCGCTTCGTCTCCGACCTGCATGTAGGTCAGCGCGAGGGGAACCGATGCCCGCGGGTCCAAGCTCGCCAGTGATTCGAGCAGGCTCTTCACGAGTTCCGGATCGAGGTCGGGAAAGTCCATGTCGTGTGTCCTCGCGCTGGGTTGCGCCTCGAATTGCCGCCGAGCGGCATCGACCGCCTGCCCGAAGTTACCATGGCGCGTTTCGCCCATTCCACCGAGAGTGGTCAGCGTGTGAGGTCCGTTTTCTCGGCGGACACGGGGGGCGCTTCCACGCTACCCCCGGCCGCCGGACCGGCGCGGCAACCCCCGAGCATTGGGCTCTCGCCTTCGATAGGCCCCCGCTGTCCGACTTGCCGAGGCTCTGGAAACGCACATGAACCAGAGTTCATGTGACGGAAGTCCTGCGGCAACCCCCTGGACCTAAACCTTGGATCGTGATCGGCGCAGCACTCAGACGACGCCGGCACGGCGGGGTCAGATACCCCGCGATCGAAAGGATCGAAACCGTTCAGGGAGAGGAACCCATGACTTCTGCAGCTGCTCCGCAGGTCGACCTCAGACTCACCGAGACCGACGTTCACGCGACGTTCCGTCACCTCCGCAATCACCTCGAGGCGCGTGTCCTCGGACAGCCGGAGCTGATCGAGAAGCTTCTCATCAGCCTGCTGGCCGATGGCCACCTGCTCGTGGAGGGGGCGCCCGGGCTCGCGAAGACCACCGCCATCAAAGCACTTGCCGAGGCGATCGAGGGGGATGACCACCGGGTGCAGTTCACCCCCGATCTGCTGCCCGCGGATCTCACCGGCACCGACGTGTTCAAGCCGGAGGACGGGAGTTTCAGCTTCCAGCCGGGTCCGATCTTCCACAACCTGCTGTTGGCGGACGAGATCAACCGTGCGCCGGCCAAGGTGCAGTCGGCTCTGCTCGAAGCGATGGCCGAGCGCCAGGTGACCGTGGGAAACGAGTCCTACCCGCTTCCCGATCTCTTCCTGGTGATGGCCACCCAGAATCCGATCGAGCAGGAAGGCACCTATCCCCTGCCGGAGGCACAGCTCGACCGCTTCCTGATGTATGTCCGGGTCGGCTACCCGGCGCCCGGCATCGAGCGCGATGTGCTGCGCCTGGTGCGTGACGAGGCCGGCGGGATTCCCGCTCCGCACTTCCGCGCGGTGACGCAGACCGACGTCTTCCGCGCGCGAAGTCGAGTCATGGACGTTCACCTGGCTCCCGCACTCGAGGAATACCTGGTGCAGCTCGTGGTTGCGACACGCGACCCCGCACCCTTCGACGCCGAGCTCGCCCGCTGGGTGGAGTGGGGTGCGAGTCCGCGTGCGACGATCGCTCTCGACCGCTGCTCGCGGGCGCGCGCCTGGCTGGACGGACGCTCCTACGTGACGCCGGAAGACGTCCACGCCGTGGTGTTCGAAGTGCTCCGCCACCGGGTGCTTCTCACCTACGAGGCGCGCGCGGAAGGCATCACTCCGGACGGTTTCATTCGTTCACTGATCGAGACGGTTCCGCTCCCCTGAGCGGGTGTCGTCACGGTCTCGGAAGAAGCGAGGGACGAGTCATGAGCTGGATCGAGGGCAACGCGACACCCGGAGCTGAAGCGGACGCTGCAGGTGTAGTCGCAGGCTCCGCGGAGCTGGTGCAGATGCGGCACGCCGCACACGGCTTGGATCTCGGCCCGGCGCTCCGGGTCGAGACGCCGCTGGCGGGTCCGTACCCCTCGCCATTCCGGGGCCGGGGCCTGGATTTCGACGAAGTCCGCGCCTATCAGCCCGGCGACGACGTTCGCCAGATCGACTGGCGGGTGACGGCCCGGACCGGTCGGGTTCACAGCAAGGTCTTTCACGAAGAGCACGACCGGCCCCTGTGGCTGATGCTGGATGCCGGGCCCAGCATGCGCTTCGGAACGCGCCGTGCTTTCAAGTCCGTGGCCGCGGCGCGAGCCGCCGCGCTGTTGGCCTGGTCGGCGCAATTGGGTGGTGACCCGGTCGGCGGCGTCGTGCGTTCCCCGGAACGGGTGAGCGAGCTACCGCCCGCGGCCGGTGAAGGTCCGCTGATGGATTTGCTCGGTGCGATCTCGCGCGCCACCGCGGCTTCCGAAGAAGACGGGGCTCCGGGCACGCTCGACTGCCTCGCCCGCCTGCGCGAACGGGTGCGTTCGGGGAGCCGGGTATTCGTGCTGAGTGATTTCTACGACTTCGACGACCGCTGGCGGCTGCCCCTGTCCGATATCGGGCGGCGGTGCGACACCACCTGCATCCTGGTCTACGACGCCCTCGAGGCGGAGGCGCCCCCGGCCGGTCGCTACCGCGTGAGCGACGGCAACGGTGTGCACGCCATTTCATCGGGGGGCGGCGGCTGGCGCCGCGCCTACTCCGCGCCCTTCGACACCCGGCGTGAGGCACTGAAGGATTTCTGTCGGAGCCACCGCATCCAGCTGCTCTCGCTTCGCACGGACGACGATCCGGCGGCTGCGCTGGGGGCTGCTCTGCATCCCGAACGGCTGGCAAACCGAAACCGGAGGCCGAGCTGATGGCACCCACCACCGACGCACTCGCGGCCCTGCGCGACATCCACCTGCCCGAAGCCGTCTCACTCTGGCCGCTGGCACCGGGCTGGTGGGCGATGCTGCTCCTCTTTCTCGTGCTTGCCGCGTCCCTCTACCTGGTGTCGGGTTGGCGCCGGCGGAGCATCAAGCGCGCCGCGCTGCGCGAGATCGAAGCCGTGCAGCACGACTTCGGCTCGACGGGAGATCTCTCGGAACTTGCGGTTTCGCTCTCCTGCGTGCTGCGTCGCGTCTCTCTGGCGCGCTTCGCGCGGGCGGAAGTTGCGGGGCTCTACGGGGATGACTGGCTCGGCTTCCTGGCGGAAAGCGGGAAGGGCACCGGTTTTCCCGCCGACGTGGGTGTTTCCATCGCACTGGCCGTATACGCGGGCCCGAACTCCATTTTGGAACCGGACGGCGACGCCTGGATCGTGGCCGCCCGCGACTGGATCCGGAGGATCTCGTGATCGACTTTGCCCTGCCGTGGTTGTTGCTCCTGCTTCCCCTCCCCCTGCTGGTGTGGTGGTTGTTCCCGCCGGCTCCTGAGGGCAGCGGCGGAGCGCTGCGCGTTCCCTTCTTCGCTTCGCTTCGGGCATTGCCCGCCGGCGGCGCCGGCGGCAGCGGCAGTGGCCGCGCGGCTCTGGTGCTGAAGGTGGCCGCCTGGTCGCTGCTGGTTGTTGCGGCAGCGCAGCCGCGCTGGATGGGTGAGCCGCGGTCGGTCTCCACCCACGGGCGAGACCTCATGATCGCCCTCGATCTCTCGGGAAGCATGGCGACCGAGGACTTCGACGTCTCCGGCCACAGCGTCGACCGCCTTCGGGTGGTGAACGCGGTGGCCCGCGAGTTCGTCAACCATCGCGAAGGCGACCGGATTGGCCTCGTGCTATTCGGAACCCGCGCCTACCTCCAGGCGCCGCTCACCTTCGACCGGCAGACCGTGATCGAGATGCTCGACGAGGCGGAAATCGGCCTGCCCGGCGAGGAGACCGCCATCGGCGATGCCATCGGCTTGGCCGTGAAGCACTTGCGAAATCGACCCGCCGAGGAGCGCGTACTCGTCCTGCTGAGCGACGGCGCCAGCAACACCGGCGTGCTCGAGCCCGTCCAGGCCGCCGAACTGGCGGCCCGTGAAGGCGTGCGCATCTACACGATCGGGATCGGCTCGGGACGCCAGGTCGTCCAGACCCTGATGGGGCCGCGCGTGATGAATACCGACGCCGAGCTCGACGAGGCGGCGCTTCAGAAGGTGGCGGACCTGACCGGTGGCGCCTACTTCCGCGCCCGCGACACGCAGGGCCTCGTCGAGGTTTACCGCCGCATCGATGCGCTAGAGCCAACCGAAGGTGAGGCGGCCCAGGTGAGGCCGACTCGGGCGCTCTTCCACTACCCGCTGGCGGCGGCGCTGGCTCTCGCTGCGCTGCTGCTGCTGTGGCGATTCGCGCGCGAGACCGACCTCTCGCTGCGGCCGGAGCGTTTCGCTGCCCCCGAAGAGGAGATGGCACGGTGACGGGCTTCGAGAACTTCCACTTCCTGAGACCGGCTTGGCTCTTCGCCCTTGCCTTGCTGGTACCCGCCCTTTGGGCCGCGCTGCGGCAGCGGCGCAGCGCCGGCGCGTGGCGCCGCGTGTGCGATCCGGAACTCCTCCGGCACCTCGTGGTGGATGGCGGCGGCCGGAGTTCGCGGACGGTGCCCGCGGTCTTCGCCGTGGCCTGGACGGCGGCGTGTCTCGCCCTGGCGGGACCCACCTGGGAGCGCCTGCCTCAGCCGGCCTTCAAGGAGCCGGTGCAGACCGTGCTCGCGCTGAGCCTGGCCCCGTCGATGAATGCCCGCGACGTCGCGCCCACGCGCCTGGCACGTGCGCGCTACGAGGCGCTCGACGTCCTCGAGCGAGTGGAAGGCGCCGCCGGGCTCGTGATCTTCGCGGAAGAGCCCTACCCGGTGACGCCGTTGACCGACGATCCGAGCGTCATTGCCTCACAGGTCCCGCTGCTCGAGTCGAGGCTCATGCCGGGACGCGGCGCCCACGTGGGCCGCGCCATCGACCAGGCGCGCGAGTTGCTGACACAGGCCGGCGCCGCCCAGGGTCGCGTGCTGCTTCTCGGCGACGGGCTCGGCGATGTGCCCGAGGCTGCGCTCGAGGCCGCGCAACGAGCGGAAGCCGCGGGTTACCCGGTTTCGGTGCTCGGCATCGGTGGTGACGCGGAGGCGCTCGAGGCGTTGGCCGAAGCCGGCGGCGGGCGCTTCGCCTCGGTTCGCGCCGACGATTCCGATCTCGACTACCTGCTCGGCGGCGGGAGCGGCTCGGCGTCGTTGCTGGCGACTGCCCAGCAGTCCGGTTTGAAAGCCGACGCCTGGAATGATGTGGGGGCTTGGCTCGTGCTGCTCCCGTTGCTGCTGGTGCCCCTGGCATTCCGGCGCGGTTGGGCCGCGGCGCTGGGTGTGATGTTCTTCTTGCCCGCCGTCCCTCAGACGGCGACTGCCGGCGTGGCGGAATGGTTTGCCCGTCCCGACCAGCAGGGAGCTGCCGCGTTAGAGCAGGGCGACGCCGCCGGCGCAGCCGAACTCTTCGAAGACCCGGAGTGGCGCAGTGCTGCGCTGTACCGGAGCGGTGAGTACGAGGCCGCGGCGCAGATGCTCCAGGGCCAGGACGACGGGCGCTCCCAATACAACCTGGGCAATGCCCTGGCGCGCGCCAACCGCTTCGAGGAATCGATCGCGGCCTATGGCCGGGTGCTGGAAATCGAGCCCGACCACGAGGATGCCCGCTTCAACCGCGAACTGGTCGAGAAGCTGCTCGAGCAACAGCAACAGGAGCAGCAGCAACAGGAGCAGCAGCAACAGGAGCAGCAGCAACAGGAGCAGCAGCAACAACAGCAGCCGCAGCAAGAGCAGGCCTCGCAGGGCGGCGGCCAGTCGGAGGAATCGGAACAGGACGAGTCGTCGCAGGAAGACCCGTCGTCGGGAAGCGAGAACGAGTCGGCGCAATCCGACACCGACGAGGCGGGTGCCGGGCAGGACTCGGCCCAGAGTGAACCCGAGGGGGCCCAGAGTGAACCCGAGGGGGCCCAGAGCGAACCCGAAGGGGCCCAGAGTGAACCCGAGGGGGCCCAGAGCGAACCCGAAGGGGCCCAGAGCAAATCCGAAGCGGAAGGCTCCGAGGCCCAGGCGGAGAACTCCGGTGAGAGCCAGTCTGCCGAGAATCCGGCGGCGGGGCAGGGCGAATCCGAAGCGCCCGAGCCGCAGACCGCCGAGTCTTCGGCTCCGAGCGAATCGCAGCAGGCGAGCGCCGAGCCCCGGGGCGGTGCCGGCGGGCAGCAGACCGAACCCGCGCAGCCGCGGCCCGAAGCCGGTCGATCGACGGCCGGTGCGGGCGGCGACCAAGACGCCCCCGATCAGACCGGACGCCCGATGGCGTCCGGGGGATCCGGGCGGGAGCTGAGCGAAGAGGACCAGGAAGCGGAGCAGTGGCTCAACCGGGTTCCGGACGATCCGGGCGGGCTGCTGCGCGAGAAGCTGCGCCGCCGCTACGCCGAACGGCGCTACGGCGCGAATGGGAGCTGGAGATGAGGCGAACGACTATCGGATTGGCCGTGGCGGCCGCACTGCTGGTTGCCAGTGCGGCGGATGCGGCACAGCTCGACGCACGCCTGGAACGGCGCCAGCTGGCCCCGGGAGAGACCGTGAATCTCCTGTTGCGCCTGCGCGGCGGCACCGAGCGTCCGGAACTCGACGTTCTCACCCGGGATTTCGACATCCTGAAGGTGACCCGCAGCATGCGGACCAGCATCGTCAACAATCGTGTCGACTCGAGCCTCGACTGGACCGTGACCCTCGCGCCGCGCGGTACGGGTGAATTGGAGATTCCCGAGATCCGTGCCGGCGACGCCGTCAGCGCACCGATCGCGCTGCAGGTTGCGGAAAGCCCTGCCGCGCTTCAGGTTGCGGAAAGCCCTTCTGCGCTTGACGTCGCGAAAGGTGCTTCTGCGCTTGACGTCGCGAAAGGTGCTTCTGCGCTTGACGCCGCGAAAGGTGCTTCTGCGCTTGACGCCGCGAAAGGTGCTTCTGCGCTTGACGCCGCGACGCAGGCGCGGGGTGCGGTCTTTCTCGACGCAGAAGTCGATGACTCCGAGCCCTACGTGCAGAGCCGCGTACTGCTCACCGTGAGGCTTCATTCCGACGGGAGCCTGATCGACGGAGAGATCCACTCGCCGACGGTGGAAGACGCCGTGGTCGAGCGGATCGGAGAGGACCGCACGTATCGCCGGGAGATCGGCGGCCATGCCTACCAGGTCGTCGAGCGCCAGTTCGCCATCTTCCCGCAGCGCAGCGGAGAAATCTACGTTCCCCCGGTCGTCTTCGATGGGCGGGTGCGCGAGGCGCGGCAGAGCCGCCGGAGAGATCCCTTCGATGGGTTCTTAGGGTCCTCGTTCTTCGACGATTTCTCGGCGGGCTTCGGCGCGCCCTCGAGCCTCTTCGACAGCTTCCTGGGGGGCGGCGGAAAGCCCGTGAGAATGGTTTCCGCAGCCGCGACTCTCGACGTGAAGGCCCGACCCGCCGGCGCCAGCGGCCAGTGGTGGCTGCCGGCGCGAAACGTAGAGCTCATCGAAGATTGGGAGCGCGACGTGCCGGTCTTCCGGGTGGGAGAGCCCATCGAGCGCAGCGTCGCGATCCGGGCCACGGGACTCTCGGGCGCTCAGCTACCCGAACTCGACCTGCCCGAGATCGAAGGCATGAAGCAGTACGGCGAACCGGCCGTGGACGAAACCGCGATGGTGGGAGACGAGGTCGTTTCGGTGAAGCTTCAGCGGACGGCCCTCATTCCGACGCGGCCGGGCGCGGTCACGCTTCCCGCCGTCGAACTCGCCTGGTGGGACACCCAGACGGACACGGCCCGCACGGCGACCCTGCCGGCGCGCAGCGTCGAAGTTTTGCCCGGCGACGAAGAACTCGCCGCACCCCTCCCTGCGGTTCCCCCCACCGCACCGAATGTTGTCTCTGAGCCGACTCAAGCTCGAAATGCCGCAAATTTTCCCCACCTGTGGCGTTTCGGTGCGTGGGTTGGCGCGGGCCTCGGCATCCTCATCCTTTTGACCATGGCGGGCCTTCCCCGGGCTCGCCGACACTGGGCGCCCCTCCAGTTGGTCAAGGAGGGGGGCCGAGGCCCGCTTGAAAACCTTCGCCGGGCCGAGGCCTCCCTGCGCCGCGCGTGCCGGAATTCGGATCGCGCCGCGGCCGTGACGGCGTTGCGCCAGGTCGCTCGTGCGCGCTGGCCCGAAGCCGCCGGGTTGGGTCCCGCGGCCTGGGCCGCCCGCCTCGATGCGCCGGAACTCGAGCGGGTCATCGAGGAAGTGCATCGCGCGGTCTATGCCGAGCGGGAGGGCGAGTGGCAGGGCGCCGAGTTGTGGCGGATCTACCGCGGCGCGCTCCGGGCGACCCGCAGGAAGCGGCGGGAGCCGGAAGCGCCGCTCCCGGCCCTCTACCCCACGCGCTGAGGCTCGCGCAAGGTAGACTGCAGCCACGGGACGGAGTGGCAATGAAGGTGCTCCTCATCGAAGACGACACCACGGCTTCCGGGTACCTGTGCAAGGCGCTCTCGGAGAGCGGACACGTGGCGGACGCGGTGGAGGATGGGCTCGAAGGGCTCAACCGGGCCATGCACGAGTCCTACGACGCGCTCATCGTGGACCGCATGCTTCCGTCTCTCGATGGACTCTCCGTGATCGAGACGCTGCGCAAGGCCGGCCGCGAGACGCCGGTACTGATCGTGAGTGCAATGGGCGAGGTGGACGAGCGCGTGCACGGCCTGCGTTCGGGCGGCGACGACTACCTGGTGAAGCCCTACGCGTTCACAGAGCTGCTCGCGCGCCTCGAACTGCTGGTGCAGCGGCGCGGCCGCGCGGGAGCGCCCGCCGAGACGCGGCTGTGCGTTGCGGATCTCGAGATGGACCTCCTCAAGCGGAGCGTGCAGCGGGGCGGGAGTCCTATCGATTTGAAGCCCCGGGAGTTTCAGCTTCTCGAGTTCATGATGCGCCACGCCGGGCGCGTCGTGACGCGCACCATGATTCTCGAGGCCGTGTGGGACTACCACTTCGATCCCCAGACCAATGTNATCGACGTGCATATCAGCCGCCTGCGGCACAAGGTCGACAAGGGCTACGAGCATGCCTTGATCCACACGGTGCGCGGCGCCGGCTACCAGATCCGTGAACCCGACTGAACGGCGCCGCAGCATCCGGGTTCGTCTCACGCTGGCGACGGTGGGCCTCGTGGGCTTTGTCGCGGCGCTCTCTCTCGGCGGCCTCTATGTAGCGGCCGACCTGCTCCTCGAAGAGAGAGCCGACGACATCGTGGAGCAGGAGCTCAGCGATCTCGAATTCCACATCGAGGGACGGGGGCAGGAGGCGCTGGCCGCCGAAATCGCGCGGCGCAGCGGGGAGTCGAGCCGCAACCGCATCGTCTACGGATTTGCCGAAGCGCGCTACGAGATGATCGCCGGGAACCTTCCCGGCTGGCCCGAGGGCGTGGTGGGTCCCCTGCCCGCCGGCGATCTCTCCTGGGAAGAGGGTGCCGGCACGCTGCGCAGCGTGCGGCACGTTCGCGCTGCCTCCATCGTATTCGGCGACGGACGCCACCTGCTCGTGGGTCACGACGTCACCGAGCAACGAAAGATCCAGGATCTGCTCGGCACCGCGGCGCTCAGTGCCTTCGCGTTCGCCCTGTTGTTGGCCATCGCCGGCGGTCTCGCCATGGGTCGAAACCTCCTGAAGCGGGTGGAGGGTATGAACGGCACGGTGCTGAACATCCTCGGCGGGGGGAGCGAAGAGAGGGTTCCGGTGGGCGAGCCGCGCGACGAATTCGACGACCTGGCCGTTCACTTCAACCGCCTTCTCGAAGAGAACCAGCATCTGATTGCCCGCATGCGCGAGGTCACCGACGACGTCGCCCACGACCTGCGGACGCCCCTGTCGCGCATGCGGAGCCACATCGAGGCGGCGCTCTCGGCCCCGGAGAACGAGGCGCACGCCCGGGAAGCGCTGCACCGGCTGCTGGACGAGACCAACGGTGTGCTCGACACCTTCAATGCCCTGCTCAGCCTTTCGCAGATCCAGAGCGGGGCCGCTCGTCAGCAGATGGAGCCGCTCGACCTGGACGCGGTGGTCGGAGATGCGGTCGATCTCTACCAACCGGTGGCCGAGGAGGCCGGCCTGAGCATCGAAACCGCGCTCGAGGCCGGGCTCAGCGTCGCCGCTGCCCGGCACCTGTTGTCGCAGGCGGTGGTGAACCTGATCGACAACGCCATCAAGTACGGCGAGGGCGGCGGAGGCATTGCCGTTTCGACGCGGCGCACGGCCGGGGGAATCGAGATCGAGATCGCCGACCGGGGCCCGGGCATTGCACCCGAAGATCGCGAGCGGGTGCTCCAGCGCTTCGTGCGGCTCGATTCGTCGCGTCAGCGCCCGGGTACCGGTCTCGGCCTGAGCTTCGTGGCCGCCGTGGCCCGGCTCCACGGTGCGGAGCTTCGGCTGGAAGACAACGCGCCCGGGCTCCGCGTGAGCCTGGCCTTTCCCCGGGCCTAGGCTCTGCCCTGGCGGCCCCCGCCGGAACTGCGCTGCATTCCGGCAGACTGGAACGCGATGCCCAGTGCGGCGAGGACGACGAAGGCGACCACGCGCATCGTCGGTGCGAGTTCGAAGGGGTTGATCAGCGCTGCGGCCCCGGCCAGCGCCGAGAGCAGCACCAGGGCCCAGCCGAATACCGCCACCGCGATGACTGCGCCCACGGTGCCGCACAGCACGGCGATCCAGGAGGGCGTCGCTGTACCCGTTAGCGCTGTCGCCGCGTAGAGTCCGACACCGAAGCCCGCGATGCCCGCGGCAGCGAGCTGGAAGAACATTGCCAGCACCGCCGCTGCCACGCCGACTAGCGCGGCCAGCACCACGGCAAGCCACCGGGGATCGACGTTCAGGGATCCGGTCGCGAAATCGAAACCGACCAGGTACCCCACGAGGCCGACGAAGAGCCAGAAGAACCGCCGCCCGAAGAAGAGCAGCAGGGCTCCGATCAGCAGGTGCGGAATTTCGAGATTCACGCGGCGATTCTAACCCGTCGGCGTCGTTCGCGGGGGAGCCGCTGTGGGCGCCATTCGCGGGGGAGCCGCTGTGGGCGCCATTCGCGGGGAACTCACTGCTGGCGTCGTTCGCGGGGGAGCCGCTGTGGGCGCCATTCGCGGGGAACTCACTGCTGGCGTCGTTCGCGGGGCGCTTCGCGTCGCGACGTCAGCTGGAAGTGCCCGGGTGGGAGTCTTCGAGCTGCCGGGAAGCCCTCGCGGCGGTGTCCTGAGCATAGAAATTCTGCAGCAGCTCGTAGAGTTCCGGTTCGTGGCGCTTCATGGCGCTCGGCTTGTCGAAGAAGAACTCGGTGGCGACGGCGAAGAACTCCGCTTCGTTGGTCGCGCCGTACTGGTCGAGAAAGGTTGCCTTTCCCCGCGTGACGCGCGAGCGCAGGTCGTTGAACTCGCGTTCGCAGACCTCGGCCCAGCGGCGGATTTCCTCGCGGCTCCCGAGCGGCGGCGTCCCGTCCACGGATCCGTCCAGCATGTCGAGCTTGTGGGCGAACTCGTGGTAGACGACGTCATGACCCTGCTCGGGATGACGCGCGTTGCGTTTCACGGCGTCCCAGACCAGGATCACCGGGCCGCGAAGCTGCGCCTCACCCAGGATCGGAACCCCCGAGGCGACGGGTCCGGTCGGCATCTCGAACACGCCGGGCGCTCGCTTGGGCGTGACCACCGTCGTCGGGTAGACGAGGATCGACCTCACGTTGCTGTAGTATTCGTGCGGGATCCCGAGAACGAGCAGCCCGGCCTGTGCCGCGATGGTGACCCGGATTTCGTCGGTCATTTCGAGGCCGCCGCAGCCCTCCCAGCTCTTCTCGCCGATGAAGATCTGGATGAACTCGCGCAGGCGCNCGCGCTCGTCCGCGTCGAGATCCGCGTCGTGAGCGATGTTGCGTTCGATGATGCCGTTCCACGCCGGCGGAAAGGGTTCGCTGAGCCGCTGGCGGCGGCGCCTGTTTTGAAGCCAGGTGAAGACCATGTGCTGTCCGTTCGATGTCGTGGGAGTCTAGGGCTTCGCGCACGTCGATTCCCGCGGCCCGCCGCGGCCCGCTGCTTTGCATCGCGGCCGCGGCTCGGGTAAGAAGGCCCTGGGAAAGAAGAGGAGGTGCTCATGCCGACCCCTGCTATCACACCCGAGGCGCTCTTCGGCGAGGTTCGGAAGAACTGGGGCTGGCTCCTGGCGCTGGGCCTGGTCTCCCTGGTACTGGGGTTCGTGGGCCTCGGCTATTGCTTCGCGCTCACGCTCATCGGTGTCGAATTCTTCGGTTGGTTGCTGCTGATCGCCGGGGTGGTGGAGATCTTCCAGGTCTTCAAGTGTCGCGGCTGGAAGAGCATCGGCTGGCAGCTGATCATCTCGGCGGTCCATATCGTCGCCGGCATCGTCGTGGTCATGGATCCGCTGCTGGCTTCGAGCTTTTTCACCCTCTTCCTGGCGGCCGCCATCTTCGTCGCCGGGGCGGCCCGTATCTGGGTGGCTCTGCACCACCGGGATCACAAGGGCTGGGGTTGGATGCTCTTCGGCGGAGCGGTGGCCGTGGGTCTGGGCGCCATGATCGCCGTGGAATGGCCCGGGTCTTCATTCTTCGTGATTGGCATGTTCATCGCCATCGAACTGGTCTTCAACGGCTGGGCGATGGTTCTCCTCGCCCTGGCGGCTCGCTCCGGCAGCGGCCCCGGGACCCCGGCGGACCAGCCGGCCTGAGATGCAGATGCGGCCGTCGGGCGGAGCCGCACACCGAGAGCCACCATGGCTGCAACCCACATCACGTTCTGCCGCATTTGCGAAGCGACCTGCGGCCTCGAGGTGGATGTCGAGGCGAACCGGGTGGTCGATATCCGTCCGGACCCGCAGCACGTGGTGAGTCAGGGCTATGCCTGCGTGAAGGGCACGTCTTTCGCTTCCGTGCAGCACAGCCCGGACCGGGTGCTGCAGCCGATCCGGCGCACGCGCTCCGGCTGGAAGCCGGTGGCCTGGGACGGGGCGCTCCGCGACATCGCCGAGAAGATGCGGCGCATCGTGGACACCCACGGGCCCCAGGCCATGGGCCATTTCGTGGGCTCCGCTGGCGGCGCGAACGTTCTGGCACCGCTGTTTCGCGGCGCGCTCTTTGCCGCGCTCGGCTCGAACCGCATGTACGGCACAGGCACCTGCGACACGATGAACAAGTTCCGGGTGAACGAGGACATGTACGGCTCGCCCATGCGCCTGGCCTATCCGGACATCGACCGGGCGGGCTTCGTGATGGTGCTCGGTGCGAACCCCGCGATTTCGGGGACCACGCTCTTCCACCTGCCGGGGGCCCGGGGCCGCTTCCAGGCGGTGGTGAAGCGCGGCGGCCGCGCCGTCTTCGTGAACCCGCGCCGCATCGAAACGGCGCAGGTTGGCGAGCACGTCTTCATCCGGCCGGACACGGACGTCTTCTTCCTGGCGGCGTTCTGCAACGAGCTGATTCGGCAGGGCCATGTCGATCGCACCCGGGTCGACCGCAGCATGACGGGCTTCGAAACCCTGCGCGGCGCCGTGGCGGGCTGGAGCCCCGAGCGTCAGGCCGAGGCGACCGGCATTTCGGCCGAGACCCTGCGCGAGCTGGTGCGCAGCCACACGGCGGCGGACGGCGCCGCGCTCTACATGGCGACGGGCGTCAACCAGGGCCGCAGCGGAACGCTCTGCTTCTGGCTGCTCGAGTGCATCAACGCGATCTCGGGGAACCTCGACCGCCGGGGCGGGACGCTCATGGGCGAGGGCCTGTTCGACATGGCGAAGCAGGTCAAGGACGACCCGCAGATGCAGACGTCCTTCCACCGCGACGACGACTTGCCGACCGTTTCCGGGCAGCAGCCCTCCGGGATGCTGGCGGACGACATTCTGTCGGGCCGGGTGAGAGGGCTCATCGTCGAAGCCAGCAACCCGCTGCTCGCCTGCAGCAATCCGGACGGGCGTCTCGACCGGGCGTTGGCGGGCCTCGACCTGCTGGTGAGTGTCGATCTCCTTCGCAACGAGACCGGGAACCTCGCGGAGTACGTGTTGCCCGCGCCGACGTGGCTGGAACGGCCGGAGATTCCGTACGCGCTCCAGAGCTTCGCGGCCTGCACCCCGAAGCCCTACATGATCTACGCCGACGCGGTCGTCGACCCGCCTCCGGGCGTTCGCCACGAGTGGTGGATCTACACGCGCCTGGCAGCTCACCTGGGTGTGACGCTCTTCGACAACAGGCTGCTGAGCCTCGCGGCGAAACTCAACGCACGCCTCGCGTATTCGCGGCTGGATCGAATCGCGGTGGGTCCGGCAAAGCTCCTCGACGGGATGCTGAAAAAGGCGGGCCTGCCGGGGACGCGGAAGTTCGCGGCCGAGCACCCGCACGGCATCCTGCTGCCCGAGAACCCGGGCGGCAACTTTCTCGGCACCGACCGGGTGCTGACCGGCGAGGGGAAGGTCGACCTGGCGCCCGAGCCCTACGTGAAGACCTTCGAGGACACGGCCGCTTCGCTCCATCGCCGGGAGATCGCGAGCCGCGACCGGATCAAGCTGGTCGGGAAGCGGGAGATGCGGCGCCTGAATACCTCGTCGGCAAACTGCGAGCGGCTGGTGAGTGAGGCCACGAACTATGCGTACATGAGCGTCGCCGATGCGCAGCGGATCGGAGTTGGCGACGGGGACGTGGTCGAGGTGGTCTCCGCCTTCGGCCGGATCGAAATACCCGTGCGCGTGACCGACGAAATGATGCCCCGCACCGTGGCGATCCCGCAGTGCTGGGGGCACGAGAAGGCCGACGGGCTCTCCCACGCCCGCCAGCATCCCGGCGTGAACTCGAATCTCCTCGCGGGCGATGGCTACGAGAACATCGAAAAGCTCTCGGGCATGTCGCACCTCTCGGGCATTCCGGTCGACATCCGGCGTCTGCGCGGGGCTTCGGGCCCCGGCGGCTCAGATCAGGGCGTGACGGCCAGCAGCCAGTAGGCCGCCGCCGCGCTCGAGCCGAAGATGGGCATCAGCGCCAGGCACACGATCAGCGCGAGCCAGGTTCCGCTCCCGGCGGCATGGCTCACCATGAACAGAGCGAGCACGACTTCGAGTCCAAAGAAGTCGAGCACGACTTGTCTGCCCCACGGCAGGGTCCAGATGGACCCGAATTCCTCGGCGAAGCCCCAGCCCGGGCTGCGCCTGAAAGCCCAGACGGTTGCGGATCCGATCGTGAGCAGGACAAGAGCGGCGATCCACTGGGGGGCATGCATGGGGAATCTCCCAGGGTTTCTGGTTACATAGAAATTCTATGTAACATAGTGTTTCTATGCCTGCTAGCTTCTGGGTATGCTGGAAACTCCCCCCACCCGACGCGAGGAAAACGCCTGCGCGACCCGCGACGCCCTGTTGGAGACGGCGCGGGAGCTCTTCGGGAAACAAGGGTTTGCAGCGGTCGGCATAGAGCAGATCGCCGCTCGAGCCGGGGTCACGACCGGTGCTCTCTACCACCACTTCGGCAGCAAGCGCGGCCTGTTTCGGGCCGTCTTCGATGCCCTGGAGGCGGAGTCGATGGAGCGGGCCACGGCCATCGGCAGTGGGTATGGCGGTTCCTGGCAGGGGCTCGAGGCCGCCATTGGCGCGACCCTGGATGCGGGCCTCGCAGCGGATTTCCAGCGGATCGCGCTGCGCGACGCCCGCACCGTGCTGAGCGCCACCGAATGGCGCGCCATCATGGACCGCTACTCGCTTGGCCGCTTGCGGGAGGCCGTCGCGGCCTTCATGGCTTCCGGGGTGATGGACCCCGGCTCGCCCGAGATGGTGGCCCGCGTCCTGAGTTCGCTGACCGGCGAGTTGGCCGCCTCGGTGGCCGAAGCCGACGACGGGCCTGCCGCCCGGCGCGAGGCCGGGCGCCTGATTCGAAGCCTCCTGGCCGCGCTGCGCGCCGAATGAAAGCCGGGAATGGTAGGCTCTTCCCATGGACCGACGTCTCAAGAGCCTGCTCATCTTCGTCGCCCTGCTCATCGTATTGAATTTCGTATTCAAGGAGCTGAATTATGCGGTCCACATTTCGATCGTCGGGAGCGTCGTGCTTACCCTGGTGATCTCGCTCCTGATGAACATGGGCCGCGGGTCGAAGGGAAGTTGAAGCTGCGTCATACCGGGAGGACAGGGAAGTGTCGAACACTGTACGAATGCTGATGGGGCTCGCTTGCATCGCCTTGGGGTCAGTGGCCTGTACCACGACCTACACCGAGGCCGATCTCACGGATCTCGACGAGGAAGCCGCCGTCCATGAAAAGGACGACATCGCGCGTCAGAAAGAGCTCGTCCAGAAGGGCGGGCTGAACAACGAGCTCCTGGAAGACCAGCTGCGTTGGGCCGACACCGAAGCGAATCGTTGACCGGGCGGGCCTGCCCGCTGCGGGAGGCAGCGCGTTGCGCGCCTCCGGCCTGCCAGCATCACCCGGGGATTTCGTAACCTTCGGGAAGTTGTCCGATCATGAGCGTCTGTTCGCAGTGGCGGCGCGCGATCCGCCAGCCGGCGTCGGTTCGCACCAGGTCGTCTGCGTAGTAGCCGGCGTTGGTGATGACGAGCTGGCCCCCGCCGTTTTCGACCCGGCCCATGGGCGCGTTGAAGTAGCAGCGCGCCCGCGCTCGGTCCGCGTCGAGCTCCAGGCTGAGGTTCGTGATGAAGTGGAGGTTGATCGGCCATGGCTCGAGGGCGCGATCCAGCCAGGCGAGGACCTCGCGGACCGGGCCGCTCTTCCCGCCGGTGCTCGTGTAGTCGATGGTGGCGTCGGGTGTGAAGACCGAGTCGATGCGGTCCCACTCGCGGAAGTCGACCATCTGGGCGTAGCGGTGCATGAGGTCTGTGATTTCGAGTCGGTCACGCACTTCCCGGAACGCGTCGGGAGAGATTTTCTCGGCGTCCGGTGTGCCCGCGCTCATTCGGCGTGCCTCCGGCTTTCGAGAAACCAGGTGTGCATGGTGCCCTTTCCCTTGAGGTCCGTGATGCCGCGGTCTTCGAATTGGTAGTCGTCGGCCAGCCGGATCTGGACGCCGTCCGAGACGTGGATGCGGTCGGGAAGGCCGCTCGATTCCATCCGGCTCGCAACGTTAACCACGTCGCCCCACAGGTCGAAGGAAAATTTCTGTGTTCCCACCACGCCCGCCACTACCGTTCCCGTGTGGATGCCTATGCGCACCTGGAGGGGTTCTCCGAAGTCCTTCGCGTACTCGCGAAAGCTCGCCAGGGCGTCGAGCCCGAATTCCGCGATCTGCTGGCAATGGGTGGCGCTGCGCTCGGGGACGCCCCCCACCACCATGTAGCAGTCTCCGATGGTCTTGATCTTCTCGACTGAATGCTTTTCGGCGATCCCGTCGAAGCGTCCGAAGACGTCGTTCAACATGCTCACGATCTGCCGCGGCCCGATCCGGTCGGAGAGCTGCGTGAAACCCACGATGTCGGCGAATAACACCGTCACCTCGGGGTAGGTCTCCGCGATCGTGGACTCGCCTTTCTTCAGGCGGCCGGCGATGACGGAGGGCAGGATGTTGTGCAGCAGCTTGTCCGAGCGCTTGCGTTCGGTGTCGAGTTCCTCGCTGCGCTCCATCGATTCCTGGGTGCGCGCGTTGGCATCTCCCAGGGCATTCGAGAGCCGCTCGATCATGTCGTCGATCGATTCCGAGAGCTGGCCGAGTTCGTCGTTCCCCCGCAGGCCGCTGCGCGCATCGAGGTTCCCGGCCGTGACCTGTTCGGCGGTTTGCACCAGGGTCTGCGTCCGTTGGATGAGCCTGCGTCGCAGGATCCACGTCATGATTCCGAGGCAGGCAACGAGTGCGGTGGCGATGGCGAGGATGCCCACCAGCAACCGGTAGGCCCGGCGGTTCAATCCGTTCAAGGTTTCGTAGGTGCGCGTGTCCACCATTTTCAGGAACGCGCCAATGGGCGCCATGATCTCCGCCTTGGCCTTGTGGTAGCGCTCTCCGTGCAACAGTTGTGCGGCCAGCTCCTTGTCGGGCTCTCCGCGTTTTTCGAATGCGCCGGTCCCGTCGTCGAAGCGTCCCGCGACGGCGTTCATCGCCACGTTTTCGAGTCCGACGAGCTCGTCGGAGCGGTTCTGCGAATCCTTGAGCGTGCTGAACTCTTCGACGGTGAAGTCGGAATGCAGCATGCGACTTTCGAGCGAGGGCGTGGGGTTGCCGGTGTTGCTGGGCTCGGGCAGCTCTCCGCCGATTACGAGATCCCAGTAGATGCTCTCGTAGCCTTCGGGCCGCTCGAGCTTGCCGTCTCGGATGTCGATGGCCGCTTTGAAGTAGCGTTTGTAGTTCTCGTCGCCGCTCATCACGAAGGTGCGCGCGAAGCGGGTGAGATCGTCGGACGACTGGCGCAGCTCGTCGGCGAGCAGGTAGGACGCGTGCCGCCGCTCCTGCGCGTCTTCGACCTCGAGCAGGGCCCGTTCGAGCAGGAAGGCCATCACGACGCTGGTTGCAGCGAGCGCGATGCCCAGTGACAAGAAGATCGTCAACAGCTTGCGGATCTGCACGGTATTTCCCGTATCGCAGTGGGGTTCGAAACGCTCCGCACCGCTTTGGCGCA
Organism: Deltaproteobacteria bacterium; assembly: GCA_002729515.1. Lineage (GTDB taxonomy): Bacteria > Myxococcota_A > UBA9160 > UBA9160 > SMWR01. The sequence continues at coordinate 33,442 of PBYF01000033.1, forward strand.
GCGCGAGGACGCACCAGAATACCAGTACTGGAGTCGTTCGTGGGCGGGTCGGGTTCGGGCGATTTCGAAGCCGCGAGGTCCGGTTGCCGCGTCCAGGCCCAGTAGCCAACCGGGCCCCAGGCGCGGTGAGCGCACGCCTTGGCGAAAACCGAGAACGCGCCTGCGCCCTGGGTGGCTTCTCCGGTCACTGCAGGGTGCAGCCCAGCTCCGCATCGAAGAGCGCCGTGCGCTCCGCAACGAACGGGAGGTGGGCCCGCACGCCCGGGGGATCCGCGACTTGCTCGGTGCGGAAGACCTCGGTGCCGGCCATCAGGTCGGGCCGGCACGCATCGAAGCGGCGTTTCTCGACGAAGAGGCAGGAGCACATCTGCTTGGCCACGAACCCCGCTCCCATGTTTGCGCCCTCGCGCAGCTTCGGCCCGTAGAAAACGGCAGCGGCGAGGGCGAGGGCAACGAGACTCCCCAGGGCGATGGACCAGCCGCGGCTCACGGGGCGGGTTCCCCTGCGGCGGCGCCGGGGCTCCGTGCGCGGGGCGGGAACAGGGCGATCAGTTCCCCGAGCCAGCGCCGCAGCTTTGGAAAGTTCTCGAAGGGCGCTTCGCCCAGGCGCACCAGGACGAGATCGCGGCTCGGGGCCATCGCCACGAGTTGGAACGAGGCCCCTTCGGCCGCGAAGACGGAAGGCGGTGCCCCGGGCAGCATCTTCCACTGCCCCGGGGCCGGATCTTCGTTCAGCCAGAAGTGAGCGCCGTAGGTTGCGTTGTTTGCGGCCGGGGCCGGGGTGCGGGCGTAGTCGACCCAGCCCTCGGGCAGGATGCGCCGGCCCTCCCAGATGCCGTCGCGCAGGTAGAGCGTGCCGAAGCGCGCCCAGTCGCGCGCCGTGGCGTGGACGAAGGCGCCGCCCACGAAATCGCCACTGAGCGCGAACTCGGGTTGCATGCTCGTCATGCCGATCGGTGCGAAGAGCTCCCGGCGCATGAACGCGAGCTTTTCCCGGGCGCCGCCTTGCATGGCGCGGCCCGCGATGGCCGCGACGATGGCGGTGGTTCCCGTCGAGTAGGCCCAGTGCCTTCCCGGCTCGTACACGGCCGGGACATCCGCGGAGTAGGCGGCCGGGTCCCGGCTGCCCGGTCCGAATAGTGCCCGTCCGGCGAAGGAATCCATGGAATCCAAGCCGTCGGCGTTGTCGAGGCCGGAGCTCATGTGGAGCAGGTCGTCGAGGGTGACGGCCGCACGCGGGTCGCCAGGCTGTTGCCAGCCCGCGACGGGTGCGGGCGCCGCGATGTCGAGCCGGCCCTGCGCGACCAGCACCCCCACCAGGGCGTGGGTCACGCTTTTCGCCATCGACCAGGAATGGAAGCGCTGCCCGGGCCCGAACCCCTCGGCGTAGCGCTCGAACACGAGCCGGCCGCCCTGCACGACGAGCAGGGCGCGCGTGTCCCGCACGCCGCCGCTCCCCCGGTCGGAGAAGAGCAACTCGACGAGTTCTGCGAAGCGGCCTCGATCGACGTCGGCGGGAAGCGCGCCCGAGGGCCATTGCCGGGTGGGCCACGGGACTTCCGGCGCCTGGGCGGGCAGGGCGACCCGGGGGGTGGCGGCCGCGGGGGTCGAGGCCAGGATCCAAGCCAGCCCGATCAGGGCCCAGCGGGTTTCGTTTCGGGGGCGGTGATGCATCGGCTCCGTCGCACCCGGATTCTACCGGTCCGTTTCCGGCAGGTCCGATCGCGCGAGGGTCTTTCCCCGGTCGGAGCTTGCCGGCACACCGGGCGCGTGCCGCGCACCAAGCGTTTCCTGCTCCGGGTAATGGCCGCCGTCAACGTGGCTGCCGGCTTCAAGCACCTGCTCAGCCCGAATTTCCAGCTCGCGATCACGCCGCCAGTCCGCCGAGCCCGAGCCCGCCGAGCCCACCGAGCCCGGGAAGCTCCTGGCGAGCTGGCTGCGGCTGCCCTTCCAGGCGCCCTTTATCGTCTGGCGTGGCAATACAGGCGTCCAGACGCCGAATCCCGCTTCCGGACACTTTCGGACGCCCCCGGACGCTTTGCGTCAATAAAATGTGTTAATTGGCCGTTGCGCACTGGCCGGGCGACGCGCTTTGCCCTCCTCGGGCTTAGGCTTTCCGCCACGATGCAAGCAACGATTTCGCCCGGACGATGCAGTTTTGCAGGCGCGCGGTTACTGCGCGGCGGTTCGCGGGGGACGCCGTGTATCGCCTGACCGAGTTTTCGCTGCGGCGGCCGTGGCTCACGCTGGGGGTGTTGCTGGCGGTGACGGGCGTGTTCGCGGTGGGGCTGCCGCGGGTGAAGCCCGCCTACGGGTTCCGGGTATTGATTGGCGATGACCACCCGGCCATCCAGGCGCTCGATTCGCTGATCTCGGAGTTTTCCGGGGGCTACCCCGTGCGTATTGCCTGGGAGTGCGGCCCGGGGGAGCCGTGCGAGAACGTCTTCGATGCGGCTTCGCTCGAGATGGCCGATGCGCTGACGCGGGAGCTTTCGGCGGCGGCGCCGGTTGTGAGTGTGATCGGTCCCGCGAATGCGACGGTGCTGGTGCCGAGCAGTGAAGGCATCCGAGTTCGGCGCTTCGTGGAAAACGGTGTGGTGGCGGAAGACGCCGACGAGCTGGCACAGCGCGTGCTCGACGATCCGCTGTGGGTGGGGGATCTCATCTCCGAGGACGCGCGGGTGGGTGTGATCGTGGTGCAGCCCGCCGACAGTGAGCCAGAGACCGACTTGTTGCTCACGGATGCTATCGACGGCGTTCTCGAGCCGTTTCGCGCGAGGGACTTCTCTTTTCACATTGTAGGGGATGGCACCTCGAACGTTCTCGCCGGCCGCGCTCTCGCAGAGAGTACGGATGCGCTGATCCCAGTGCTGGTTGTCGTGATCGGGCTATTGCTCTACCTGATGACGCGCTCGTGGCAGCAGAGCGTGGCGAGCCTAGCGACGATGGGCCTCGCCTTCCTGTGGACGCTGGGTGTGCTGGGTTGGCTCGGCTGGCCCCAGGACGCGGTGCTTCAGGTGCTTGCCCCGGTCGTGGTCATTGTCGGGGTGTGTGATGCCGTGCACCTGCTGAGCCGCTACGCCGCAGAGCGAAGCGCGGACCCTGCAGCACCGCCCAGAGACGCGATCCTGGCCGCGGCACGCGACGCGGGTCCAGCGTGCGTCATCACGACGCTCACGACAGCCGTTGCGTTTGCGTCGTTTACCGCCAGCGACCTCGACACGTTCGTGCGTTTCGGCGTGATGTTGCCCGTCGGTGTCCTTGCCTGCCTGGTTCTCAGTTTCTCACTGCTCCCGATTGCGATCGTTCGCTTGCGGGCCCAGACGCCCAGGTCCGAACGGATGAGTGCAGTCTGGCCGCCGGTGCTTGATGCGGTTGTGGCCACCAGTTCACAGCGTGCCGCATCGCTTCTCGCGGCCAGCCTGCTGCTGTTGGTGTTCTTCGGCTATGGCTGGGCCGTGCACCTGCGGGCAGACAATGACTTTTTGGAGGCATTTGGTGAGTCGAGCAAGGTCGTGCAGGCGGTCACCTTTGTCGAAGATGCGCTTGGAGGCTCCCAGACACTGGAGGTAGACATTCGGTTGCCTCCGGGAACGGAGATCGAGGACCCGGCGACGCTTTCTGTACTTGCCGAGTTTGCGGCGAGCCTTTCTCGCATCAACGCACTGAGTGAGTCCGAAAGTTTGCTGAATTTCGTCGGCCGACTCAATCGCGTCCTGCACGGGGGCGCGCCGGAGTTTGATCGCCTCGGAGATTCCTCGGCCTCGAACGCTGAGTTTCTCGAGCTGATCTCCTTTGACGACGCGGACACCTTGGGCCGGTGGCTCAGCCTGGATCGCTCGCGGTTGCGAATTTCTCTCGGAACGAAGATGGATTCCCGTGATGAGCAGGAAGTTACCCTTGCTGCAGTGAATCGTCTGGTTCGCGACAACTTGCCGGAAAGCTGGCAGGTTCAGTTAACCGGTGCGGTCGCTCTTCAGCACGACTGGGTCCGCGACGTTCAGGCCACCCAACTCCGCAGCTTTCCCATCGCCTTTGCTCTCGTCTTCGTCCTCGTCTCGGTCTTCCTGCGCTCCTGGAAGCTGGGGCTCGCGGCGATGGTGCCTACTCTTTTGCCGGTGGTGGTGGTGCTCGGCACCATGGGCTGGGTCGGCATGAGCCTCGATGTGGCGCGGGCCATGATCGCGGCGGTGGTGATCGGCATTGGCGTCGACGACGCCGTTCACGTGCTGCGCCAGTACCAGCTGCGGCGGGAAGCGGGGCAGAACTCGCACGAAGCCATGCGCGGGGCGCTGCAGCACAGCGGGCGTGCGGTGGTCATTACCTCGTTCGCGCTTTCGCTGGGATTCCTCACCCTGATGATGTCGGCCTGGCAGACGGTCGCGAGCTTTGGCTTCTTCGTGGCGCTATCGATCCTGGGGGCGCTGGCGGCGACTTTGTTCGTGTTGCCCGCCCTGATCTTTGCTTTCGCGCCGAAAGGGGATTGAGCTCCCCGGTCACGTGCGCGCACGGGGCCGCCCCGCCGGGGGTCAGCCGGTTTCGAGCAGTTCCGACAGCGCCTTGGCGAGTAGTTCGCGGCGGAACGGCTTGGCGAGGAAGTGTGTTCTGTCGATTCCCCGGGTGCGCTCGAGCGCTTCGCGTTCGCTGTGGCCCGTCATGAAGACGATCGGCAAGTCTTCGCGAACCCGGCGCAGGCCGGCGGCGGCGCGTTCCCCGGGCCAGTCGGGCATGGTCAGGTCGATGAGCNCGGCGTCGAAGTCGCCGGGGGCACCCACCAGCAGCGCCAGCGCTTCGCGTCCGCTCGCCGCACAAATGGTGTGGTAGCCCAGCCTTTCCAGCATGCGCGTCGCGACCGTCCGCACGGCTCGCTCGTCGTCCACGACGAGGATCGTGCCGCGTTTGCGCGCCCCGGTGTCTCGCACGAGAGCCTTCGGCTGCGGTTGTGCTCCGGTGGATGGCACGCGGGGGAGCAGGACGCGAAATACGCTGCCCTCGCCCGGCTGGCTTTCCACCTGCAGCTCGCCCTGGTGGCTGCGCACGATCCCCAGCGCGCCCGCCAGGCCGAGCCCGCGGCCTTCGAACTTCGTGCTGTAGAACGGCTCGTACATGCGCTGCTGCGTCTCCGCGTCCATCCCGCAGCCGTTGTCGCGCACCTCGATGCAGACCCGGCCGCCCTCGGGCGTTTCGTTTGTCCGGCTTGTTTCGGGCGTTTCGTTTGTCCGGCTTGTTTCGGGCGTTTCGTNTGTCCNGCTTGTTTCGGNCGTTTCGTCTGTCCCGCTTGTTTCGGCCGTTTCGAGTGTTTCGGACTCTTCGCCGATCACACAGGTTTCGATTTCGACTCGACCGCCGGATTTCGGTAGGGCTTCGAGGGCGTTGCTCGCGAGGTTCATCAGCACCTGGCGGATCTGGGTCGGGTCGGCCCGGATCCAGGCCTTTTCCCCGATATGCCGGATGCGCAGGTCGGCTCCGCCGACGAGACCGGTGCGCAGCAGCGGCGCCATCTCCTGGGTCAGCGTGCCGATCTCGATCACGCTGGGTGCAATCGCCGTCTTCCCGGCGTAGGCGAGAAGCTGCGACGTCAGGTCGGCTGCCTGTACGCTCGCGTCCTCGATGTCGCGAAGGTAGTGGTGCAGGGCGCTATCCGATGGCGCGTCTTCGAGCGCAAGCTCGATGTTGCCGAGGATCCCGGTCAATAGGTTGTTGAAGTCGTGGGCGATGCCGCCGGCCAGGACCCCGATGCTTTCGAGCTTCTGTGCCTGCTGAATCTGCGCTTCGAATTCCTTGCGCTCGCTCGCTTCGCGGATTTGCTCGGTGATGTCCGTGACCACCGCGAGAACGTTCTCGGTTTCACCGCTCTCGTCGAGCATCGGCCGCAGCGATATCGCGAAATCGAAGTCGCCATTGGGCAGCCGGACGCGTTCCTCGAGTTCCCGGTTCTGGCAGCTTTCGAAGACTTCTTCCAAGGTGGCCAGGATGCGCTCTCCCGCGGCTCCGGGAAGCAGCTCCACGATTTTCATGCCTTCGACCTGGCCGCGCTGGAGACCGTACGGTGTGGGATTGTGTTTCATCAGGGCTACGACGGACTGGATGGTTCCGGAACGGTCGATCACCACGACGCGGTTCGCCGCCAATGCTGCGAGCAGGGCGTGTAACCGCTGTTCGCTCTTGCGCAGCGCTCGGGTTGCCTGCACGTGTTCCGTGACGTCGTGAATCACGCCGATGATCGACTCGGTGCCGTGCAGCTGCGAGAGGCCGATTTCGAGGCAGACCTTTCCGGTCGGAAAGTCTGGCTCGATCGAGATCGTTTGTGAGCGCCCGGTGCTCAGGACGTTCCGGATGGCCGCCAGGTACACATCCAATTCTTCGGGGGAGAGCAGCGTCGATACCTGAAGGTTCCGTACTTCTTCTTGCGATACGCCATAGGACCAGTGTTCTTCGCGCGGGGCGCTGACGATCTCCTGCACCCCGCCGTCGCTATCGAGGAGCAGCACCGGTGTTTCGTCGAGGGACGACAGCAATGCGTGGAAGCGGTCCGATTCGAACCGGCGCGCGGTTTCGGTGCGCTCCCCACGCAGCCGCACGCGGTCGAATCCGGCGATTGTCTGCAGCGCCGCCGTGGGTACCGCGAGCAACAGCCAGGCGAGGATCGGGTCGGCGCCGGACGGCGAGGCGATTTCCGCCAGCCCGTCGGCCACGCTGACGGCGGCAAGTCCGAGCAGGCCTAGCTGCACGGGTCGCACCGACCAGTGGGGAGGGGCGGTGCGCAGGATCCAGGCCGAAAGGAGCAGCAGCGCCGGCTGGATCCCCAGCATTACGGAGATCTCGAGGGAATCGCTGCCGGCCAGGTGGCCGAGTAACCCGCCGATGCCGACAGCCACGCCTGCGGGGAGCAACCACCTCGGTACCGGCCGTTCCACGTGCTGCAGGCAACCCGCGAGGATCAGGGGCGAGAACAGGGTTCCGAATACGGGCGCCAGGGGCGAGACCCCGGGCATCGTACGCGCGAGCAACGTGAAGCCGCCCGAAGCGGCCAGCGCGGCCCAGCCGAGCGTCCAGTAGCCCGTCGGTGCAAACGGCGCGCGCAACGAGCGAACCCCGCCGATGACCATGGCGCCGGCGAGCAGGGCCGCCAGGACGAGGAGGAGATCGTCGGTGCCCAAGTCGTTCTCCCTGCCCCGCCGCAGCATGCGACACTGGGGTCTCAATCTTATCATTGCCCGGCCAGAGCCGGGCAGCGGCCGGCCTTTGGTCTCGGGCGGAGAACGGATCCATGGCAGCCAGGTCCACGAAGAAGAAACTGCGGACCCGGGCGAAGCGAAAGAGCGGGCGAAAACCGCGCAAGAAGTCCCCGCGCAAGCCGCATCCCAAGCGCCCGCGCAAGCCGCATCCCAAGCGCCCGCGCAAGCCGCATCCCAAGCGCCCGCGCAAGCCGCATCCC
>PBYF01000034.1 GCA_002729515.1 Deltaproteobacteria bacterium
CCCGAGACGATCGAGTGGCCGCCTTGGCCGAAGGATGAGAATTTGCTGGGTGCTCTAACATAGGAACTGGTACAACAATCGGGGCAGGTCACGTCTCCCTCAATTTTCGGCATTAGTGGCGTTTGAGGGCACCTTTGACCTCTTTCGACCGAATCGTCAAGGGTTCATATCGGGACTTCACCCCAAAAATAGTTTTGGTTAGTTTTCTTCGAAAAAAACGAGAAAATACTCAAAAGAGCAGAAAACCGTCGAATTTCTAGACAGTAAGGCGACCGTCAAAATATAGGTAATGCCAATCTGGGATCACAACGAAGTCAATAATCTCTCGCCTTGACGCCACCTCTTAAACTCTCCACTCTAGAATCCATGATATCACTCTGGTCCTCCCTCTTAATAGCAGCCACCCTCGCCGGCACCCCGGTACCCAACACTCAACGCTCCCGCTCAGCGATTACTCGGGTGCAGCCCCAATTGGAGACTAAGCTAAAAAGCCTGGGCATTAACTGGGGTTCACCACTTTTTGTTCGCATTTTCAAAGAGACTAAAGAGCTTGAAGTATGGCTGCAAAAAGACAAGGCCTTTGTCCACTTTAAAACGTACCCTATCTGTGATTTTTCCGGAGAGCTTGGTCCTAAATTGCAACAAGGGGATTCGCAAAGCCCGGAGGGCTTTTATTTTGTTTCACCGAATAGAATGAACCCCGCGAGTTCTTTCCATCTCTCCTTCAATCTCGGTTACCCCAATAAATACGAGCGCGCCCGAGGCCGGACAGGTGATTTCCTTATGGTTCACGGTGATTGCGTCTCTATCGGCTGCTACGCCATGACCGACCCTCAGATTGAAGAAATCTTCGCCCTCGCAACCGCTGCCCTAGAAAAAGGTCAACCCTATTTTCGAGTTCATTCTTTCCCCTTTAGAATGACCAAGGAACGCATGGCCAAATCCAAAGGGTCCAAATGGCATGACTTTTGGAAAAATCTCAAAGAGGGCTACGACTCCTTTGAACACACCAAAATCCCTCCGAATGTAGAGGTTTCCCAAAATCGGTACGTTTTTAACACTCCAAAATAATCCATTTCCTCAATTCTCAAGTCCCGTACCGGGGCCTCTTCCCCTCGCCCCCTCTATTTGACAGAATGCCTACTTATCGGACCCAAGGAAAACGCAGCTTGAACTTCCTATCTGCGACGACACGGGGATCGGGTTCATTCTCAAGAAGATGCTGCTTCCCGTCTTTTACGGGATGCTCACCAAGCTCTTCAGCCACGACTCGACGAGCATCGTCGAAATCGTGATCTTCGTGACCTTGTTTGAGCTCGTGTACAGCGTAGGGTTGGGCGCGATCGGGCACACGCTGACGATGTACCAATGGTCAGTGCGCAACAAATGGGTGAGGTGGGGCTTCTTCATCACGGCGGGTGGGCCCTACCACCTCATGCATCACTCCAATCGCCCGGAGCACCAGGCGGTGAACCTCGGATTCTGTCCGTTGTACTTCTGGGACATCGTGTTCGGCACCTTCGTGAAGCCGACCGAGGAGACGCCAAATACCGGCCTGACGAATGATCCGGATGTTTACATGAACCCAGTGCGGCTTATCTATTCGGGCTTCGGTGAGATGTACATGGAGCTGAAGTGCAACAAGGGCTTCAAGGATCGTCTCAACATCCTCTTTGGTTCGTCGCATTTCACGCCCCCCATTCGAGTCATCTACCACACCAAGGTGCAGCCACCCGCATCCAAGGCGGATGTGCTCGAGCCCGGAGCACCGAGGCTACAGGGTGCGTAGGTCTTCGAGGGTGGACGGGGTCGTCGCGCGTTGACTGTCGTGCGAATGCACGAGGGCGAGGTGGAGACCGACCCGGAGCTCGTGAGTCGCTTGCTGGCTGCTCAGTTTCCACGGTGGGCAGATCTACCCGTTTCTCGCATCGATTCAGCCGGCACGGACAATGCGCTCTACCGCCTCGGTGACGACATGGCCGTGCGACTCCCCCGAGTCGGATGGGCCATGGGCCAAGTCGAGAAGGAGCACCAATGGCTTCCGCAACTGGCCCCGCTGTTGCCGCTCCAAATTTCGGATCCACTCGCAAAGGGTGAGCCGGGTGAAGGCTATCCGTGGCAGTGGTCCGTGTACCGGTGGCTAGAGGGAGAGAATGCCACTCTCGATCGTGTCAGCGACCCCAACGAGGCGGCGATCGAGCTGGCGGAGTTCATCGCGGCACTACAGCGCATCGAACTGAGTGGCGGGTCGCTGGCTGTGGAGCGAGGTTCGCGCGGCGTTCCGCTGGCGACGCGCGACGAAGCGACTCGCAAGGGGATCACAAGTCTCGAGGCAGGGATCGATACCGACGCGGCGATGGCGTTGTGGGAGTCCGCTCTACAGGCGAAGGAGTGGGATGGCCCGCCCGCGTGGTTCCACGGAGACATGCTGCCCGGGAACCTCCTCTTTGAGGCGGGTCGCTTGAGTGCCGTCATCGACTTTGGAGGCCTGGGCGTTGGGGATCCCGCATGCGACCTGATGATCGCGTGGGCGTTTTTCGCTGGAGAGAGCCGTGAGTGCTTTCGCGAAGCGCTCGCCGTCGATGATGCAGCATGGGCGCGCGGTCGAGGTCATGCGCTGTCTCAAGCCGTGCTCTTCATTCCCTACTACTTACGGACGAACCCGGTGGGCGTTGCGAACGCTCGCCATCTACTCGACGAGGTCCTGGCCGACTACCGCGTTACGCGTTGAGTTGCATTCGCAGCCCATTTGCTGCGCTCCCGTACCGGGGCCTCTTCCCCTCGCCCCCTCTATTTGACAGAATGCCTACTTATCGGACCCAAGGAAAACGCAGCTTGAACTTCCTATCTGCTACAATTCGAATAGATGAGGCGTTTGACACCCGGCAGCAAGGCGCCGCCGGGAGCTCCGCGTCATGTCCGTTAGCCAGCTAGGTCGACCGCTATGGTTATCGCCGTCTTCCGCTCGAGTCTTCGTCCCGGTTGCGAGAAAGAATTTCAGCAGCTTGGTACCCGAATGTTGGACCTTGCGCAGTCAATGCCAGGGTTCATCTCGTACAAGGTCTATGTCTCGGACGATGGGGAGCGCTGCAGCGTCATCGAATTCGATTCGGCCGACGATCTGGCGGCCTGGCGAGACCGCCCGGAGCATCTGGCGGCACAGCAAACTGGGCGAGAACGCTACTATGAGGAGTACTCGCTTGTCGTCGCCGATGCGCGTCGAAGTTCCTCGTTTTCGCGCTGACAGGTGTACGCACGATGCCGAGCAAGTCGTTGCAGCGGACTTGTTGACGCCTGCGGCCTATTGGCTCGTAGTAGAATCACGAGCAGCTACGTACTAGGACATTCTGGACACTAAGCGTTGCAGTTGCAACGGGCTGAAAGTACAAGACATTTTCGGACCAGCCCACGCTCCAGCACCCGTCTGCCGATGCATCCCAGATGCAAACTTCTCACCCTCGGCGGACTTACGACTACCGGATCCAAGAGGCAATCTGTGAGACTGGAGATCGCGACCTCTTTCCAGAGTTGAATATTCCCCGCTCGACCATTCGAAGTTGAATTCATCGGGGACTTCCCGACGTGGTCACCAGCGATCTCGTTACCTGCGACCGTGCTGACCTGCTTGCCGAGATCCATCAACTGCATCATCGAACGGCGCTACTCGGTGCGGTGGTTGGCTTGCTGATCGCCATGCTTCGCATATCGAAAGTTCAGCTCCATTACGAGCGACTTCCAGATGGCGATGCCAAGAGAATCCTACTGCGAGCGATCGAACGTGCAGGAAAGATCTTGCCGCTGGGCACGGCGCTCCGAATCGCGCGCCTCTCTTCGTCGCGCTACCACAGTTGGTGTCATGCCGAGGCCGGATGTGAACTCGATGACCAGTCCAGCTGTCCTCGGGTCGTCCCCACGCGCCTGACCCCCAGCGAACTGGGAGCCATGCAGGAGATGGTCGAGAGCGACGACCATAGACAGATGTCGTTGCGCGGGCTGGCACTTCACGCACAGCGCATCGGGAAGATCTTCGCATCGCCATCGACGTGGTACCGCTTGGTCAGAATCGCGGGATGGAGGCGGCCTCGCAATCGCGTCTATCCTGCCAAGCCCAAGATCGGGATCCGAGCGTGTGCGCCAGGTGAGCTTCTTCACCTTGATGTAACGATCATCAGGCTTCTCGATGGCACGAGAGCGTATCTGCATGCGGTCATCGACAACTACTCACGGCGAATCCTGTCATGGACACTCGAGGATCGCCTCGGCAGTGGTGGAACCTGCCAGATCTTGCGCGAGGCTGCGGTTCAGCTCATCAACCGCTCCGGGGTGACGACAATCGTTGCCGACTCGGGGAGCGAGAACGTGAACGGTGAGGTGGATGAGTTACTCAAAGACGAAGCACTCACTCGGGTTCTGGCTCAAGTCGAGGTCACCTTCTCCAATTCCATGATCGAGGCGTTTTGGCGCTCTCTGAAGCACTCATGGATCTTCCTGCACACCCTCGACAACTTCACTGCTCTCGGTCGGCTCATCGAATTCTACGTAACGGCCCACAACGAAGTCATGCCGCACTCTGCCTTCGAGGGCCAGACGCCCGACGAGATGTACTTTGGGACCGGTGGTGCAGTTCCTGCTGAGCTTGCCTCGGCACGCAAGGCGGCTCGCGAAGAGCGGATGAAGACAAACCGGGCGGTTGCGTGCAGCGTGTGTTTCGCAGAGGCGGATTCGAGCGCGTTGCTACTGCAACGGCCCCGCTCCAGAATGCCCTGAGACGCAGCTGCCGGAAAAAAGAAACCACCTATCCCGTCACACTCGACGCGCATAAATTTATCCGACGGTTTTTGCTGCACGTCCTGCCGCCACGCTTCGTCAAAATCCGGTTCTACGGCTTCCTCTCGCACACCAACAAAAAAGCCGCCCTCAAAACCATCCGCACTGCACTACACGTCGAGCCGCCTCCTGCACCACCCGAAGAAACAACCGCTGAAAAAATCGAACGGATCACCGGCATCGACATCACCCACTGCCCCAAATGCCATGGAGTACTGATCCAAGCCGCCTTACCCCAACACCCGCCATAACCAGATGAAACGCCTTCGACTCAAGTGGTTCACGCATCGAGACGTTTTACGTCTCGCGGCCCCCTGTATCCAAACATCGAAAAAAGCCACCTTAGCGCTCAAAAAAAGACCTATTTCCAATCCAAAACAACACCTCTCCTTGCACCCGCTTCATGCGCACACAAGAAAATGATAAAAAATCGTAGCGCATTCTATCGGGGATCCATACAATCCCCATAACGTGTTGGAACAGGTCGCGAGGCTCAGTCCAACAACGTTTTGTCCAATCAGCCGTCAACGTTCCACGCGGGACTGATGACGTACGCGGGTTGCTGAACGGATAAAACGCTATTCGTTAGGCGCACTAAATCGAAAAACGGTACCAGTTGATGACTAAGAAGTTCAAAGAAAATGTCTGTGAAAAAGCTGTTGTTTCTGAGTTCGAGAATCGACGAAGCAAATTAACCCGATTTGCTATTATCATAGGTATTATCGTTGGTGCCACCAGTCTCATTGCATTCCAAGGTGGTATACCAAAGACCATGGCGGCAACTTTGATGGTCATTTCTTTTATGTGGGCATTAATCGTACATGTGAAAATCTGGCGTTGCCCTTCATGCAATGGGCATCTTGGAAGACTTTACCTTGGTTTAAAATTACCGAAATTCTGCCCCAAATGTGGAATAAGACTGATTGAGGAATAATAAGTACAACGCCTAACAAGTAGCTGCACCGGACTCCGTAAGCTGTCACGAGTTTTGCAGAGCAAAAATACGTGCCAACTTACTACGCAGGTGAGCAAGGCGTTAGGCAGAGGAAAAACATGCAGATAGGAACTTCAAGCTGCGTTTTCATAGGGTCCGATAAGTAGGCATTCTGTCAAATAGAGGGGGCGAGGGGAAGAGGCCCCGGTACGGACATGACCCCAAAACCCCGCTTATACTTCCTATCCGCCTCGATGGCGGATAGGAGTTTTAAGCAGCGTTTTCCGCACCACCGATACTAGACATTCTGACAAGTAGGCCCAAAGGGGCCGTTTCGGGGCGTTGCGGTAGGAGGTTCCGGTATGCAGCAGATCACCCGATGGATGCTCCAAGCGATCAACCCCTTCCTGTTGTTCCTCTCGTTACCACTGGCTGCGGCGGCGCGAGACAACTTCCTCGTCGTCGTACTCGACGATGTCGGAGTGGACGCGATCGGCGTCTATTCCGATGACGTGACCTACGGTCATGACGGCGTGGGGGCCGCTCCCGGTCCGACACCCACCATCGATGGGATCGCCGCCGAGGGCATGCTTTTCCGCCACGCTTACGCGAATCCGATGTGCTCACCGACGCGCGCGGCAGCACTGACCGGCAGGTACGGTTTTCGCAACGGAGTGGGTATTCCGGAAGATGCCTATTTGAGGCCGTCTGAGACGATCATTCCGGAAGCCTTGGCGGCGACCCACGCAAATGCGGCCATCGGCAAGTGGCACCTCGGTGGGAACGATGCCGATCATCCCAATGAAGCCGGCTTCGACAACTTCTCGGGCACCCTGGGCAACCTCGGCCAGGGCGTGACCACCTACTTCTCTTGGCGAAAGACCGTCCAGGGGGCAACCACGGCGGGGTGGCCGGCCTATGCGACTACCGACAACGTGAACGACGCGATCGGCCAGATTGCGGGTTTCGGCGACGATCCGTGGTTCGTCTGGCTCGCTTTCAATGCTGCGCACACGCCCTTTCATGTACCCACCGCCGGCCTGAATACGATTGCCGTCGATGACGCATCGGATGACCTGACGAAGTATCAAGCGGCTGTCGAGGCGATCGACACGGAGCTCGATCGCTTGCTGGCGTCCATTCCGTCCGACGTTTTGGCGGACACCACCATCATCGTCTTTGGCGACAACGGGACTCCGAAAAGTGTCAGCGTGCCGCCTTTTCGTAGCAATCATGCGAAGTCCACGGTGTATGAGGGGGGCATTCGCGTTCCGTTCATCGTGCGAAGTCCATACATCGCCGGGGCAGACCGCGGCCGAGAGAGTCTCGCGCTCGTCCACAGCGTGGACATTTTCGCGACCTTGGCGGAGATCGCCGGTGTTTCGGCAGCGACTGCGAGAGACTCCGTCAGCTTTCTCCCCTATCTGCAAGATCCTGACCTCGCGACGCTGCCGACGCGTCCCTACGTGTACTCAGAGATGTTCACTCCAGACGGAAGTGGATCGAATTTGAATGACGAGCGCACGATCCGGACCGAGACCTTCAAGCTCATCTGGAGAAACGGAGTCTATGAGGAACTCTTCAATCTCGATGACGACCCCTTCGAGCGCGACAATCTCTTGCTCGGAGCGCTCGACGCCATTGAGGTCGCGGCATACGACGAATAGGTTGCCCACATGAACGACCTGCGCAGCGTGGATTCTGGAACCTATCCCATCGTGGACACCGGGCAGACCACCTATTACGACGACCTCGGCAACGTGATCTCCGCACCGGCAAGTGCGAGCGATTCCCTATACGGTCAAGACGCCCAGCACGAGGGCAACCCGCCCAGCTACAGCGTGATCGAAAACGGTGAAGTCGTCCAAGATCATGTGACCGGCCTCTACTGGACGCAGAGTGTCGATTGGGATGGCGTCCCCGGGGTCGATGTGAACGACAAGCTGCTGCGAACCGAAGTTGATACGCAGGTCCAGCTGCTCAACAGCACAGCTTACGGCGACAGAAGTGATTGGCGCGTGCCGACCGTCAAGGAGCTCTATTCACTAATCCAGTTCAACGGCATCCAGCCCCGGCCGCTTGCCAGCAGCGGAGCCGGCGGTGAGTTCTTCCTCGACGGCTCCGTCTTCGATTTCAGCTGGGGGGATACGAGCGCAGGGGATCGCATCATTGACATGCAGGTCTGGTCGAGCACCGACTATTCGAGCACGACCATGGTCAACGATTCGAGCTTCCTATCCGTCAACTTCGCCGACGGTCGAATCAAGGCCTACCCGCTGGCCATTGGCGCGACCGACAAGGAGTACTACGCGATGTTTGTCGCCGGAAATCCCGACTACGGCATCAATGCGCTTCGGGACAACTTCGACGGCACGATCACCGACGCTGCCACGGGCCTGATGTGGGCGCAGGCCGACAGCGGCCTCCGCATGAACTGGGAGGATGCCCTGGCCTACGCCCAGACAAAGAACGCTGAGGCCTACCTGGGTTACGACGATTGGCGCCTTCCCAATGCCAAGGAGCTTCAGAGTCTGGTCGACTACTCGCGCTCGCCGGATGCCACCGGCAGCCCGGCGATCGACTCGCTGTTCCAGCTTTCCGCCTACGACCAAACTGCAGAGGATTTCAATGCACTGGGAGACTATGCGTTCCACTGGAGCGGAACGACGTTCGTCGCACTCGACGGCAGCGACTCGCCGGATGCCAGTGCCGCGGTCTACGTCTCCTTCTTCGAAACATTGGGCTATTTCGCGGGCGACATTCGCGATGTTCACGGTGCTGGATCTCAGCGGACCGACCCGAAGGCCGAGGGGGCGCTTGCGTCTGGCGACTTTCATGGTCCGCAGGGTGATTACATCAGCATTGACAACTACGTCCTGCTGACGCGGGCGATTCAGGGAGTTCCAGTACCAGTCCTGCCACCGGCCGCGATCGGGCTCCTCGCAGCCCTGTTCGCCGGAGCCGGGGCGGCGTATACGCGTCGCAAGTCAGTGCCTTCGAACGAGGCGTGAGTCCCGTCACGGGCTCCCCCTAGGGATTTAACATAATGCCCATACTCGGACGTTATGCCAGAACCCAGCTTATATGTCCTATGCTCTTCGAATTGCAGAGAATTTGTACTTTTTGGGCGAATAACCCGTACCGGGGCCTCTTCCCCTCGCCCCCTCTATTTGACAGAATGCCTCCTTATCGGACCCAAGGAAAACGCAGCTTGAACTTCCTATCTGCAGACGATGTAGAAGCCGTCAAGTGGTTTCGAAAGGCAGCGGAGCAAGGGAATGCAGAGGCTCAGTTGGGATTGGGAGTGATGTACGCCAATGGCAGAGGTGTCCCACAGAACGAAGTGCTTGCTCATAGGTGGTGGAATCTTGCAGGCGCACAGGGACATACAATCGCGCGTAAGAATATGGAACTAATTGCCAATTACATGACAAAAGAACAAATCGCAGACGCTCAGCGAATGGCGAGGGAGTGGCAGGTGAAGCATTCGGGACAGGGGGAGGAATAGTTGGAATTCTTACTAGGAGTTGTTGGGTGGGTTCTAGGGATGTTGCTCTTTACCGTTGTAGCCCTACCTCTCTTTTATGGTATTCCGAAATCCATAATCGAATACTCAAGAAGACGAATAAGCATCAAGCCCGTCTTC
>PBYF01000035.1 GCA_002729515.1 Deltaproteobacteria bacterium
CTTGCCGTCGACGCACGCGAACTCGAACCCGCCGGTCCAGGCGGCTTCGGCCTTCAAGAGCCACGAACCGAACGTGTAGTTGCCGCCGGCGCCGGCCAGCGTCAGGCGGTCGTAGGTCTGGATGTAGCTCCCGAATGGCGTGCAGGGATTCAGTTGACCCGGCACGAGTTCGAACCGAGGGATGTCTTCGAAGACGTAAGCGAAGTGTGCAGAGATGTCCCAGCCCTGGAAGATGCCGCGGACCGACGCAGCCGCCTCCCAGTTTTCGAACGATTTCGGCTTGAATTTCGGCGGAGTCGGAAAGTTGGGGGGGGTCGGGTTGAAGTCGCTTCCGACCGCCGGGAGCGTGTCGACGCGGATCTCGGGGATCGCGATGGCCGTGACGGTCCAGTGGTTTCCGATGTACCAGTCGAGCTTCGCCATGCCGACGGCCCAGCGCAGGTCCTCGATGTCGGCTCGTCCCGGCTCGCGGTTGTCCAGTGGATTCAGCACGTCGAGGACCCGCAGCGAGTCCGAGCGTCCCCAGTTGACCACCTGGCGGCCGATCTTGAGGTCCACGTCGTCGAAGAGCGGTCCCTGGATCCAGGAGTCCTGGAAGTTGCCCTCCCACTCGTACTCGTCGAGCACCTGGGACGTGAAGTTGGAGAGCCCGTTGATCAGGTAGGAGAAGTCGTACCAGACGTAGGGGTCGACGCGGAGCTCCCATTCGTACGGCAGGTCGACGTCGAGCTCCAGGTTGAGCCGCGTGCGAAGCCGCGAGACTCCGGTGTAGTCGGTGTCCGTCGCGGAGTCGTGGGAGAGATAGTTGATGGAGCTGCTGATCGCGACGCTTCCATCCAGGTCCCACCAGCGCGGGGCTTCGGGCTCCCCGTCTTCGGGGCCGAGGTCTTCCTCGAGATCGACGGAGAACTCGTCTTCGTCTTCCCCGAATCCGTCGAGATCGTCGAAGTCGTCGGCGTTTGCAGACACCGAGATCAACAGCGCGGCGACTGCACTCGGAGCCTGCCTCCAAAGGCGGTTGGAAGACACGCGTGCGGGCTCCCCCGCTGCCTAGAGGCCCTTCTCGAGCTGACGCACCGAGAACGTGTCCTCGTCCATGTGTTGGTTGTATTTTACGTTTTCGCTGCTGAGGATCGTCTTGTGAAGGGTCTTCTTGCCCTTTTTCGTGGTCATGTGCATCTCGGTGGGAGTCCAGATGCCGTCGATCAACTCGAGCTTCTTCACATCGAAGTACTTGTTGCGCCCACCCTTCTTGAGCCAGCTCTTGGAGCGCACGGCCACGTGGTTGTCCTTGCGGACGAAGACGATCTGGCGGGTGTAGCCGGTTTCATCGATCTCCTTCTTCGTGTTCGGGACCGCCTCTACGACCCAGACTCCGACGCCGTCGAGCTCCATCTCTTTGAGAAGCTTGTAGTCGTAGTTGTCGAGGTTCCGATCGGTCATATCGGCGTAGCTGAAGTCGGAACCCATGAAGCTGCCACTCTTGTCTCCGGATGCGATGCGCTTGGTCTTCTTGAGGGCGGGGAGGAATAGCCATTGGTCGTCGTCGCGATCGACGTCGTCGAAGTCATAGGTCAGGAACCCGGTGTCCTTCACGTCCGCCGGCTCGACGAAGAACATGATCGACCGGGTNTNCTCGCCNTNGTCCATGCGCNANGAGTGGATCTTGCGCNTGCGCTGGCCGCCNCCCTTGTCGATCAGGATCATCNGCATGTCCTGGATGGACATGTCGCCGTCGTCCCGNTTGTCGACCAGTTCCATGATCTCGCGGCCGGTCGGGGGCGCGTTGTCCTCGTCTTCGGCCCCACTGGCCGGGACGGCGATGCACAATGCCGCGAAGCTGAGAAAAAATATACGGATCATGGGGAGGCCTCCATCGAAACGGGCACGGTGGATGTGGCGGCGCTGCGCGTCACCAGCACCATCAGCGCCGGAGCGAGCAGTATATCGGCCAGGAAGGCGGCGATGATGGTGAAGGCGGTCAGAAGGCCGAAGTTGTGGAGTATCAGCAACGTTGCGAACCAGTACAGGAAAAAGCCGCTCGAGAGCACGAGCGAGGTGAAGAGCAGGGCCTGGCCGGTGGTGCTGAGCGTCTCCCGGACGGCGGTGTCCACGTTGCCGCTCTGCGCGTAGTAGCGCCGGAAGTTGTGCATGAAGTGGATGGTGTCGTCCACGGCCAGTCCGATTGCAATGCTGCCGATCAGCATGGTCAGCATGTCGAGGGGCACCCCGGTCCATCCCATCAGGCCCAGCACGAGGATGATCGGGGCCAGGTTGGGGATCACGGCCACCAGGCCCAGGCGCAGGTTTCCGATCAGGAGCACCAGCAGCGGGCAGATCACGGCCAGCGCAATCGCGTAGCTGCGGAGCATGCTGTGCATGACCGCGACGATCGTCTCGCCGGCCAGGACGCCGAGGCCCGTCAGCGTGAACTCCGCCCGGTCGCCGAGCGCGGCGGTGACCTCCGCGCGCAGGATGTCGTAGAGCGGCGGGAAGTTCACCGCGTCGAGGAAGGGGAGCTTCATCGTCACCCGCGCGACCTGGAAGCTGGGATCGACGACGTTTTCGAGGTCGTCCGAGCCCGAGTTCTCGAAGAGCAGCAGCTCCTGGGCCACGAGTTGCGGATCTCCGGGAACCGCGTGGTAGGCGGATTGGTTCTCGTTCAGCGCCTGGTGGATTTCCTTCACCACGTCTACCACGGACAGCGTCTTTCCCACGTACATGTCGTGCACCCGGGTGTTCGAAGCGCGCTCATGGATGTCGTCGAGGCGTAGCAGCAGGTCCGGATCGTGCACACCGTTCTCACGGCCCGAGTCCACGAGGAACTCGATGAAGAGCGCGCCATTCATTTCGTCGTTGACCAGGTCGGAGGCGATGCGAGTCGGGTGGTCTTCTGGAAACCACGCGAAAGGGGCGTGCGAGAGCCGGAGAAACGTCATCCCGAGCAAGGCCACGCAGAGAAGGGCACCCCAGACGGCGACCGTCGCCCAGGCGTGTCGCGTCGCAAAGGCCCCCACGCGCACGACGAGGCGCTGCGTGAAGGCGGAACGGCTTGGATCGATTGCTTGCTCGGAACGCATGGGAAAAAATGCGATGAGTGCTGGCAGCAGACCCAGGGTGAGTAGCAGCGCGACCATGATTCCCGCGGGAGCGATGTATCCGAAGTGCGCGATGGGCTGGAGGTCGGCGGCGGCAAACGACACGAGTCCGCCCGCGGTGGTGAAGCTCGTCATGGCGACGGCGAGACCGGAGTGGCCCATGGCAAAGGCGATCGAGTCTTCCTTCGACTCCCCGCGGCGGCGCGCCTGGTAGAAGATCGCGAGGATATGGACCGAGCCCCCCACCCCCACCGCCAGCAGAAAGGAGGGAAGGATCTGGGTGGTCAGCGTGAGCGGGATCCCCGCGATGACCATCACCGACGCGGTTGCGAGCACGGAGAGCAGCACCGTCACGATCGGCAACACGACGCCCGCGACGCGGCGGAAGAGCACTCCCAGGAAGAAGGCAATCATCGCGAGGGCGAGCCCCGTGAAGCGCGCCATGTCCGAGCGCATCTCCCTCTGCATTTCGTGGGTCATGACCAGCGTGCCCGTCACGTAGAGCTCGAAGTCCGGTGCTCGGTGCCGAGCGGCCACGTCGAAGATGGTGGTCACGATGGACTCGATCTCTTCGCCGGTCAGGAAGGCGGGCTCCTCTTCGGTCCCGTCCGGCTCGTCGTCGAAGTCGTCGAAGCCTTCATCGGTCCCCAGGCGGGAATAGACCTCGCTCTCGATCACCACGGTCGTGACCCCGGCGTTGCGCGAGACGAGTTGGTCCACGTAGAGCGGGTTTGCCATCACGCGCTGCTTCAACTGGGCCAGATCCGCTTCGCTGGTGGGCCAGTCCTCGAGCAGTTCCCCCACGATGAGTTCGTCAGCCTCGCCCCGGGTCTCGCGTGCGTTGATGAGGCTCGTCACCTCGACGACAAGCGGCACCTCGTCTTCGAGCGCCTCGTGGAAGGCGCGGAGCTTTTCGAGGAAGCCCAGGTCGAAGACGTCGGGGGGACGTACCGCGATGAGGGTCAGCGTGTCGCTTCCGAAACGTTCGCGGAACGCGTCGTACGCGATGCGGATCGGGTCGTCTTTGGTGAAGAATCCCTCTGTCGAGGTGTCGAACGCGATTTTTGGGAGCTGTGTCGCCAGCGCCGCAACCACGAGGATCGATACGGCGAGTACCCAACCCGCCCGTCGGTAGGCAAATTTTCCCCAGCACTCGAGGGCGTGCTCGATTCGTTCTCTCATCGTTCTTTTTCAGGGGTTTCCGTGATGCCGTGAAGCACGACATCCACGTAGTGGTCGGCGAAGCGCTCCGCCAGGTCAGGGGTGATCTCCTCGATGCCGAAGAGTCGCCGAAGCATGGGAGCGGCGAGGAAAAAGAAAATCGCACCGCCGAGGACGCCCGGTACCAGGAAGAGCGGATCGAGTTCTCGAAAGCTTCCGTCCTTGCGCCCGCCCTCGATCAGGTCCTGGATGAGCGAAAGGTTGCGCCGCGCGAAGCGGTCGGCGAACTCGTCGATCACCTCCTCGCGGCCGAAGAGCACCTGCTCGGCGATCAGTCGCGGCCCGTAGGGGTCCTCGGTCATTCCGACGATCACCGCGCGCAGCATTGCTCGAAGCCGGTCTTCGGCGCTTCCCTCATGGGCGAGGGCGCTCGAGGCTCGCTCGAGCGTGCGGTTGGCCACGTGGGCCACGACGGCGCGCAGCAGCCCCTCTTTGCCGCCGAAGTAATAGTTCACGAGGCCGGGTTGAACCCCGGCGCGCTCCGCGACCTCACGCACCGTGACCCGGGGCAGGCCCTTTTCCGCCATCAGGTCCTGGGCAGCGACCAGGAGCGCCTCCCGGCCCTCGCCCCGCTGCCCGCCCGCTGGTCGCCCGGGACCCCGGCGCCGCCCGCGAATACCCGGCTGTNGCTGAGCCATAAAATAATTATACGTTTAATTAGTAATAAATTGCCAGTGCCCGCTGCTGCCCCTGGCCATCGTCTCCCCTACGCTCGTGGGGTGCGCAGGCCGGGCCGTCTCGCAACCCACATCGCTGGCCTGGNGCTGGGGTCGGCGCTCTTACTGGGTCCCGCCAGCGCCCGGGCGGGTGACGAAGGCACTGCGTATTCCGGTCTCAAGGGGGTCGGTGCCGTCGTCGGCACTCTCGTCTATGCGCCGCTCAAGGTGGCCTATGCCGCCGGGGGGATGGTGATCAGCGGCCTGGCATACGTCTGGACGGTGGGCGACACCTCGGTGTCGGGACCGATCTTCTATTCGGCGGTTCGCGGCGATTACGTGGTGTTGCCCGCCCACCTCGATGGCCAGAGCGATCTCACGTTCGTCGGTCCGCCCTACTGAACTTCAGGCAGGTGCACCCGGGGGCGCAGCGGTGTCCTCCAGGTGTGCGGTGCAGTTGAGGCGCGTTACCCGGAATGGCGGCGTCGTCTCAACGCTGGTGAGGGAAGTGTTGGCGAGGCCGGTGAGTTCGCTCGCCTGGTTGGCGGGCAACGTCAGGCGACGCCTCGCGAGCGAGAGGCCCACCAGGCCGTGCGTTACCACGACCAACGGCCCCCCCGCAGCGGCCTCGAGGATCCGCTCCCAGGCACGGTCGACCCGAGCGTGGAAAATTGCCCAGCTCTCGCCGTCGGGCGGCGTGTAGTCGGGTGCGAAGGGGTTCACCTGGAGTTCGTGGTAGGGCGTGCCGCGCAGCGCTCCGAAGTGGCGCTCGCGCAGCAGCGGCTCGTATTCGATCGGTGCACCGGTGGCCGCGGCGATCTGGCCCGCGGTAGCTGCTGCCCGGGCGTAGTCGCTGCTGAGGATTCGGTTCACCTCCTCGCACGCGAGGCGTTCACCGAGCCGTCTTGCCTGCTCGAGGCCGCGCTCCGACAGTGGAGTTCCTGGAAACTGGAGAAAACGGCGGGCGTTTCCCGGCGTTTCCCCGTGGCGGATCAGATGGATCAAGGCGCGGCGGCGCGAAGGTCGGCCGTGAAGCGCTCAAAGATTGTGCCCACCGCGTTGCCGAACGCTTCGGCTGCCGCTCGGAAACTCTTGTCCGCGGCCGAGACCTCGGCGCGGTAGATCTTCTGAACGACGGACTTCGAGTTGCGTCGTTGTCCCTTTTCCAGCCCCAGTTCGATTTCGACGGTCACCTTCGGCTCGGGGCCGGGGAGATGGTCGAAACGGTACAGCTGTCCGCTGACGTTCCAGTCCGCATTCATTCCCGCGCGCGGGGTCGTGACCGTTTCGGCGGCCCCGGCGGCGCGCAGGTAGTCGACGAGGGCGTGCTGCAAGATCAGCGTCGGAGAGTTGACCCAAAAGTGGTAGCCATAGGGCATCACTTCGGGCGAGCCCGGCTCGGCGCGCAGTATGGCGGTCCTTCGCAGCACATCGTCACTCGTGAAGCGCGCCACTTCCAGCACGCCCGGAAGCGTGGGCCCGCTTCGCGTGGGGGTCGAGACTTCGAGTCGGTAGAAATGGTCCCTGGGCGCCGGGCCCCCGACGCAGCCGGCTGAGGCGACGATCAGCACCGCGGAGCCGAGCAGCCGCCATCCCGCGGTCATTGGGAACTACTCCCGTCGACGGTTGCCTCGCGGCCTCGGAGGAGCACTCCGGGGTTCATGCGCAACTGTCTGCTGAACTCGTTGAGATTTCGCATGGTGCTCTCGAGGTCTGAAGTGACTGCGTCGATGCGTTGTGATACAGCGGCCAGTGAGTACTGCGCGTCGTCGATCGCTTTCGAGATCCCACCGGTTTCTCGGTCCAGCAGTCCGTCCAGTCGGCCCAGGAGTATGTCTGTATTCTCGCCTAGTATTCGGAGTTCGTTGAGGAGCCGGCTCATCTCGCCGGTCGCCTGGTCGAAGTTCTCAAGGATGCTCGAGACGCGACGCACGTTCTCTGGATTGAGGATCTGTTTGATCTGATCGGCGGACTCGTTCAATTCGGAGATGAGCTCTTGAGCGCTCTGCATCAGTTCAGGGGTGGATTGCCCCAGTTCGTCGAGGATCGGTCCCACTTTTGCCACGGTCGTGTTCAAGGCGGCGAAGATGTCCGAGGCGGCCGCGGCTGAGATCTCGGACCCGGGCGCCAGCAGGTTCTGAGCGTCTCCACGCGCGATGTCGATCTCGGCTGCAGAAAAGATACCGGTCGTGATGTCTGCGCTGCTGTTTGTGGGAATCGGCCAGCCCCTTTCCACGTCCACGTCTACGCGGAACACGCGTTGAGCGTCGCGGTCGATGGGCTGGATCCCAGCAATGCGCCCGATCGGGAATCCCTCGAACAGGACTCGTGCTCCGGGCTTCAGCTTTCCCGTGTTGCTGTAGACCACCGTGTAGCGGTCCGTGTCGCCCAGTTGCCCCGCCATGAGCGAGACCCAGACGATCAGGACCGCGACCATTGCGATCACGAAGGTTCCGACCACTACATAGTTGCGCTTCTCGTTCCGCACGTTCGCTCAGTCCCTCGGGCTGTCACCCGTGAGCCGCGCCAGGTAGGCGTCGGCGTCGAGCACCTCTTCCTCGAAGCAGCGGTTCAAGAGGTGCTGCACTCGATCGTTGTCGCTTTGCTTCAGCTCCTCGGTCGTCCCAATCGTCAAAATGTTTCCCCGGTCGAGCATCGTGATGCGATCCGCAATGTTGAAGGCGCTCTCCAGTTCGTGTGTGACGACGACGATTGTCATGCCGAGGGCATCTCGGAGGTCCCGGATGAGTTCGTCCAATGAGCGCGACACGACCGGATCGAGCCCTGCGGAAGGCTCGTCGGCGAAGAGGACCGCCGGATCCATGATGACGGCACGCGCGAAGGCGGCGCGCTTGATCATTCCACCGGAGAGCTCCGCCGGCATCAGATCCTCGAAGCCGGCGAGTTTTACGATCTCGAGCTTCATGCGCATCATGATCTCCATGGTCTCGCGGTCGAGGCGCGTGTGCTCCACCAGGGGGAGCATCACGTTTTCTCCAACGCTCATGGAGCTGAAAAGGGCACCCCCCTGGAATGCGACACCGAGCTTGCGGCTCACCTCGTACAGTTCGACCTCGTTCATCGATGTGAGCTCACGGCCCAGGAGTTTGATGGAGCCCGAAGTCGCCTTCTCGAGTCCGAGGAGGTGACGCAGCAGGGTCGTCTTGCCCGAACCGCTGCCTCCCATGATCACCATGATCTCGCCTTGGCGCACTTCCATGTCGATGCCGTGCAGGATCTCCCGGTCACCGTAGTGGGTGACCAGGTCGCTTACCTCGATGGCGGCGGCGGGCGCGGTCGTGGCGGCAGCTTCAGCCATCGCTTCAGCCGCGGGTCGTCGCGAAGGCGAAGATCATGTCGACCAGCACGATCGCAGTGATGCCGTGGACTACGGCGTTGGTGGTGACACGGCCCACGCCCTCGGCGCCACCCTCCACCGAGGCTCCGTCGGCGATTCCGATTACGGTGATCAGCACGGCGAAGATCGCGCTCTTCTGGAGGCCGTTGAACACGTCCTCATAGCTCAACAGCGCGAGGGTCTGGTCGATGTACGTGCCAAGCGACATGCCGAGTTCGGCGCTGATGAAGAGGCCGGCACCCAGTAGCGAGATCACGTCGGCCCAGATCACCAGTGCAGGCAGGATGACTAGCATTGCGACGAGGCTCGGCACCACGAGAAAACGAATCGAGTTCACACCCATCACCTGGAGCGCGTCGATCTCCTGGTTGATCGTCATCGTGCCGAGCCGCGCTGCGAGTGCCGATCCCGAGCGGCCCGCCACCAGGATCCCCGTGATGAGCGGTGCGAATTCCCGGGTCATGCCGAAGGCGACGCCGATCACCACCTGGCTCTCCGCGCCGAAGCGGCTCAGCTGGTAGATGCCCTGTATCGCGAGCATGATGCCGATCGTTACCGAGAGCATCGTGACGATCGGAAGCGCGCGGATGCCGATTTCCATCATTTCCGCGAAGATCGGCTGGATCCGCACGGACTGGCCCCGGCGCCGCCCCATCACGAGCCAGCAGGCCGAGTCCCACAGAAGGCTCGCGCCGAAGCCCACGGCGGCTAAGCCGCCAAAGGTCGCCCGGCCCACCTGCGCAGCCGTGCGCCCCGGTGCCGAGTTCGAATTGCCAGGCATGCTCACGTTCGGAGCCCTTCCGCGAGCGTGTCGTGGATGGTGAAGACCTTGTCGAGACGCGTGAGTTCGAGCACACGCCGCGCTGAGTCGTTTACCGAGACGAGAGCGAACTCGNCGCCGGACTTCTTGGCCTTCTGGAAGGCCTCCACCAGGCTCGCCACGCCGGACGAGTCGATGTACTCGACGCCGGAGAGGTCCACGAGGACCTTGCTGGACCGGCCGACGCAGTCGAGCAGCACCTTCCGGGCGGCGGGCGAGTGTTCGAGGTCTACTTCACCGCTGAAATACACGACGAGTGCTCCTGCTTCCTCTCGGACCGAATGCTCCATCGGCTCTCCCGGGCCTCCTGTCAGCGGATCCGCTTCACCATTCGTAACACGTTCCCGCAACCGGGTGGTGGATCAACGAATTCGGTGTCGTCCATCACCTCCTGGATCAGGTGGGTCCCGAGGCCCCCCGGCCGGACATCGTCCAGATCACGTGGCCGCACCTTCGAGGAGTCGATTCGCGGCGCCCAGTCCGTGACGGTGAAGACGAGATCCTCGCCTTGGCGCTCGATGGCCAACGCGATGTCTCCTTCCCGCTCCGGTCCGTAGGCGTAGCGGATCACGTTCTGGCAGGCCTCGTCGAGCGCCAGAACGACGTCCCGGGCAAAGGTGTCCGCGCAGCCGAATGCCAGCAGCGCCGCCTCGACGGCGTGTCGCGCTGGCTTGAGTTCTACTGCCCGAGCCGGGAAGCGCAGATCGAGGAGCGATTCTCCCATCAGCGTTCCGCTTCGTCCGAGACCGCGAGCAGCGTGAGGTCGTCACGGAGGTCCATCGCCGAAACCTCGGCCACGATAGCGTCGATCCGCTCGGCCAGCAGTTTGTCCCGAAAGCGGGTTACGAGCCGTCGCAGTCCCTCGGCGCCGAGTGCATCGCCCGGCGCGGTCTCGGCTTCAGTGAGGCCATCGGAGCAGAGATAGAGCGAGCCGCCGGCGAGTTCGACGTCGTTTTCGGGGAATGGAGTGGCCGGAACGATTCCAAGAGGAGGCGCTGTTGCCGGGAAGTCGCAAAAGCTCCCATCCTGTGCGTGCACGAGCGGCGGCTCGTGTCCGGCATTCGCCAGGCGCACAGTGCCGGAGCGGGAGTCGTAGACACCGGCGGCCATGGTGACGAACATGCCCCGGGTCGCCGTTTCGCATATCTCGTCGTTGAGGCGAGCGAGCAGGACTCCCGGGTTGCTCGACTCCCGGGCCAAGCACCGGTACAGACTCGCCGTCTTTGCCATCAGCATCGCGGCGTTCATGCCCTTGCCCGACACGTCGCCGAGGCAGAAGTGGAACCGACCGCGGGAGATTGGGAGAATGTCGAAGAAGTCGCCGGACACGGTGCGCGCCGGAACGTTCAGGCCGTAAATCGGAAAGGGAGCCGGCTGCGGTCTCGGCAGGAGATTGCGCTGGATCTCGGCGGCCAGTTCGAGTTCGCGCCGGACTCTCTCGTTCTCGAGGTGGTCGGCGGCAAGCCGTGCGTTGGCGATTGCAAGTCCGGCCGACGATGCCAGCACCTGGAGCAGGTGGGCGTCGCGCGTGGCGAAGTGTCCGTCGCCTCCGCGTTTGTTGACGAGTTCGACGGCACCGATCACGTCTTCGGAGAAGCGCATCGGTGCGCACAGGATGGAGCGAGTCGCGAATCCCGATTCCCGGTCCATCTTTTGCGAAAAGCTCGGGTCGTTCGCAGCGTCGAAAACGGTCTGGCAGGCGTTTTCTCGCACGCATCTTCCGACGATTCCCTCCGAGATCGACAAGCGCATGCCCGTGATGGGGTTTGGGCCGACGCAGGCCGCACACGCGATCTCCAGCCCCTCGGCTTCGANCAGCCAAAGAGAGCCGGCCTCGGCACCCACGTGGCCGGCAATCGACTCGAGCGCGCGCTCGAGCGTCCGGTCGAGTTCGAGCGCTTCTGCGAAGTGCTGGGTCAGCTCGGCCAGAAGTGCGAATGCGCCCTCGTAGTGGTCTGCACCGAGCTGCGCTTCGTCCTCCATTGTGGCCTCCGCAGCCGGGATTCTACACGAGCGCTGGCGAAACTCCGGGCGAACCGGAATGCTTGCGCTGTGATTCTGGCCGGCGATGTCGGCGGTACCAAGACGGTGCTCGCCCTTTTCGAGCGGGGCGGCGACGCGCCCGTTGAATGCGTGCGGACCCGCTATCGCAGCGCCGAGCACAGCTCGCTCGTGGAGATGCTCGAATATTTCCTCGCCGATCATGAGGGGGCGCGGGTCGAGGCCGCCTGCTTTGGCGTCGCCGGACCCGTGGTCGCGGGAAGCTTCGTGGCGACGAACCTGCCCTGGGACCCGGTGAACGAGGCCTCGCTTTCGCGAACGCTCGGGGGTGCGCCCGTGGCGCTCCTCAACGACCTTCAGGCGGCGGCCTTGGGCATGCTGGGCCTCGGCGACGCGGATCGCGTGGCGCTCAACCCCGGCGCCGGGCCGCCGCGTCCGGGCAATGTCGCTGTCATCGCCCCCGGCACCGGTCTCGGAGAAGCCGTGCTCGTCTGGGACGGTGCGCGCCACCTCCCCGTTGCGAGCGAAGGTGGTCACGGGGGCTTTGCGCCGAGCGGCGACGAGGAGATCGCGCTGCTGCGCTTTCTCTGCAGGGCGCACGGCGGACGCGTGAGTTGGGAGCGGGTGCTTTCGGGTCCAGGCCTCGTGAATCTCTACCGTTTCTTTCGCGCGCAGTGCGGAGAAGCGGAGCCGGCAGCGCTTTCCGCACGACTCGAGTCCCGAGATCCCGCGGCCGTGATCACCGAGGAGGGACTCGCGGGGCGTGACGCTGCGTGCGCCCGAGCGCTGGAGCTCTTTGCACGTCTTGCCGGCACCGAGGCGGGCGACCTGGCGCTGCGGACGCTGGCTGTGGGCGGTGTCTTCGTCGGGGGCGGCATCGCGCCGCGCATTCGAAAGGTGCTGGAAGGGGGCGCTTTCTCGAGTGCCTTTGTCGACAAAGGACGGTTCGAGCCGCTGTTGCGCCGGGTGCCGGTCTTCCTGGTGCTCGATCCGGCGGTAGCGCTCGACGGGGCGGCGCGTTGGGCCGCAGGTCTCCACCGGTGACACGGCCGCAGCCCGAACGTCCCCGGCCGTTCACGGGCTGGCGCCGCACCCTGGCCCTGGCCTGGCTCGCGGCTGTGGTCCTGCTTCATCTGGCCGCGCGCGAACTCGGCGCGTCGTTCCTGCCGTGAGGGATGTCCCGGAGATCGTGGGGCTGCTGGGCGCTGGCCTGGTGCCGTGCGTCGCGTATCTCCTGGTGGGGCTGCGGCTGATGCCGCGTCTGGGACCCGAGGCGCGCGGCGCGGAACGGCTGGCGTGGGCCTGGCTGCTCGGAACGGGCGTCGCATCGCTCGGGATCCTGCTCCTGCGCGGTGTCGGCGTGCCGCTGCCGGTTCTCGCAGCAGCGATCGTCGCCGCACTCTTCTGGCCGTTTCGCAGCCTCCAGCCCGGCCCCCGTCCGGCTTCCGACCGGCCGCCGGCTTCGCCGCTGGCGCGCCGCGCCGACACGGCTGCGGGCGCCGTAGCAGCCCTTCTCGTGCTTGCTGCTCTCGCCCCCGAAACCTTCTGGGATGGCTTCGAATACCACCTGCCGCTCGTGGCCGCGTGGACCGAGGGACCGATCCGCGCGCTCCCGGGCATGATCGACGCAGAGTTCCGCGCAGGCCTTGACCT
This sequence comes from Deltaproteobacteria bacterium, assembly GCA_002729515.1. Taxonomy (GTDB): domain Bacteria; phylum Myxococcota_A; class UBA9160; order UBA9160; family SMWR01. The sequence continues at coordinate 12,808 of PBYF01000035.1, forward strand.
GCTCGCCGTGCCGGCGGTGACGTCTGGGTTTCCGGACGCGGCTGCGAGCATCTCGGCCGGTTTCGCCCTCGCGCTTGCGGCGCTCGTGCGCGCCGAGGCCACGCGGCGCGCTTCACCGGCCGCGGGGGCACTGGCAGGGCTCTTCGTTCTGCTCGCACCGCTCACCGTGGAACTCGCCCCGAGCACCTACGTCGATCTCGGGGTTGGCGCCTACGGCTTTGGGGCGCTGCTGCTCGCCGATCGTTGGAATCGCGGCGGCACGCCTCGCGATCTGACGGCCGCAGCGCTGTGCCTGGCGTTCGCTGCGAACGCAAAGCTCCACGCCGCCGTATTGGCGCCGGCGGTACTCGGATTGGTGCTCGTCGGCGGCCGGCCTCCGACGCTTGCGCTGCTGGCGAGCCGCAGCGCGCTGCTGCTCGCCGCCGTCGCGCCCTGGCTGGTGAAGGCCGCTCTCACGACGGGTAGTCCGTTCTTCCCGCTCTTCGGCACCGAGCCCGCCGCGGCCCGCTATCTCGAGTTTCGGGCCGCCCGCGCCGCCGCCAATTACCCGGTGGCGCGGGATCCCCTTGGATTCGCCGCTTGGCTCGGGTCGCTCACCTTCGGGCGCAACGCTCACGTGAGCGGCCTCGTGGGTCCACTCCCGCTGGCCCTCGGCCCGCTCGCGCTCGGGCGCCTGCCTCGTGCGACCTGGGCGCTTCTCGGTGTCTGCGGGCTGTTCCTCGTGCCGCTCTTCGTCTTCCTGCCGGCGGCGCGCTTCGGCACACCGCTTTGGTCCTGGCTGGCGGTGGCNGCCGCCGTCGGCGGCTGGCGACTGGCAGCCTCGGGCGCACCGGCACGTGTCGTGCTCTTTGCGGCGCTCGCCCTCGTGGCGCTGCACCAGGTGGTGGTTGCGGCGGTTGCGCTGGTGCCTCGCGTGGGGGCGCTGCGCGCACCGGCGGCCTACGAGCGCGCGCGCTTCCCCGACCAGGATGCTCTGCGGCGCATGGTGGCGCAGGGTCCACCCGTGGTCGGAATTCCGATGGGTGCGGTCGCCTGGATGCCGCAGCCCGTCTACAACCTGCTGTGGGAGCGCAACGGAGAACTCTATTTCGACGCGCGGACGCCGCCCGGTCGGGCCTTGGCGCTGCTGCGTGCGCGTGGCGTCCGTTCCCTGGTGCTCGACGTCGAGCCCCCGCACCCCGACGACGGCCGCACCGGACACCCGCTCGTCGATGCCTGGCTCGCGGAGCACCGGGCCGTGCTCGCCCGGGACGTGCCATCGCTTCCGGCCCGCGAGCGGCGGCGCTGGGTCCTCGTCCTGCTGCAGCAGGGGCAGCGTCCGGCGCGCTAGACGGGTCAGGTGACGATTCGGTAGAAGACGGTGCCGCGTGCCACGATGCATCCGTCCGAGGCACCCGCGACTTCGACATCGGAGAAGAAGAGCGCCCCGTCGCGCTGGGCGTTGCGGCCGTAGGCCACGAGGTCGTCTTTCGGCGGCGGTGCCAGGAGCTGCGCGTGCATGGCGGGCGTTCCCGCCCTGTAGGGCCCGAAGCCCGTGACGGCCCAGGAAGCCATCGCGCCCGCTGTGTCGAGGAGCGAGAGCAGGGCGCCCTCGTGTACACCGCCGGCGGCGTCGGCGTTTGCCTCGCACCAGGGCATCACCAGGCGCGAGGTTCCACCCGTCATGTGCTCGACGGCGATGCCCCGGCCGCCGATGAAGGGAATCCGGCCGATGTGCGGACCCATCTTGCCCGGGTCCGCTTCGCCGTGGTCGCCCGCCGAGCGCACCAGCTCGGGAGGCTCGGCGCCGAAGCGCGCGTGCACCACGGCGGTAGCGTGTGCGATTGCGCGCCCGTTTTCGCCGGTCACGTCCACCTCGACGAAGCAGATCTCCTTTCCCCCGCGCTGGAGCCGCGCATTGGCCGTGACGCCCTGGCTTTTAGCCGCGGCGAGATAGGCGACTTGAAGTGCCGCCGTATGCCACGGTCCGGACTCCTCGCCGAGTGTGGCCCGCGCGATTGCCTGGGCGCCCAGGGTCGCCAGGCTGGCGGCGCAGCCCCCGTGCATCACCTGGTCGCCGTTCGTTAGCGACTCGTCGAAGGGAAGTGCCAGCCGCGCGTTTTCCGCGTCGATGGCCTCGAGGCGCACGCCCAGGGCCTGTGCGTAGGCCGAGTCCTCGATCCAGCGGTGCACGAAGTCCAATGTCAGTCCTTCTCCGGAACCAGGCAGGTCAGTCCTTTCCGGGAATCAGGCAGGAATGGATCGAGCCTTCGCCCGGAACTTCGCGCGCCAGGGTACGGATCGCGAGTTCGGCATTGCGGAGACCGAATTCGTGGGTGTGCATCTTCTCCACGGGATGCCGCCGTCCCTCGAGTAGCTTGATGGCGCTGCGGTAGCCCGAGGACGTGACGCCGATCGCGCCGCGCAGCGTGATCTCCTTCAGCACGATCTTGTCCGACACGAAGTCGGGGACCGGCTTGAAGCCCTTCACTCCGGCCAGCACCACGGTGCCACCGGGACGCACGCAGTCGAGGGCCTCGGTGACGGGGGACAGGGCGTAGGCCGAGACGTCCACCACCACGTCGGCGCCGCGCCCGTCGGTGAGCTCGCGCACGCGTTCGCGCACGTTCTCGTTTTCCACGTCGATCGCGGCGTCGGCGCCAAACTGCCGCGCGAGCGCCAGTTTCTTCGCGTCGGCCGCGAGACCCGTAACGAAGATCTTCTCTGCTCCCGCTTCTCGACATGCGAGCACCGAGGCGAGACCGCGTTGCCCCGGCCCGAGAATCAGCACGGTGTCGCCGGGACCCGTTTGTGGAATCTCGACTGCCCAGCGGAAGCCGGCACCGAGCGGGTTGAACATCACCGCTGTTTCGGGCGGCAGCGCTGGATCCACCTTGTGCACGATGGAGCGTCCGTCGAGCACCATGAACTCCGAGTAGGCGCCCCACAAGCCGTGCCCCTGCTCGAGCGGGATGTAGGAGTAGATCTGCCGCGTGTGGCAGAGGTGGTAGCTGCCCGCGAGGCACGCGTCGCAGAACCGGCAGGAAAGCATCGTTTCCACGGCGACGCGGTCTCCCACGTCCACGCCCCAGCGCTGTGCCGCCGTATCGCCGATGGCCTCGATCACGCCGAGCGGCTCGTGGCCCGGGATCGCGGGCAGCGGTGTGCGCAGTGTGCCGTCCCACTGCTCCACGTCGCTGCCGCAGATGCCGCAGGCCTCGATGCGCAGCAGGGCTGTGTCGTCGGTCAGGTCGGGAACCGGGAGATCCCGGGGCTCGAGTTGCCGCGGCGCAGTCTGGACGATGGCGAGGGTCCGGGTCGGGTGCACTCGGCTTCCGATCGTGGCTGAAGATCCTCTATTGTATGCTGGCGGCCGGCCGAGGGCCCAGCCGAACGTCCCGGAGGTCTCGCGTGTCCCCCCTCAGGCCGGAAGATCGCCGCCAGTACGACGAGCAGGGCTTTCCGGTGTTTCCGGGCCTCTTTGCGCCCTGGGACGCGGGCTCTCTCGATATCGTCGAGGAGCGCGCGGCTTCCTCCGACCGCTTCGTTGCGGCCTGCGGGGAACTCGGCCTTCCCCCGGCCTTCGAGCCGAAGTGGTGCGCGCCGGTACGCGCCGGCTTGCTGGGGTGCAACGTATTCGAAGCCTACCGGCTGGAGGGCTGAGCACTGGCGGCTTCCGATGCGCCCCCCGGGCGCGTTCCCCTCCGCACGCTCCTGATATACGGAGCGCCGGCTATGCCGGTCTGGTTCGCCTTCATGCTCCAGTCCGTCTTCCTGGTGAACTTTGCAGTCGACACGCTCCTGATCGCGCCGGTGGTGATCAGCACCATCTTCGGTGCGTCGCGCTTGTGGGACGCGGTGTCGGATCCCCTCGCAGGCTACTTCTCCGACCGAACCCGCTCGCGCCTGGGCCGCCGGCGCTCGTGGCTGTTGGTCTCGATCCCGGTGCTGGCGGTGGGCTTCAGCATGACTTGGAGCCCGCCGGATGCCCTGTCGGGAACGGATCTGACCGTCTGGGTGGGCGTAGGGATATTCCTCTTCTACACGGGCACCACCCTTTTCACGATTCCTTACGAATCGCTTGGCGCCGAGATGACGAGCGATCACCACGATCGCACCCGCGTATTCGGCGTGAAGCAGCTGGTGGCCGGCCTGGGTTCCATGGCAGCAGTGGGAGGCATCTACTACCTGGTCACGGCGGACGACAAGCGCGAAGCCGGCGGCGTGCTCGCGATCATTGTCAGCGTGGCGTGCTGCGTCCTGATCGGCCTGTCCGTGTGGGCCCTGCGCGAGCGCTCTGAGTACCAGGGACGCGGGTCGACCAAAGTGCTCCGCGCGTTCCGCGACGTCCTGGCCAATCCGCACGCTGTCCCGCTGCTCTTCGTGTTTTTCATCGAGAACTTCGGCATGGCGATGCTGGCCGCGATGGCGCCCTTCCTGATGAAGTACGTCTACAACNCGGAGGAGATGACGCCGCTCTTCCTCGGCATGTACATAGTTCCCTCGCTGCTCTTCATTCCACTCTGGATCCGGATTTCGCGAACCGTCGGGAAACGGCGCCTCTGGCTCTTNGCGACGGCGACCCTCGCGGTCGGCTTCTCTCTGATGTATTTCGCGAGTGCCGAACGCATCGGGCTTCTCTTTGCGATCGTGGCGATCGTGGGGATCGGTGGAGGCTGTGGACAAGTGGTCGGACCTTCGATCCAAGCCGACGTGATCGATTGGGACGAGTGGCGCACGGGTGAGCGAAAGGAAGGCGCTTATTTCGCCGTCTGGAACTTCATGCGCAAGACCGCCTACGGCCTCTCGGCGATGATGGTCGGCTACGTGCTCACAGGGGTGGGCTTCGTGCCCAATGCGGTGCAGACGGAGGCCACCCTCGAGGGCATGAAGGTGATCATCGGATTCGTGCCCGGTGCCTGTTACACCCTGGGCTTTCTGCTGCTGCTGCGCTTTCGCCTCGACGAAACGGAACACGCCCGCATCCGGCAGGGTCTCGCCGACCGGGCGGCGGGCTCGCAGGCAGACCCGCACACAGGCGGGCGAGGGGTCAGCTGATGATGCCCCCGCCCCCACCGGCTCCGGGACCTTTCAGCCCGCCTACCGGCAGGTCCCCGGGAACTACGATGCGCGAGGACTCGCGGCGCTGAATCTCGCGTGCCTCGTCCACGAGGCGCTCGACCGCTTGTTGGATCGCTTCGGGAAACTTCGCCGCCGCCTCTTCCAGGGTTGCGCCCTCGAGCTGACATTGGACGGGTACGGGCCCCGCCTGGGACATCAGCGTCGTCTGGCCCGTAAACAGAGTCGGCCGGTCGGGGTCGTCCGTTCCATCCGCACGCACCGGAACGAGCTTGCGGATAGATGCCACGCGGAGATCGGTGATGATCTCTTCGCGATAAAGATTGGTCGTGTCGACCTCGATCTCGGTCAGGCTCTGGGGAGTTTCGTGCCGCTCGTCGCTCACAGGGACCTCCTTGCCCGTCCTACCGGCGGGGGCGTGTAGGATGCGCCAGATGGGCGTGCACCGCACCCGGGCGGCGTGAATCGCGGGCCGCGCTAGGGAAGGATGGCGCTGCGACGCCGTGCCAAGATCTCTCCGACGATCGTCATCACGGTGGGCTGGAGCCGCGGCAGGAGGGCGTGCAGGCCCTCGGCACCGAGGGTCGGCATTACCTGGAGCACCTTTCGTCCTGCCGGTGAGCGGTAGAAGGCTGCGATCTCACGCAACTCGTCCACTTCGAAGTATCGATCGTAGAGCGGAACGTAGATCGCCTCGAGGAGTTCTTGGACAGCCACTCTCGCCTCGAACTCTTTGCGGAATTCCTTCGCGAATGCATCGAAGTCTGCCAGTTCGTCTCGAAGCATTTTGCGGTCCGATTCACTGAGGTCGGGCTCGGAGGCGAGCACCTCGTCGACCAGCGAAACGTAGAAAGGAGCGATCTCGGCCAATGCCATCTCCGTGACCCCGTTCACCGTTCCTGCGCCCGCGGAGTGCTGAAGTAGGTCCTCGATGAGTGCCCGCTTGGATGCAGAGATCTCCGCTCCGCCCGCAGTGGGGAGCAGCATCGCGCTGAGGAGAAGCAGAAGCGACGTGCGTCGCAATCCCATGGATCGAATCTTTCGGGCACCTCGGGCGTGGCCCACGAGTCGGCGCCTTGCAGCGAGTCCCTGAAACGCCGCTGTGGAAGCGGCCGTCCAGTCAGTCTTTGGATGGGCCCCCGGAGGCGAAGAACACGATCATCGTGATGTCTTCGTCTATCTCGAAGAACGAGTGATCCGACGTGGCCTCGACGAATAGGATCGATCCCGGGCCGATCGCGCGCTCCTCGCCGGCTACGCGGACGCGCCCGCGGCCGCTCACCACGAAGTAGACCTCGTCTTCATCGTGCGGGCTCTGCAGGTCGCTCGCACCGGCCGCGAGCGAGTAGACCCCGCAGCTCATGCTCGGAACGCGCAGGAACTCGTGGTAGGGAGCCCACGAGCCGCGTTGTTCTTCGATCAGATCGCGCAGTTCGAACGCGCGCCACGGTGTGTCGGACATGTCGCTGGGTAGGATATCACGGGCCCGTGAGCTGTGGTGCCACGCGCTCGAGGAAGGCGAGGTCGGTGTGTGTCAGGGCTGTCGCGGGCCGGCCCTTCTTTACGAGTTCGACGGCCGTGGCTACGTCGCCGGCGGTGCCGCGGGCCAGCAGCACGGCTGCTGCTGCGGTTGGTGCGCGGCCGCGCCCGGAGATGCAGTGCAGGTAGAGCGGGCCGCTTTCGCCGGCCAGCTCCCGTACGAGCGCTGTGAAGCTCGTCTCGTCGGGTGGCCACCCGCCGTCGAGTACTGGGTGGCTGCGATAACCGCTGTGGCACCGCACGTCGGCGGGCGCTGAGATTTCGCTGGTGAAGTCGACGACCCGTGCGATGCCTGGCGGAAGCTCCGCGGCCGGGACCCNGCCGCCCACGAACAGGCCCGGTTCCACCTCGTTCCAAGTGGCGTAGCTTCGCATGCTCGTCCGGATCAGGGCAGCAATGCCGTAGGCGACCAGGAAGGGCAGCGTTGCAACGGCTCGCCAGGGCACGAGTCTGCCGTCGCTTTTCCCGTATATGCCGGGCCGGTTCGTGAGGTAGGCGAATGCCGAAAGCGTGCAGGCGAGTGTCACATACCAGGCCAGCATCCGCGCCACCCCGTTGGTGGCGAGCCCGACAGCGAAGAAGAACGCGCCGCCTGCACCGATCCCGGCGGCGAGGATGCGGCATTTCGTCACGATTTCGTGCGGGCAGGGTCCGGGTGCTGGGACCGGCGATCGAGCGCACTCGGTCTGGCCCAGCGGCATCCCACCGGGAAGCCCCCTACCGGTGGCTTGGGTGTGAGGAATGCCGTTACCGGGAGCGCCAGCGTATCGATGATCGACGTCGGGATTAGGTCGATCGTGAAGTAGACCCGCCCATCCCAGGGAATGTCTTTGCGGATGTCCGCGTAGTAGCGCACTCCGGAGTAGATTCCGGGACAGCCCTGCTGCCAGGACCGGGTCGATTGGCACCCGGCCACCAATAGCGCGCAGACGGCCAGGATTCCCAGGTGCTGCATGCGCGCCAGGATAGCCGTTCGGCCGAGCGTGGCGCCGGCTGCGTTGCCAGCGCGCTCGGAGCCCAGCCATTGTGCTATTCCCCATTTTCCCTGGCGGCGCCTCGCGAGGACCAATGAAACCCGAACGTCGACCCCGGAGGCCGCAGTTCTCGTCTGGGCCCTGCGTCAAGCGTCCGGGCTGGACGCCCGATGTCCTGGCCGGCGCCGTGCTTGGGCGAAGCCACCGGGGTGCAGCAGGCAAAGACCGGATCCGCGCGGTGATCGACCGCAGCCGCGCGTTGCTCGGGCTCCCCGAGGGTTGGCGGCTCGCGGTCGTTCCCGGCTCCGACACCGGGGCGTTCGAGATGGCGCTCTGGGGCCTCCTGGGCAGTCGCCCGGTGGACGTGCTGGCTTGGGAGAGCTTCGGCCAGGCCTGGGTGACCGATGTCGGCAGCCACCTCGGGCTCGAGCCGCACGTCCTGGAAGCTCCCTACGGCGAACTCCCGGCTCTGGACCGGGTCGACTTTTCACACGATGTCGTATTCCCCTGGAACGGCACCACGTCGGGTGTGCGCGTGCCGAACGACGCCTGGATCCCGGCGGAACGCGACGGGCTGGTTCTCTGCGATGCGACGTCGGCGGTCTTCTCCGTGGAGCTTTCCTGGGAGAAGCTCGACGTGGCGACCTGGTCGTGGCAGAAGGTCCTGGGCGGTGAGGCCGGCCACGGCATGCTGGCCCTCTCGCCTCGGGCGGTCGAGCGGCTCGAGAGCTGGACTCCGCCGTGGCCGCTGCCGAAGGTCTTCCGGCTCACGCAGCGGGGCAAGGTGGACGAGGCCCTCTTCGAGGGTTCCACCATCAACACGCCCTCACTCCTATGCGTCGAAGACGCGCTCGACGCTCTCGCCTGGGCGGAGCGCAGCGGCGGCCTGGCTGGACTCGTGGCCCGGTCTGAGTCGAACTTCGCGGCGGTGGCCGAATGGGTCGCTGGAGCGGACTGGGTCGAGTTCCTCGCCCGCGATCCGGCAACGCGCTCGCGCACCGCGATCTGCCTCGAGGTCGTCGACCCGTGGTTCCAGGGTCTCGACGAAACGGCGCAGCGCAAGGTGATCGCCGGACTGGTGGNGCGGCTGGAAGAAGAAGCGGTGGCCTACGACGTCGCGGGCTACCGAGACGCCCCTCCGGGTCTTCGCATCTGGGGAGGCGCCACGGTCGAGCGCGAAGACATCGAGGCGCTCCTGCCCTGGCTCGACTGGGCCTTCTCCGAAGTCCGGGGCTAAAACGCGCCGTGGGCGTTGTGGCTAGGCGGGCCGTTCGAAGCGCCAGGCCAAGAAGGTTTCGAGGTCATCGGCTGCCGAGTGCGCGCGGTCGCGCACCAGCTCGTTGTGGGCGAAGAGTCCGATCTCGACCAGCCGCTGCACACGCCGCCGGTCGAGGGCGCCAAAACGTCGCGCCAAGTGGCCGAAGCCGAGCAGGGCGCCCCCGCGCACGCCAGCGCTTCGGTGCCGGGCAAGCTGGGCGCAGGTCCACTCGGCCCAGGTTCGATCTTCGGACTCGAGCGCCACCTCGATCACCAACTGCTCGAGCTCGACCGGGTCGTCGCGCTCGAGCGCCTTCGCGGCTCGGCTGCGGAGCCTCTCTTCGCTCGGGGCTTCGGACACCGATGCATTGTACGACACGCACCTGTGGCGAACGCGGGCTGGGTCGCCCAAGTAGGGGAGGGTGGGGTCGCCCCAGCAGCGCAAACGCGGTCACCGCTTCGCACCGGTGGGACGACGGAAGCGGTGTCGACACTCCGGCCGAGTCTAGGTGGGGGTCGGCCTGAGCTCGAGGCTGTAGGCGATGATTTTGATGTCCGGCTGGCGCAGTCCGTACTCGCGCCCGGTGTGGTAGCCGGAGAGCTGCATCCCGAGCTTTTTCATGATTCGAACGGAGGCGCTGTTTTCGGGACGTGTGATGGAGAGCACACGGCTGAGCTTCGTCTCCCGCCTGGCGAAGTCGACCACGCCGCGGGCAGCCTCCGTAGCGAGGCCCTTACCCCAGTGTTCGTACGCCAACCACCAACCGATTTCGACATCGGACGTGGCTCCGAGCGGTTGCATTCCGCACAACCCCACGANATATCGCGCGTCGTTCAGGCAGAGCGCTCCGAGACAGAAGCCGCTGGTGGTCACGTGGCGCCGCTGGTTNGTCAGAAACGCATCGATTTCGTCGCGGCTCCAGGGGCGCCCGTCCGTGATGTAGCGCATCACGCGCGGATCGGTTGCGATGTGCGCAAAGCGTTCGCGGTCGGCATCTTCCCAAGAGCGGATCACGGTTCGCGTCGTGTCGATGCGAAACGTCATGCAGCGACCGGCCCCCACACGATCCAGTGCCGGTCCGAGATGCACTGGGATCCGAGGTGGGTGAGTCCCTGCTGCGCCAGCTGCAGGCGAACTTCGTCCAGTGTGTAGGCGGCGTGGAGGGAGGCGTGGAAATCGTGCCGCAGCATCTCGGGCTCGCCGGACGCGTGCTTTTCGACGAGCGCCCGTGCGGCCCCCGGTGTCCCGGGTCGGTTCAGATCCATGACGAAGAGTTGCCCGCCCGGCGCCGCATGGGTCTTGGCTNCCTGCCACAATGTGGCTGGGTCGGCCAGGTGGTGGAGGAGACTGTTGGAAAGCAGCAGGTCGTACGCCGCACGCGGTGCCGCATCGTCGGGCAGCCTGCAAGCCACGAGCCGTACCCGGTCGGCGAGCCCCTCGGAGTCGACGCGTTCTCGGCCCAGGCGCAGCATCGCCGCCGAGGCATCGACCCCGTCGACGGTCCAACTCGGAAAGGCCCGGGCGAAGCGCAGCGTCACGTCCGCGGGTCCGCAGCCGAGATCGAGGGCGGCGCCCCGAGCGGGCAATAAGGGTAGGCGCTCGTGCAGCGCTTCGAGCAGGCGGCTGTGGGGTTCCGAGAAGTCCGCTTCCGCGTAGGCTCTGGCCTGCGCCGCACCTTCCATAAGCTCCGGCTCCGGGGTGCGCTCCACCGAGTGGTGATCTTACCGGGTGGAGCGTACTCGACCCAGGACCCGCGGTGGTGCGGTTGCTCTCGACGAGAGAGCTCTCCCATCCGAGGAGGCCCCGAAGTTGCTCTCCGGTGCGTGGTCACGGTCGGCCTGGCATCGGCGACGCAAGGGATCTCGACCCGATCGACGCGCCGCCCGGCGCCATCGCCCCCGCTTTTTTCGGCAGCCTAGTGGGCCGAGAGGGTCGGGTCTTTCCGCGAGAGCAGCCACGCAGCGATACCCGCGGAAGTGAGCTCGAAGATGATCGCACCGTTCGTGTACTCGGAGAATCCCGCGTCTAGGACCGCACCGAGCAGGCGCGAGACTCCGAGCCCCGTGCCCAGCACGAGCAGCATCAGCAGCGCGGGTCGTCGAAGCGATGGGCGTACCAAGGCCAGTGCGGCCAAAACGCCGATCGCCGCTTGAAGTCCGCCGTACATGGCGCGCAGTTCGGTGGTCGCCGTGGCGTCAGCGGCCGAGACCCCGGCGGCGCCGGCCAGAAAGCCCGGTTGGAAGAAGCAGAAGATTCCGTAGGGCAGCCAGATCAGGGTCGAGAGGGCGAGGAATGCGCGTGTGGCCAACGTCTGTCGTCTCCAGAGATCATCCCCGATCGAGTGTCACCTGGATGGCTCAGCTCCGGAGCTTCGCCAGGATCTCCTCGTCTTCGGGAAAGCGCCCGACGGCGTCCTTCGAGAAGATTCGCTTCCCGTCGACGACGACGTCGAAGATCCCGTTGCCGCCGCGGATCAGCTCCGCCTCGACTCCCAGCTCTTCCTGGATCCTGGCCGCCAGACTGGAGGCCTGGGGAAGGAAGTTTCAAGCGCCGCAATAGGTGATCTGGACACGCATGGACACGAGTCTACCCGCCCTGGGCCGTGCTGGCAGTGGCTGCCGGATTCGCGCGTCAGTGACCAGGAGTACGGCTTTGGCGGCTTGGCGATTTTCGGGTGTGCCGGTGATCACCCGAGGGCGAAGGGGCCGTCTACTCGACCCGCCCGAGCTTGCGCAGGTTGGTGCGTAGCCCTTCGACGCGGCGGCGGTTCACGCCCAGGTCGCCATAGCCGAGGCGGGACGCGGAGCGCACTTCGATGCGTGATTCGTCGGGTCGAAGGTGGAGTTCGAGGTCGTCCACGAATCCCATCAGCGCGCTGCGGCACTCGGCGTGCAGGTAGCCGGGCTCGTCGACCACGAGCTCCGTGCGGGGCAGATCCAGTACGGCTTGTCGCGCAGCGGCCCAGGCTCGATTGGGCTCGGTCGTGAGGCGGAAAGCGGGGACGCCGTGAATCCGGTCGTCTGCCTCACTCGAGACGCAATTGGGTGAAGACGGGCACGCCGCGAGGCGGCCGTTCTCGACTCCCAGGTCGGAGGGGCGCTTGCCTGCGCAGGAGAAGAGACTCACGGAAAGAAGCGCGAGGGCGATTGCCGCTCGCTGATTGGCTGGAGACCGTTGCTTTGCGATACAGCGGACAGGCGATTCCGACACCCGGAATCGCCCGCCCGCTGCCCGATCGAAAAGCCTACCAGCGGTCGCGCTGGGGGCGGCGCTGGCGCTCCTGCGCCTCGTTGACGCGCAGCGCGCGGCCGCCTATGTCCTTGCCGTCGGCCTCGCGGATTGCGTTCTCGGCGTTGTCCTGATCCATCTCCACGAAACCGAAGCCCCGCGATCGGCCAGTCTCGCGGTCGGTGATCACGACGGCGGAATGCACGGTTCCGTAAGGGGAGAACATGTCCTTGAGCTCCGCGTCGGTGGTGCTCCAGGGGAGGTTGCCTACATAGATCTTCTTCACGATTCCATCCTCAATCGGTCCTCGAGTCCATTCTCGAATCGGGCCGGAAGTAAGCGTGACCCGCTTTCCCCCACGGGTCTGCGGCACGCCGGTCGTTGCGTCCGCTGCGGGCCCGATGCCCGCACGGACTGACGTCGAAACTGACTCTGAACCGATTCACTAGCTGGGATATGGAAGGCACAGGAAAGCAATACTCTCGGGCAGGGACGTTCCTCGGCTGTCGGCACGCTAGGTCATTTCCGGGGCGCGTGCCAGTGTCGACCGGGGGTGCCTCTACCCGTCGGCCGTCGGGTCGCAGGGGCCGAAGACCGCGCCCTGCCGTACGGCGGATACCGCTTTCCCGAGCGTCACTGCGCCTTCCTCTGAGCGCTCGTAGGGGAGGTACACGTTCACGCAGTAGCCCCCAGCGTGTTCGAGACCCACCTGGATGGCGTCCGTCTCTTTGCCCCCGTGCGCGATGTGGGTGTCGGCCACGATCGCCACCGCCCGGTAACGGCCTTCTGCGGCGCGCACCACAAGGATTTCACGAAGCGAATCGAGCAGTACGGCACCCTCATGATCGTTGCCTTCGGACAGCGCCACCTGTCCGATCTGGCCATTCTTCTCCATGACGAAAGCGAAGGGATGAAAGCCGGGATACTCGCCCAGGATCTGGCTCGCCAGGGCCAGACCGTAGTTCAAGAGCTGACTCACATCGGTTTCGTCCTGGGGCCGGGTCTCGCCGGGCGTTTTTGCGGTTGCGGTCTCTTGGGGCTCGACCGCGGGGGTGTCTCCGGAGACGTTTGCACACCCCAGGCAGAGCGCTGCGATGCAGGCTCCGAGTTGCGCGACGCCTTCGTTGCTTCGCATCACGCCCCGACTACTCCGGTGGCGGTTTCTTCCTTCGCGTCGAGGGTTTCTGCGATCCGCTCGCGCACGAGTTCCATGAGGTCCTCGGCCGAGAGATCTCCGAAGGTTTCGGGTGGAATCGGATCGAGCACCGTGATGCGAATGGGATGACGGCCCTGGAGCACAAATCCCCGCTTGGGAAGGGCGTTGCTCGTGCCCTGAATCACGAGTGGTTGTACGGCACATCCGACGCGCAGGGCCACTTCGAAGGCGCCCGTCTTGAAAGTCCGCATGCGTCCGGTAGGTGAACGCGTGCCTTCCGGGAACATCATGATCGAGTTGCCCGCACGCAGCGCCTTCTCGCAAGCCGTCATCATCCGGACCACGCTCGAGCGGTCGCCGCGTTTGAGCTCGATGTAGCCATTGAGCTTCATGTTCCAGCCGATGAACGGAACGCGGAAGTTCTCGATCTTGGATACCCACTTGAAGTGTGAGAACAGGCGGAAGAGGATCAGGATATCGAGCAGCGAGAGGTGGTTGGCGACCAGGACACGGGCGGGTTGAGAGCGCAGCTTCTCGCGCCCTTCGATACTGACGGGCCAGGCCGGATTGAACCACGTGTAGAGCGACGCCCAGAAGCAGGTGAAGAGGTGCAGTATGCGCTTTTGCCGGTCGAAAGGCGCGGTCAGTGCCCAGATCACCAATGCGATCGGGAAGAGTGCGATCGAACTCGTGGCAAGAAACGCCCAGAAGAGCGCGGAATAGAGCCGTCGCGCCATTGGGGGGCAGACTACCACGCCGCGGGGTCCCACCGCCCCTGGTATTCCCCGAATCGTTCTCCAGTCTCCTGCTAGGCCCCGTGAAACTCCGAGACGCAGGTGGCTTGCCCGGGGAACTCGATCAGCTCGATGCGCCGCCCGTCCGGATCCCGAACGAAGAACATGCGCAGACCGGCGATCTCGGTCGGGGGCTGCACCGCCTCGACACCGGCCTGGGTGAGGCTCTCGTGGGCGGCGTCGAGGTCGTCGACGCAGAGCGAGAAGATCATCGTGTCGTGGCCGGCTTCGACGTTTCCAGTCCGGCGACCCCCCTGGATCAGCTCGATCGACATGCCGCCCGGCACCTGGAGTCCCACCATGCGTCCAGATGCGCCCTTCGGTTGTGTCACCGCGTCGAGACCTGGGCCCGCGAGTTCTGTTTCGAATAAAACCTCTAGCCCCAGGGCGTCCCGGTAGAAGGGAAGCGAACGCTCCAGGTTGGTCACGTAGGCAGAAACGTGGGAAAAATTCCGCACCGAGATCAGGCCCATGGTTCCCTCCTTCAGCGTGTAGAATAACGCCTCTGCGCGAGAGAATGCCTGCAGGAGCCGGCAGTCGAGTTTTGCAGCGATCGTCGGTTGCGGTGCCGAGGATCCGGAGGGCCACCAGTGGTACTTCACCACTCACGTGCGCGACGTTGTGTCTGAGGGCATGAAGTTGCCGGCAGGTTGATTCTTCCGGACAGGGGGGAGAGCATCTTCCCACTCACACGTGCTGGCGCAGCGATCTCACCCGCCCTGCGATACGCAAGCCGCTGCCTGCGACTGGAACGGAGAGAAACACGGCGTCTCCGGGGCGCTCCCGGGCGAGCTGAAGGACACCTAGGGCTCGTCTTCTGGCAGCGGGAAGACGCACTTGCCGAAAGCCGTGTCTCCCGTCGGCACGCAGACGATTACGCCGTCCCCGTCGAGCGACTCGAGGCGCCAGATCAGGTCCCGGACTGCATTCGGGTCGAGTGGGTCGAGCGCCGCGGCCGCGTCGCTGTCCGAGGTCTCGACCGAGTAGGAGACTGTCGGGAGCGAGCTCTCGATCTGTTCGTCGATGTTTGTTCCGATGCTTGGATGCAGTTCTTTGGAGAAGGGGGAAGCGATTTCCGGGGCAGTGACGTCCTCGGTCGTGGCACAGCCGAGGCCGGTGAGGGTCAGCGTGAGAAGAAGGCCACGGTGCATGCCGGACAGACTATCATGCAGCTTGCGGGAAGTGGCGCGGATAACCGGGAGATTGTCCAAGTGCTCGACCGCTACGCGGAGGCACTCGATACGAGATGCTGGGGACTTCTGTCAGCGGTCTTCGTACAGGAACTCGAGTTCGATTTTGGCGAGTGGATCGTCAGTTCACGCGAGGAGGCGGTCGCGACGATCCGGAGTTACCTCGACAGCTGCGGTCCGACCCAGCACCTGCTCGGTAACTACCGCATCGACATAGACGGCGACGCCGCGCGTTCACGGGTTTACGTGCGGGCCTTCCACGTCGGTGTCGGAGCCGCGGCCGGCAANACCTACGAGATGGGGGGCGAGTATCGCGACGAACTGCGGCGCACGCCGGAAGGCTGGCGAATCCATCGCCGCGAGGGTGCTGTCTTCTGGGAGGTCGGTTCTCGGGACGTGTTGGGTCCCGCAGGATCCTGACGGCCTTCAGACGGGGACGAGCTAACCGGCCGGCGGGATGCCACTCTCGACGATGCGATCGATGTCATGGGATGGGACGACCTCGACTCCGGGTCTGTCATTCAGGTCGGCGAGCCAGCGCCGCAGTACGTCGAGGCGCGCGAGGTTCTCGGGCACGATGAAGAGGCTGTAGATCCGGGGCTTCGGCCGATTCAGCCGCAGTGACTCCATGGAGTTCGTGACATCGCCCGAGAGGACCCACATCGTGTCGCCGACCCGCGCGACGTAGATCGTGCTACCGGGTGTGTGGCCGCCCGCGCTCTGCGCCAGGAGACCGGGGAAGCCTGGCACCGGGAAGAGCGCATCGCCTTCGAGGCGTACGGGCAGGGCGCATTCGGCCTCTTCGAGGTCGCGGTGACCCGGGCGGGTGGTGTGGTTCTCGAGTTCCATCTGCTGCGGCGTCTGGAAGACGGGCACCGGTCGGCCGAGCGCCGCGCAGAGCGCGGCCAGTCCGCCGGTGTGATCGTTGTGGAGGTGGGTGAAGCCGATGCCCTCGATTCGTTCGACCGCCGGGCCGAGTTGTTCGGACAGCGAGCCGTGGGGTTCGCTGGGCTCCGCCCCGAGCAGCCATTCCATCGGCCGACCGAACGCCACCGCCTGCTCCGGCGTCATGCCGACATCGATCAGAAACGAGCGTCCGTCTGACCACTCGAGGAGGAATCCGGGGTGCCCGAGGGAGGCCGGACCCGAGCCGCGCTGCGTCGCTGTGTTGACGTAGGAGATATGCACCGGTGCGTCGGGGACCCCGGTGCGTTCCTCCAGCGTCGCCGGTTCGGGAACGGGCGGGGCGATGCCGCGCATTTCCCAGTGCGCCTCGAGGAGGAATGCACCCGCGCCGCAGATCAGCAAGGCGAGGATCAGTCCGGCTCCGATGATGATGTGGCGCATGCCGTCTCCTTCAGCTGCGAGGATTCACGTGGCGCTAGCGCTCGAATCGGTGGGGCGGGGCGCCGATAATCGCGAGGTCTGGCAGAGCGTGGTCCGAGCGTCTCGTGCGAGAGCAGATGGAGGAACGGAAGCGATTCGAGTGCGATGCCGGGTCGCGAGAGGCGTAGACGAGGTAGATCCTGCCGGCCTCGAAAACGAACGCACACTGAGATTGGGTGATTCTGGTGTACACCCGAAGTCGTTTCTGGGGGGGGCCCTTCCAGACCCCGTCGACGGAGAACTCCATGAACTCTTCGACGGGGTTCCCCGTCTCGTCAGCGACTTCTCCCACGAAGCTCGCGCGGCCGAAGAAGACGAGGTCGGCACTTTCGAGAGCTACGTCCGGTTTTGCGGGAGCGTCGCACTCGCAGACGGGCTCGGCACCGGCCAAGGCCGCCACCGCCATCCACGCGAGGGACGCCAGGGTAGAGTGCAGCGCCCGGCGCATGCCTGTTTTTCGAACCAGGACTCCACCTCGCCACGTATTCGCCGGCCTCTGTCGCAGCGGCCGCTGACTGCCGGACGGCTCCGTCACCGCGACGGCGCTAGTTGCGAATGCCAAATGTTACCGGAAACCGGAAGCCCGCCACGGGAGGGGCCGGAAACCGCACCGATTCGATCCGCTCCGCGAAGCACTCGTTGAACTCGCTGAACGGCGATGTGGAGAGGTGGAGGATCTCGCCGGCGGCGCCCAGGGTGACGATGATCCGGTACCCCGAGGGATCCGGGCGATCCAGCTCCCGTTTGCACGCGGATGCAAAGGGTGCAGCGCGTTCCTTCCAGGCGGTGCGGAGTGTCACGTTGCAGTACACGGAATAGGTGTCGCACTGTGCCCCGGCGGCCGACCACTGGGTCTCGAAGCCATCGTCGACGGGGGGGAGAGGGGTGCACGAGAGCCCGATGACCGCCAGCGCGGCTGCGAGAGCAGACCCGCTCCGCGTCACGGGACCCGACACCTTACCGCTCCACCGCCCGCCTGGCAGCGATCGCCTCGGCGAGTCGTTGTGCCGTCTCGGCGAGCCGGTCCGGGTCGCCGGGTGTGCGGGTGTGGATCTGGAGCGTATCGCCTCGCGTGCGCGGGATCAGGTGCATGTGATAGTGGAATACGGTCTGACCCGCGGCGGCGCCGTTTAGCTGGAAGACACCGATTCCATCCGGATCGATCACCTCGCGGATCGCGTGCGCAACGGCTTGGGAGCGCGCGATCAAGGCCTNGAGATCCCGCGCGTCCGCATCCAGGAGGTTCGTGCAGTGGGCCTTGGGGATCACGAGCGTATGACCCTCGGCCACCGGGAAGATATCCATGAATCCCAGCGTTCGTTCGTCTTCGCAGACGCGGTGGGCGGGCGCTTGCCCNTTTGCGATCTTGCAGAAGATGCAGTCGTTCGGTTCGATGTGTTCGTTCAAGGATCCAGCTGGCAGCATCCGGCAGGTTCAGCCCGGACCCGGGATTCCGGAGCCTCGAGATCTACAGACAGGGCCATTAGGCGATGCCGAGTACGCGCTCTGCAACCTGCACGGCGTTGAGCGCGTTTCCCTTGCGCAGGTTGTCGCCGCAGGCGAATAGGGAAAGCCCGTTCTCGAGGGAGGGCAGTGACCGCACGCGTCCCACGAGGACCTCGTCGATTCCGGCCGAGTCGATCGGTGTCGGGTATTCACCTTCCCAAGGCCGGTCGACGACCCGGATACCCGGGAAGCCGGACAGGTATTCTCGAGCCTCTTCCGGTGAGGTCTCTCGCCGCAGGCTCATCCCGAGCGATACCGAGTGCCCGACCAGGACCGGAACGCGGACCGCGGTCGCGTGCACCAGGAGTTCTGGTGCGTGGAACATCTTCCGCATCTCGGCCTCCATTTTCTCTTCTTCGGTCGAGATATCGCTTCCTTCGAGGAAGCTCTCGCACTGCGGAAAGACGTTGAAGGCCGGCAGTTTGGGAAACTGCTGCGCTTCCAAGAGCGCCAGACTCTCGTGCCCGCGCAGCGCATCGGGCTGCTCGACGGCCTTGCGCGAGAGATCCAGGAACTCCGCAATTCCGTCGCGGCCACGGCCCGAGATCGACTGGTAGGAGGAACTGATGATGGATTCGATACCGACGGCCCGTTGTAGCGGAGCGAGTGCCATCGCAGCGACGGCTGTCGTGCAGTTGGGCCCGGAAATGATTCCCCGATGGGATTCGAGGTCGGCACCGTTGATTTCGGGCATGACCAGGGGAACCGACTGGTCGAGCCGAAATGCCGAAGACTGATCGATCACGATCGCGCCGGCCTCGACCATCCGGGGCGCCTGCTCCCGTGCGATCGAAGCATCCGTTGCGCTGATCACGAGGTCCAGGCCGTCGAAATGTCCGTCGTCGAGCGCCTCGATCGTCCAGTCTCGATCCAACCAGCGGATCGCCCGGCCGGCGGAGCGCCGGGAGGCGAACAATCGGAGTTCTTTGATGGGGAACGAGCGCTCTTCGAGGATGCGCAGCGTCACCTCACCGGTGACGCCGGTCGCACCGACGATGCCGATGGAAAAACTCATGGCCGGGGGACGGTAGCACCAACTCCCGGGGTCGCTTCGGTGGCCTGGAGAACGGGAAGATGGCTCGTGTGGTGCACTCAGCGTTCCGCTTCACTCGACGTCTGCCTCAGGGTGCGGTCCAGGAAGTCGAGGACCCGACGTTCGTACTCCCGAGGTGCGAAGCCGTGGAAATCCCCATGCGCGGCGCCCGGCACGACCCACATCTCCTTGGGCTCCGGTGCTGCGCGATAGAGAGCGCGCGACTGATCGAGCGTGGTGTGTCGGTCCCGCTCTCCCGCCACGAGGAGAAGCGGCGCTTCGATGTTGCGGATCCCGCCGATGGGTGCGAGAGCTTCGGCTGAGACACCGAGCCGTGGTTCGAGTTGCCAGGTCAACAGGGGGGTCAGCCACCGGCCCGGCTCTCCGAGCCGAATGGCGATCCGGTTGGCAACGGCTTCTGGGAGCGTGGAGTAGACGGCCTCCAGGACGAGGGCCGAAACGGGTAACGGAGACGGTCCGAGAAGCGCCGCTGCGCCCCCCTGGGAGACGCCGAGGACGGCGGTGGGGGAGTCCGAATCCCGGGATGTCGCGAAGGAAACGGCTGCGGCTACATCGAAGGCCTCGAGGTGGCCGAATGTGGTCTGGTTGCCCGGGCTTTCGCCGTGCGCTTGAGCATCGAATAGCAGGACCGAGTAACCCGCGTCGTGCAGGAACTCCGCTCGGCCTAGCATGCTCCGCCGATCGCCGTTGCGCGCGTGCGCCAACACGACCGACCCCTGCCCCGGCCGCCCAGGTGCATGCCAGGCCCGGATGTGACTACCGGATGCGCTGGAGAAAGAAACCGCCGTTGCACCGGGGAGCGTACTTGGGGGCGGACCGATCTCGCGGGGCACCGGTGCGGACAATCGGCTGCCGATCGACCAGGTGACGGCTGCAGAACCGCCGGTCACGAGCATGAGAACGAGCAGCACCCGGCTTCGGCGCACGTGCCGATCAGAACCGAAAGCAGCGAGGCTGTGGGGTGGAAAAGAGACGCCTATTAAGACCGAAGGCGAAGCTTCAGGAAAGAACCCACGGTGGTGACCTCCAAGTTCGACCACTCCGCCAATAGGCGGCACCGCGTTACCTGTGCACTGCCGGGGGAGCCCATTCGGATTCGGAGCTCACCCTTGCGACTCTCATTCAAGCGATTAATGATGGCCGGCCANTTTCTCCGACGNCTCATGAAGCTTCTCCCAGATGCGAGGAGCCCGTTAGGTAGCACAGCGATGGGGCTTCCGCCTACTTTCCGGTGGGCCAAAGGCGACCCGGAACGGTGGTGGGCATGAGATTGGGGATTCCCGGGCCAAATCCGGTCGCAGACCTTGGATCCGGGTCGCGGTGGAAGGTTGCGACGGTCGCGATCGAGTCGATGTCCGGCTCAGGTGGTGCCTTCGCGGACCCGGAGAAAGTGCCGCAAGAAAGCGGTTTCGTTCGGGTCGAAGGGATTTCCGTCGGGTCGCAAGATGTCGTGGAACCAGATTTTGGGCTCGGGCTCGGGCTCATCGTCGAACCAGCTCCACCAGGGATAGACCGTCTGTGTCTTGCCGCTGACCAGTCCCCAGCTGATCGCCCCGATGCCACGCTCTCGAAAGACCGGAAGGTGTGTTTCGAAACGGCTCTCGAGGTTTCGCGCGAGATACTCCGTGCACAGCAGCGGCCGGTCGGTCAGGGAGCGGAGGTGCTCGCATAGCCGTTCGAGAGCGTCGGCGGGTCCATAGTGGTGAAAGGAGACGATGTCGGACAGCTCCAGCTGCAGCGCCTCGATCGCCGGGGGCAAAGGCGCCGTGGGCACCGACCAGAGCCCGGACGTGAGCGGCTGGCTGGGCGATGCGCCGCGTGCCCAGTCGAACGCATCGCGCAGGAGGGGTAAGCAGGCTTCGCCGACGGGATCGGAGAGCGGCGATGGATAGCCGCCGGGCTCGTTGTACACGTCCCAGGTCAGGACCCGCGGGTCATTTGCGAACGCGGACACGATGCCGTGCACGTAAGCTTCGAGTCTTGCGGGTACGTCGCGGTCGTTAGGGTAGGCGTGCAGTGTGGGCAGGCCGGGGCTCTGCACCCAGCCCGAGTTGTGGCGGCCGGGGNGGGGGTCCGGCTGTCGCCCGAGTTTCGGCTCGGAGCACCAGACGTCGTCGAAGAGCACGAATATTGCACCGATTCCGTTTTGGTGAGCATGGTCGAGAAATACACCGATGCGCCGCAGGAAGCCGTCGGAGTCCTGCTCCCACAGCAGGTCGTGGAGATATACACGGCACACGTTGAATCCCAGGCCGGCGGCCCAGGCGAGCTCTCGCCGGATCGAGGGCTCGTCGAAGGTCGACTCCTGCCACATCTCCAGCTGGTTGATGGCCGTGCTCGGAATGAAGTTGCACCCGACGAGCCAGGGCTGCCGGGCCCACCATGCGTTCGCGCGTTCGGTGGTCCAGACAGGCGTCAGATCGAGTCTCCGAATCGGGAACCCCGCTAGCAGGCGGTGCGAATCTCCAGGGACGCGAGGACCAGAGCCAGGTGACCGGCTTTCGAAGGCAGGGCGGGGACCCCGGCCACCGGGTCCGTGTAGGTGACGGCCGCTCGACCGACCAGGAGCTGAGTGGCAAACACACCCCAGTACTCGGGTCTAACCGAAAAGGGGTAGGCCGAAGCGTCGTTTCCATCGATGGTCGTATAGTAGGCGCAGGTGCCGGACGGGTAGTCGAGTGCCACCGCGAAGCTCGGAGCCTCGATGGCGCCGTCCGGGTTCTGCTGCCAGGGCTCGAGTTCGGGCGGGTCCGCGAACGCCGGCGACGTGGCTCCGAGCGTCGCTGCCATCAGGGCGAGTACGATTGCTCGCCCAGCCCCCACGCGTCCCTTCCAACGCCCGCCCTCGCCTCGGTGGTGTCGCAGCGCCGAGTCGAGGGTCATGCCAGCGTAGAGGGTTCCGGCGATGGGAAGGGCGGCGGCGAGCAGCGGGGTGCGTCCGTAGAGGACCAGCGTCGGGAGGAAGGTGACGGCCATCGCGAGCCACGCTGCGCCTCCGAGCAGCGCGGCGGGGGCACTCGCGTGGAGCGGCCACGCGAGCAGCAGGGCAGGCGGGGTCGCGTAAATAAGAAGCAGCCCCACGAGCGTTCCAAGCAGCAGGAGTGGCGAGTGGCCGAGCTGGGTGTAGGCGCTGCGCGCGACCATGTCCCAGATCTCTCCGATTCCGGCGTAGGGCCGGACGCCGTGTTCCTCGGTTCCGAGACCGAGCCATATTCCGCCGCCCTGCTTGATGCGCTGGCCGAGCGCACAGTCGTCGATGATCTCACCGCGGATCGCCTCGATGCCCCCGGCGCGGGCGAGCGCTTCGGTACCCACGATGACACACCCCCCGGCGGCGCCCGCCGTGCGCGAGCGCGGATCGTTGACGCGGGGGAATGGGTAGAGCTTCTGGAAGAAGTAGACGAAGGCCGGTACGAGCAGTCGCTCCCAGCCCCGCTTGCAGTGGAGCTTCACCATCAATGAAACGAGGTCGAGCCGTTCGGCGCACGCCTTGGCCACGAGTCGGCGCAGCGTGCGTTCTGCCGGCGCCACGTCGGCGTCGCTGAGCCACAGGAAGTCGGTCTCTGGCCAGACGCCCTTCACGTGCTCGATGCCGGTGTGAAGCGCCCAGACTTTTCCAACCCAGCCCTCGGGGCGCGGCTTGCTCTGCAATATCTCGAGGCATTCCGCGCGGCCGAGGGAGTCGGCAGCTTTGCGAGCGGCGTCCGCGGTGCCGTCGCTGCTCTCATCGTCCACCAGCACCACGTGGAAGGGCCCCGGGTAATCCTGGGAGAGTACGGCGCCCAGCGTCTGGGCGATCACGTCGGCCTCGTCCCGCGCTGGGATCACGGCGGCGACGGCCGGCCAGGGATCGGGCGCCGGTGGGTCGCCGCCGAGGCGCTGGTCGCCGAGCCAGAAGCGCCCGTGGCCGAACGTGAGCACGAGCCAGGCGAATAGGCTCGCGCCGCCGGCGAGTGTCAGCAGGAGTTCTCCCGTCATCCGCCGGAGGATAGCCCGGGCGGCAGTTCGCCAGTGCCCGATCCCTGGCCGGCCTTCACCGCCATCCCCCGGGTCGCCGCGGTCTCGCTCACCACGCCCCGGGCCCTGCTCGTGTCCGCACCCTCGAGCGTCGTGCCCGCGCCGGGTTTTCTCCACACGGGCGCACGAGCCCGGTAACCGCGCCTAGAGGCGCTCGATGATGGTGCCCGTGCCGACGGCCGCGCCGCAGCACATGGTGATGAGCGCCGTGCTCTGGTCGCGCTTTTCGAGCTCGTGGAGCGCTGTCACGATGAGTCGAGAGCCGGTGCATCCCACCGGGTGTCCGAGTGCGATCGCGCCGCCGTTGACGTTGACCTTGTCCATGTCGACGCCGGGGATCGTCCGCGCCCAGCTCAGCACCACGGCTGCGAAGGCCTCGTTGATTTCCACGAGGTCGATGTCGCTCATCGACATGCCCGTTTTGCGGAAGAGTTCCTGAGTGGCATCGATCGGGCCGTCGAGCAGGGTATACGGGTCGGTGCCGACCACCACGTCCTGGATGATTCGCGCGCGCGGGGTGAGTCCCAGGCTCTTTGCCCGGTCTGCGGTCATCCACAGGATGGCCGCAGCGCCGTCCGAGATCTGCGAGGAATTTCCGGCCGTGTGGATACCGCCCTCGACGACGGGCTTGAGCTGTGCCAGGCCCTCGAGCGTCGTTTCGCGGATACCCTCGTCCTGGTTGACCGTGCGCGTCTCGCCCGTCGGCGCCGAGTCGTCTCCGAGTGCCGGGGCCTCGATGGGCAGGATTTCTTCCTTGAAGCGCCCATCGGCCCGCGCCTTCGCGGCCTTCGTCTGGCTCTCGAATGCGAACTGGTCGACGTGTTCGCGGGTGATGCCGCGTTTGTCGGCGATCCGCTGCGCGGCTTCGAACTGGCTCGCGCATTGGTCCCAAGGGTAGTCCTCGGGCAGGAAGAAGCCGGGGCCGTTGACGACGTTGGCACCGAGACCGACGTGACTCATCACTTCTACGCCGCCCGCGATGCCGCAGTCGATGCTGCCCGCTTTTACCAGCGCGTTGATCAGGTGGTTGGCCTGCTGGCCCGAGCCGCACTGGGAATCGACAGTGGTGCCGCCGGTGTGCCAGCCGTCGCCCCGGCTGAGCCAGGAGTGGCGGGCGATGTTGCAGGACTGCTCGCCGGCCTGGGNGACGCAGCCGCCGATTACCTGTTCCACGTCTTTGGGGGCGATCCCGGCGCGTTCCACCACGGCCTGCAAGGTCGTGGCCAGGAGTTTCGCAGGGTGGATTCCGGAGAGGCCGCCGCGGCCCATCTTGCCCTTGGCGATGGGAGTCCGAATTGCCTCTACGACCACTGATTCGCGCATTTCTCTTCTCCTCTAGTCGAGTTGGCCGAGCACCATTGCCGCCGTGGGGACACCCACGCCGCTGGTCACGAGAACTTTCTCGTTCTTCTCGGGCTGGTTCGTGGACGTGCCGCGGATGAGCCGCACGCCCTCGTTCACTCCGTTGATGCCGTGGATGTAGGCCTCGCTGAGCTGGCCGCCATGGGTATTGGTGGGCAGCCGCCCACTCACCTCGAGCGCACCGCCCTTCACATAGTCAGCCGCCTCGCCGAAGCCACAGAATCCGAAGGCCTCGAGCTGGAAGAGCACGATCGAGCTGAAGGCGTCGTAGATCACGGCGCAGTCCATATCGTCCGGGCCCAGGCCGGCCATGTCCCACATCTTTTTGCCGAGCAGTTCCATCTCGGTCACACGCGCGATGCTCGGGCGGTAGAAGCTCGTCATCTGCTCCTGGTCGTCGCCGATGCCCTGAGCGATTCCGTGGATGAGGGCGCCCTTGTTCTTCAGGTCGCGCGCCCGCTCGGGAGTCGTTACGACGAAGGCACAGCCGCCGTCGGTCTCCTGGCAGCAGTCGAATAGGCGCAGCGGGTCCGCGATTATGCGCGCTGTCTGATGGTCCTCGAGCGTCATGGGGCGCTCGTAGAAGAAGGCGTCCGGGTTGTTGACGGCGTGCTTGCGCTGCGCCATGCACACTTCGGCCAGGTCGGTGGCCTTGCAACCGGTCTCGTGCATATAGCGCTGGGTGAACATGGCCACCCAGGAGGCCGGCGTGAGCAGGCCGAAGGGCATGTAGTAGCCCCAGTGGACCAGGTCGCTGGTCACGATGTCTCCGGAGACACCGTCGCTGTAGCGCTGGCCCGAGCGGCCGTTCAATGCGCGCCAGCCGATCACGTAATTCGCCGAGCCGGTTGCGACGGCCATGGCCGCCTGGTGGACGATGCTGACCGCCGCCCCGCCTCCGTAACCCACGCGGCTGAAGAAGGTCATGTCGCCGCAGCCCACGTTCCGCGCGACATCCACTTCGTCGTTGGTGTCGAGGGTAAAGCTCGTCATGCCGTCGATGTCGCTGGGTTTGAGGCCCGCATCGTCGATGGCGTTCTTTACGCACTCGCTCGCCAGAGCAATCTCGGACACACCCGAGTTCTTGGTGAAGTCGGTCTTTCCGATGCCGACGATGACGGCCTGGTCCCGGAGTGATCGGTCCATGCGGAGTTCCTTTTCTACTGGGGCAGCGCCACGCGCACGGAAGCCGTGACGTGGTCGCCCCAGGCGTTCTTGCCCGCCAGTTCGACCGTCACCTCGTCATCTTGCTTGGAGGTGACCGATCCGTTGAAGGTCATGGTGTCGCCGGCCGTGTTCGGCGTGCCCAGCTTGATCTGCACGTTGCGGATCTTCGCGTTCGGTCCCGCCCAGTCGGTTACGTAACGGCCGACGAGACCGTTCGTCGTCAGGATGTTCATGAACACATCGGGCACACCCGACGCCTGGGCAGCGGCCTTGTCGTGGTGGACGGGCGTGAAGTCCCGAGACGCGATTGCGCCGGAGACGATCAGGCTCGTCGTGAGCGGAATCGCGAGTTCGGGAAGGGCGTCGCCCACGTTGACTTCCGAAAGTGTTCGGCTCTCGAGACTCATGCCAGCTCCTGAGGCCCTGTGCGGGCCATGTCTGCGCCGAGCTTCACCAGGGTGGGCGTCGCCCCGCCCAGGTGGAGTTCGAGCTGCTTCGCCCAGAGGAAGTAGCGGTGGATGGGGTAGTCCATGTCGACGCCCATGCCGCCGTGAAGGTGCTGGGTCGCCGTCCCGATCTGGGAGCCCGCCGACGCCGCCCAGAATTTCGTCGCCCAGACGTCGCGTGTAGCCGGGCGCTCGTCGGCGAGTTTCCAGGCTGTCTGCCAGGTCAGCCAGCGCAGCGAGTCGAGGGCCACGTAGCAGTCCGCACAGCGGTGCTGGATGGGCGGCAATACCCCCAGCGGCGCACCAAATTGCTGGCGCTCCTTCAGGTATTCCACCGTGATCTCGAGCGCGCGTTCGGAGACGCCGAGTTGCGTCGCCGCCGCCGCGACGAGCGCCCGCTCGGTGAGCCAGTCGACGATGCCGGCGGCGATGATCGCGGCATCGGTTTCGGCGCGCACATCCTCGAGCGTGAGCGTTGCGAGCGGCTCGTGGCGGGAAGTCCGGTAGCTCTCGAGGCGCACTCCGGCCTGCTTCGGGTCGACCAGCACCAGCGCCTGGTCCCCGTCCAACTCAGCGGGTACGAGCACGCGCTCGGCGTACTCGGTCGCGGGTACGCCCCGGCACACGCCGTCGAGCACCAGCTCGCTGCCCTCGCGGCGCGTCGAAATGAGGGGTCCATCGCCGAGCGCTGCCGTCAATATGGCCTCGCCCTTCGCCACGGGCGCTAGCCAGCGGTCGCATTGGGCGTCGCTGCCGAAGCGCGCGATCGGAAGCGCGCCGTACACCAACGCCGGAACAATCGGCAGTGGCGCCACTGTGCGCCCCGCTTCGACGAGCAGCATGCAGAGCTCGAGGAAGCTCATGCCCATGCCCCCCTGGGCTTCCGGTACGGCGAGCCCCAGCAAGTTGCTCTCGGCGAGCCGCGCCCAGGCCTCCCGGTCGAAGAACTCGCCGCTTGCCTCACTCTCCTTGAGCCGTTCGGGCGAGATCTCGTTCTCGAGAATCTCGCGCGCCAGTTCGCGGAGCGCGTCCTGCTCTTCGGTGAAGCGGAAGTCCATGTCGGTTATTTCACCGCATAGAAGAAGGGGAGCATCAGATCGTCGTCTTCGCCCGCGGGCTCGATCAGGCATTCGACCTTCATGCCGATGTGGATGTCGTCGGGCTCGCAGCCTTTGATGTTGGCCACGATGCGCGTTCCCTCCTCCAGGTCGATCAGGCCGATCGGAATCGGAAACCCGTACCCCGGTACGGGCGGGTGGTGCATCACCGTGTAGCTGTGCACGGTGCCCTTGCCCGACGCCTCGATCGACTCCCAGTTCATAGACTGGCACGCACCGCACATGGGCCGACAGGGATGGCGGAGCAGGCCGCAGTCGCTGCACTTCTGGATCAGCAGCTTCCCGTCGCGGAATCCCTGCCACCACCAGGCGTTGTCCGGGCCCTCGGGGCTCCGGATGCGCCGGGGTTTGGCCGGTTGCGCGGCGGCGTCGCCCGCCGCAGCCGGCTGCTGGTTGGGCCTGAACTTGAGCACGCGGAAGGTGAGCCAGCCGAGGTCCTCGCCCTTCTGGTCTCGGAATGCCGTGCGCGTCACGATGAAGTAGCCGACGCCGAGTGCCGTGGCCTTCTGTTCGGAGATCGATTCGATCGTCGTCTCCGAGATCACCGTGTCACCGGGCTCGAGGTAGCGCAGGAATTCCTGCTCGGTGTTGGTGGCGACGACACCGGTAAAGCCCGCCTCGTCGAAGATCGCGTGCAACTCGCGCTGCGCGTTCTGGATCAAGGAGGGATCGTGCATCGGGTAGCCGCGCATATCCCACACCTGGAGCATGCTGGGCGGCGCCACGATCGCGCCGTGGACCGACTCCTTGGCCTTTGCCGGGTCGGTGTAGATGGGGTTCTCGTCGCCCATCACCTCGCACCAGTGGCGAATCATCGGCTCGTTCACGGTGTCGGGACAGGTGTAGGGGGGCCCCTCCTGCTTCCCGACGTACTCGTGGATCTTTGCCTCGAACGCGGCCTGGTCCATCGCCAGCCTCCTACTTTCGCGCCCGGCCCCGGGGCATGCCCAGGCCGGCCGCGGCAATGATGTCGCGCTGCACTTCGTTCACACCGCCGCCGAAGGTGAGCGTCGTCGCGCCCCGGTAGGCGGTCTCGAGGAGCCCACCGAAGAGGCACCCCGGCTCGTTCTCGAGCACGATCCCCGCGGCGCCGGTAATTTCGAGCAGTAGATTGTANGCCTCGACGAAGAACTCGGTCCCCATCACCTTGAGGGCAGAGGCCTCGGCCATGTTGGGTACGCCTTCGGTCATCGACCAGGCCGAGCGCCAGTTCAGTACCTGCACGGCGCGCAGCTTTGCGTACACCCGTGCCAGGTTCACCTGCACCCACTGCTGATCGAGCATGCTTCCGCTGCCCGGCGCCGGGGTGTTGCCGGCGTGGCGCCAGACCTCGTCCATCATGGCTTCGCAGTGGCCTGGGATAGCCAGCGCGATGCGCTCGTGGTTGAGCTGTGACGTGATGAGCGTCCAGCCGCCGCCCTCGGGTCCCACCGTGTTCGATACCGGAACGCGCACGTCCTGATAGTAGGTGGCGTTCGTGCGCTCCTTGCCGAGCGTCCAGATGGGGGTGACCGAAAAGCCGGGTGTATCCGTGGGAACGAGAATCAGCGAGATCCCGGCGTGCTTCGGCACGTCTGGATCGGTGCGTGCGGCGAGCCAGATGTAGTCCGCCGTATGGGCGAACGTGGTGAAGCTCTTCTGCCCGTTGATCACCCAGTCGTCACCGTCGCGCGCGGCGCGGGTCTGGAGGCTGGCGAGGTCGGTGCCTGCATTGGGTTCGGTGTACCCGACGCCAAAGAAGAGTTCGCCCGAGAGAATCCTGGGCAGGAGAGCCCGCTTCTGCTCCTCGCTGCCGTGCTCCATCAGGGCGGGGCCGATCGTGAGCACGGGAATGATGTGGAGCGGTGCGCGCGCCCGGTAGGTCTCGTCCCAGAAGATGAATTGGTCGAGGGGCGAGCGGGCCTGGCCGCCGTATTCCTTGGGCCAGCCGATGC
Source organism: Deltaproteobacteria bacterium (assembly GCA_002729515.1). GTDB lineage: Bacteria > Myxococcota_A > UBA9160 > UBA9160 > SMWR01. The sequence goes on from PBYF01000035.1 coordinate 41,995, forward strand.
CGAGCCAGCCGTCCTTGCCCATGCGTTGCACGATTTCGCGGAAGACCGGGCCGCCCATCTGCTCGAGTTCGGCGTCGAAGGCGGCGCGAAGCTCCGGGGTGAAGAGCTCGCGGTAGTAGGCCCGGATCTCCAAGCGGAGCTTCTTCTGCTCGGGCGTGAAATCGACGTGCATGGGGGGCTCGGGGGGTGATTCTTGGAGCCGGAACCGTCCGGTCTCCAGAAGCGGGACATGGTACAGGGATAGGGCACTCGGGGCACATGTTTCTCGACCGGACCCTCTATAGTGGGTGAGTGTCGGACACGCCCCTCGAGATCGGGCTCACGCCCTGGCTGTTCGACGACGGGAACCTCTCGGCCGGTTTCGCCGCACAGGCCGAGCGGGCAGAGGCGCTGGGCTTTCACTCGATCTTCATCCCCGAGCACCATTTCGCGCCGGGTGCGATCCCCGCGCCGTTGCTGCTGCTCGCAGTGGCGGCAGCCCGCACGAAGACGCTCCGCCTCGGCACGACCTCCTATCTGCTGCCGCTCCGCCACCCGCTTCACGCGGCGGCCGAGGTCGCGGTGCTCGACCGCGTGTCCGAGGGGCGCGTGATCCTCGGAGTTGGGCGCGGATTTCGCAAAGCGACGCTCGCGGCATTCGACGTTGCGCCAGCGGAGAAGCGCGACCGTTTCGAGGCCGTGCTTGCGGCGATGTGCGAAGCCTGGGCCGGGAAGCCGGTCGTCTTCGAGGACGGCGAGTCGGGTCCGCCCGCCGTGCTGGCGCCGCTGCCGGTCCAGAAGCCGCACCCGCCGATCTGGCTCGCGGCCTTCGGCCCGAAGGCCTTGGCCCAGGCCGGCAGGCTTGCGCTTCCCTACCTGGCGTCGCCGATGGAGCCGCTCTCGAAGCTCGACGAGAACTTGACGCGTTACCGCGAGGCGTGCGACGCCGCCGGGTGCGAGCCGCCTGCCGAGGTGCCGATCATGCGCACCGTCTTCATCGGTGACGGCGTCGCCGCGCTGGCGCGTGTGAGCGCTGCGCTCGAGTCCCAGATGCGTGCACTCGCAAAGGCCCCCTCCGCGACGCTGCGTTCGCGGATGGCCTTGGCCGAAGTCGATGATTGGGCGATCGTGGGCGAGCCGGCGGCCGTCAGCGACCGGATCGCAGCGCTCCGCGAGCGCTTCGGGATGACGCACTTGATCGTGCGCGCACAAATCCCCGGTGTCGATCCGGCCGACATCGAGGCATCGCTCGATCGCATTGCGGGCCTTCGCTAAGCCGGCGCTCGTCCTCGAGATGGATCGGCGACTTCCGTTTGCCTATGGTTTCGAAAATCGCCATGAGCAAGAGGCATTGGCTCTTCTGAAGGACGCCGCTCTACGGATCGCTGAGCGCGACGAAGTGGTCGAGCCGAGCGTATTCAAGACACCGATTTCACCGGCCGGCCGGGCAGTTCCTGAAACAGCGGCATGCGTCGACGTCCGCGGGGCGGAATAATCTTGGAGACATCGGGTCTGCATGGACGTTCATGTCCCAGTTTACTGAGGACGCGTCGTTGATGAGAGCGGGAGCGACGACATGAAACTCCGCTCGGCCCACCGCCGTGTGTTCTCGGCTGTCTTTTTCTTGACGCTCGCGGCGTTTCCAGCCCGTTCCGAGCTGGTACAGGACGCCGGTGGCTGGGTCGTCGTCAGCGCGACCGGCGATTTCGAAAGGGTCTCCCCCAAGCTGACCCACCTGAAATATTGGTTCGATTCGCAGGTGCGTTTTCTCGATGACTCGGACGGGTACAACCAGTCGCTCATCCGGCCGGCCTTGGGCTGGGGCATCTTCGACGGAGTTGCGGTGTGGCTCGGCTATACCTGGATGCAGACGGATAACCCAGGTGTGCCGTCCACCAATGAGCATCAGGTCTGGGAGCAGCTCACGTGGTCCATATCGCTCGGCTCATTCACGGGTTTATGGCGCACGCGTTTGGAGCAACGCTTCCGCGTCAAAAGCGAGGATGTCGGCCTCCGGTTGCGCCAGAGGTTCGAGGTGGCGCATCCCCTGTACAGGGGATCGGCCTTCAGCATCGCAGCCTATGCCGAGATGTTCTTCCACTTGAAGGACACCGACTGGGGCATCGACGACGGCTTCGGTCAGAACCGCGCCTTCATCGGTGTCGCCTGGAACCTCGCGCCGGAACTCGGCTCGACCATCGAGTTGGGCTATTTGAATCAATATATCGATAGACCGAAACACCCGAATCGGATGAATCACCTGGTCAGGCTGAGCGTGGCCTTCCACTGACCGCCTGCGCGGTGCGTCCGATGTCCCTCCGCACCCTCAACAGAACACCGGGGGCTCTCGGGTCTCGCCTAGGCCCTCGGGTTTAGCCTAGGAAGTAGGCGGCGTTTCGTGGCTCGCCGGGGGACCGAAGGTCTCAGAATCCTCGAGCACCCGGTACCACTCCCAGCGGGCGCCGTCGGGCTCCTGCACCCAGACTTTGTTTGCCTTGGCGTAGCAGCAGGTCGTCTCGTCTTCGATGGAGTGCTCCATGCCGGCGGCTTCGAGCCGCTCGGTTGCGGCGGAGACGTCCTCATCCTCGAAGACCTCGACACCCAGGTGGTTGAGACGCTCCGGCGCGTTGGGCAACTCGAAGAGCACGAGCTTGAGCGGGGGGTTCTCGATCGCGAAGTTCGCGTAGCCGGGTTTCCGCTTGTTCGCCGGCGCACCGAACATCTTCGAGTAGAAGTCCACGGCCGCGTCGAGGTCCTTCACGTTGAGGGCGAGTTGAAGTCGCATGGTGGCTGCTCCCGAGTTGCCATCGATCAGTTTCGATGGATAGTAGACATCGAATCGAAATCTGTCAATATATTATCGTGACCAGTTCGACCCGGGCATTTCGCGCGCGTCCCGAGGGCTGCTGCCCGCTGCGGTCCATCGAGCCCCTCGAGAGAATCCGCCGCGGCCGGCTCGTGGGCGTATTCAAGGCTCTGGCCGACCCGACGCGGCTCGAGATCCTGCGTCTCGTCTCCGCCCAGTCCGGGGCGACCTGTGTCTGCGACATCGTGGAGCATTTCGAGCTTTCCCAGCCCACCATCTCCCACCACCTGAAGGTCCTCCGCGATGCGGGCCTGCTCACTTCCGTAAAGCTCGGCATCTGGTCGTTCCACTCCCCCACCGGCAGAGCGCGCGAACTTCTCACGGAAGCCGAGTCGCTGCTGGCATAATGACCGCCCACGCAGGGAGGTCCTCCATGTCCGCAGCGATTCCCGAGATCCTTGACACTGTCAGCAGCTTCCTCGAAGGGGAGCACCAGCTCCTGATCGGAGGCCGCTGGGTTCCCGCCGCGAGCGGTGAGAGCTTCGCGGTCGAGAACCCGTCGCACGAGAACACGATTGCCAATGTGGCGAAGGGAGGCGCGGCCGATGTAAACGCGGCGGTGAAGGCCGCGCGCCACGCTTTCGAGGCGGGCCCCTGGCGCCGCACCAATCCCACCGAACGCAGTCAGCTGTTGTGGAAGCTCGCGGACCTCATCGAGCGCCACACCGAGGAGTTTGCGCAACTCGAGAGCCTCGACAACGGCAAGCCCCTCGCGACGGCACGGGCCGCCGATGTGGCGCTTACCGTCGACCACTTCCGCTACTACGCGGGTTGGGCCACCAAGATCGAGGGAGAGACGATTCCTATCAACTCCCCCGATGGCAACGCCTACCTCGACTACACCCTTCGCGAACCGGTCGGCGTGGTGGGCCAGATCATCCCGTGGAACTTCCCGCTGCTCATGGCCGCGTGGAAGCTCGGAGCGGCCCTCGCCTGCGGAAACACCGTGGTGCTGAAGCCGGCGGAGCAGACGCCGCTCTCGGCCCTGCTGCTCGCCAGGCTCATCTGCGAGGTGGGATTTCCGGAAGGTGTCGTCAACGTCGTCACCGGCTTCGGCGACGCGGGTGCTGCTCTCGCGGCGCACCCGGGGGTCGACAAGGTGGCCTTCACGGGGAGCACCGAAGTGGGCCATGAGATCGTGCGCAGTTCGGCGGGCAACCTGAAGCGCGTCTCGCTCGAGCTCGGCGGCAAGAGCCCGGCCATCGTCTTCGACGATGCCGACGTCGAACTCGCCGCGGCGGGAGTTGCTGGCGCCATCTTCTTCAACCACGGGCAGTGTTGCTGTGCCGGCTCACGGCTGTTCACGGGGCCAAAGGTGCGCGATGAGATCGTCGAGCGCGTGTCCGAGATCGCACGCAACACGAAGCTCGGCGACGGCTTCGACCCGGCGACCGACATGGGACCCCTCGTATCGAAGGAGCAGTACGAACGTGTCACCGGCTACATCGACTCGGGCTCCGAACAGGGGGCGCGGGTGCTCGCGGGCGGCTCGGCGCGGCCGGCCGGACTCGACAGCGGCCACTTTATCCAGCCCACGGTCTTCTCCGATGTAAAGAGCGACATGCGGATCGTGCGGGAGGAGATCTTCGGCCCCGTGGTCTGTGTCCAGAGCTTCGACGACCTCGACGAGGTGATCCGCCGCGGCAACGACACCACCTACGGGCTCGCCGCCAGCGTCTGGACCCGCGACATTGCGAAGGCCCACAAGGTGGCCGCGGGCCTGCGTGTCGGCACCGCGTGGATCAACTGTCACAATGTCTTCGATGCGGCGGCTCCCTTCGGTGGCTACAAGCAGAGCGGCTACGGGCGCGAAATGGGGCGCCACGCCCTCGAGCTCTACACCCAGACGAAGAACGTGATTGTGAATCTCGGGTAGCGCGTGCCGAGCGAACCGATAGCCCCGCCGATGCCAGGCCGACTGGCGGGGCCGAAGCGTCTGCTTCCTCGACGCCTGGTGCACGGCGGGGGGCCGGGTCATGGGAGCACATGGTCGAATACCAATTCCTATGCCGCTCTCGAATACGAGCCGGGCCGGCGCATCGACTGCGTTTTCGCCGGGCTTCCGCTGCGCAGCGGTCTCGGGCAGATTCTCGTTTGCCGTGTCGTGTGCGACGATGAGGTCAACAGCGCGTGGCCCTCGGACCATTTCGGGGTCTGCGCGGAACTCTGCAGCGAGCCCGACGCGGGCTGAGGACACGCTTCCTTGAACCAGGGCAGACCGGTTCCGGTGCTCGTCGTCTCGGGTTTTCTGGGCTCCGGGAAAACGACGTTGGTGCGAAGGCTCCTGGCCGATGCCCAGGCCAACGGGGTGCGCGTGGCCGTCGTCTCGAACGAGTTCGGAGAGCTCGGGATCGACGCGGCCTTACTGGGGACGTTGGACGAAGACTACGTGGAACTTCGCGGCGGCTGCGTGTGCTGCAAACTGTCGGACCAACTCGTCGACACGCTCCAGATGCTGCGGGAGCGGGCCGATCCCGACCGAATCGTCGTGGAGACCTCGGGCGTGGCCCTTCCCTACGACACGCAGTTGAACTTCTGGCGCGACCCGGTGCGCACGTGGATTGCGGATGACGCCGCCGTGGTGGTCGTCAACGCCGAACAGCTCCGCTCCGGGCGCGATATCGAGGGCACTTTCGAGCAGCAGGTGACGTCGGCCGACCTGCTGCTGCTCAACCAGATCGACCGCGTTCCCGAGGCCGACTGGGATTCTCTCGAGGCGCGGCTGCGCGAACTCGAGCCGGAGGCGCCGATCCTGCGCGCCGTGCACGGCGAAGTCGACCTCGAGCTTCTCTTCCCACCGGATCCGCACGAGTTGCGTGCTCGCCGCCGCGCCGCCGCAGCGCCCGCGTCGCCCCACACGCACGAGCGCTTCCACGCCGAGGAGATCGCGATTCCCGCGGGAATGCAGCCGGACGCCTTGCGCGCCCAACTCGAGGCGCTCGGCGCGCTGCGGGTGAAGGGCTTCGTCGAGTTGCCGGAGGGTCTGCGCGCCGTGCAGGGCGTGGGTTCGCGCATTGACATCGAGCCGCCGCAGACGCAACCCCCCGCTGAACTCGTCGGGCGACTCGTCGTGATCCGGCGCGTGTGACGCCAGGCCGTGCCGTCGCCGCTTCATGCGCGCATTCCCGAGGGCGGTCTCCGCGAACCGGAAGAGATCCTCGACCGCTTCCTCGATTGGGTCCACGAAAGCGGCCTCGAGCCCTACGCCGAACAGGACGAGGCATTCCTCGAACTCGCGCTCGGCCGGCACGTGGTGCTCTCCACACCGACCGGTTCGGGGAAGTCGCTCGTGGCCCAGGCCCTCCACTTCAAGGCGCTCTGCGAGGGCCGCCGCTCCTTCTACACCTCGCCGGTCAAGGCCCTGGCCAGCGAGAAGTTCTTCGAGTGGTGCGAGGTCTTCGGCCCCGAGAACGTCGGCATGCTCACCGGCGACGCCAGCGTGAACCGCGATGCTCCCGTCATCTGCTGCACCGCGGAGGTGCTCTCGAATATGTGCCTGCGTCGCGGTGAGGCGGCTGACGCGCCCTACGTGGTGATGGACGAGTTCCATTACTACGACGACCGCGACCGCGGCGCCGCCTGGCAGATCCCACTCCTCGTACTGGGGGGCACCCAGTTCCTGTTGATGTCGGCGACACTCGGGAATACGGCCGTGATCGAGGCGCATCTGCAGGAACGCACACGGCGGGAGGTGCGTCACATCCACTCGGACGTGCGTCCCGTGCCGCTCGACTACGAGTACCGGGAGACTCCCCTCCACGAGACGCTCGAGGACCTGGCGGCACGGGGTCTCACGCCCGTCTACGTCGTGAGCTTCACGCAGCGTGAGTGCGGTGAACGGGCCCAGGCGTTGACGAGCGCGAACCTCGCCACGCGAGAGCAGCGCCGCGCGGTGAGTGCCGGGGTGGGCGATTTTCGTTTCGACACGCCCTACGGCAAGGATCTGCAGCGCTTCCTTCGCTTTGGTGTGGCGGTGCACCACGCGGGGCTCCTGCCGCGCTACCGGCTGCTCGTCGAGAAGCTCGCGCAGCGGGGTCTGCTCCAGGTCGTTTGCGGCACCGACACGCTTGGAGTGGGCGTGAATGTCCCGATCCGCACGGTGCTCTTCACGCAGCTGTGCAAATTCGACGGCGAAAAGGTGGCGGCTTTACGGGTGCGCGAGTTCAAGCAGATTGCCGGGCGGGCGGGGCGCCGCGGCTTCGACGACCGCGGGGCTGTCGTCTGCCAGGCGCCCGACCACGTGATCGAGAACCTGCGCGCTCGCAGCAAAGGTGGACGCCGTGCGCCGAAAAGGCGGCCGCCGGGGCGCGGCATCGTGCCGTGGAATCGCGACAGCTTCGAAAAGCTGATCGAGAAGCCCCCCGAGTCGTTGCGCTCGCGCTTCGCCGTGACCCACGGAATGGTGGTGAGCGTCCTGCAGCGCGAGGAGGAGGAGGGCCACCCGGATCACGGCTACCGGGCCCTCGTCGACCTGGTCAACCGCTCCCACGAGAGCGAGAAGATCCGGGCCCTGCTCCGCCGCCGGGCCGCGACGGTCTTCCGCAGCCTGCACACCGCCGGCGTGGTGCAGACGGTTTTCGATGCAGAGAGCGGCCGGCGCCGCGCACGCGTTTCGCCGGAGCTTCAGATCGATTTCAGCCTGCACCGCAACCTCTCACTCTGGCTGCTCGAGGCGCTCGAGGGCCTCGATCCGGATTCGCCGAGCCACGGGCTCGAGGTGGTGAGCCTGGCCGAGGCGATCCAGGACAATCCGTTCGCAATCCTGCTGGCGCAGCGGGGCAAGCGGAAGCGGGAACTCCTCGCCGAGTTGAAGAGGCAGCGCGTGCCCTACGACGAGCGCATCGCGAAGCTCGACGAGGTGGGCTGGCCGAAACCCGACGAGGCCTACATCGAGGAGACCTTCCGGCTCTTTCGCGAGGTGCACCCCTGGGTCGGCGAGGACGACGTGCGCCCGAAGGGCGTGGCCCGCGAGATGCTCGAGGGCTGGCGCGACTTCGTCGACTACGTGAAGGAGTACGGGATCGCGCGCAGCGAGGGCCTCCTGCTCCGGTATCTGTCGCAGGTGCACGGCACCCTGGTGCGCAACGTGCCCGAGGCCCACAAGACCGACGCGCTCTACGACGCCGTTGCCTATTTGCGCACGCTGCTCTCCGACGTCGACTCGAGTCTGGTCGAGGCCTGGGAGACGTTGCTGGAGCCAGCGCCGGATGCGGTGGCGCCGGGTGGCCCGGGGCTGCGTCCCTTCGACCTCTCTGCCGAGCCGCGCGCCCTGGCCGCCCGGGTGCGTGCCGAACTCCATTCGCTGGTTCGCGACCTGGCGGCGCGGGACTACGCGGCGGCGCTGCGCCGGTTGCGGAGCGACGGAGAGCCGGTTTGGGACGCGGCGGGTCTCGAGGAGGCGCTTGCTCCGTTCTGTGCGGAGTTCGGAGGTATCGACGTGACACCCCGCTCGCGTCAGGCGAACTTGACGCGGATCGCCGAGGCGGGCCCGCGCTGCTTCGACGTGGCGCACGTCCTCTGCGACCCGAAGGGTGACGATCTCTGGGCCATCTACGGAGAGGTCGACCTCACGAAGCAGCGGGATCCCGAAGGGCCGCTCTTTCGCCTGGTCCGGGTGGGGACGTAGCGGCTAGCGCTTTTGCGCCTCGTGCCGGATGCGCTTCTTCGTGGCCGCCCAGGAGCAGATCGCGCAGGTCGAGAGGTCGTGGCCTCGGGCCGGACAGTATTCGCGCCCGAAGGTGATGAACTGGAGGTGGACGCGTCCCCAGGTCTGCCTCGGGAAGAGTGATTTCAGGTCGCGTTCGGTATGGACCACGTTCCGGCCGCTCGACAGTCCCCAGCGTGCGGCGAGGCGGTGGATGTGGGTATCGACGGGAAAGGCTGGCTCGCCGAAGGCTTGCACCATGACGACGCTGGCCGTCTTGTGCCCGACGCCGGGCAGCGCTTCGAGCGACTCGAAGCTCTGCGGCACTCGCCCGCCGTGCTCGGCGATCAGGAGCTTCGAGAGTTGCCTGATCGCCTTGGCTTTCTGGGGTCCGAGGCCGCAGGGCGTCACGATTCGGCGGATCTCGGCCAGCGGAAGTCCTGCCATTGCCTCCGGCGTGCACGCCTTCGCGAACAGGCGGGGTGTTATTTCGTTGACCCGCACGTCGGTGCACTGGGCCGAGAGCAGAACCGCCACCAAGAGCGTGTAGGGGTCCTCGTGGCGGAGCGGCACCTCGAGCTCCGGGTAGAGCGAGTCGAAGATCTTTCGGATCCGTTCGGCCTTTTCCGCCCGGGTCACCCGCCGCTTACCTCCTCGACCCGAGCCATGAAGGCCACCAGCGCCGGCCGGCGCGTGAGCAGCGGCGAGGCACCGGGAATCGCATCGTTGCGCAGGGTGAAGAGGATGCCGTACACCGCGAGGTCGGCGATGCTCGGTGCATCGGCGTAGAAGAAGCGCCGTGAGCCGAGGAAGTTCACCAGGTCTGCGAGCCGGCTGTCGATACTGCGCAGGATCGCCGTATGCGGTCGCTCCCAGGTGCCGCCCGCTCGCAGCCACGCGGCGAGGCGCAGCAAGCGAGACGAGGGCCGGCGCGTCGGCGCTTCGGACGCGCGTCCCTGCTCGAGAGCGGTCCAGCGCTGGAAGTAGTACAAAAACGATTCGTCGGCCCAGTTTTCGAGGTGGCGCTGCTGCTCGGCTACCGTCGGATCCGCGGAGAGCAGGGGCGGCTTGGGCGCCAGGGCGTCGATGTGCAGCAGGATCTGCGTCGAGTCGATGATGCGCTCAGCGTCGATGGTGAGCACCGGAAGGAGTCCGGTCTCCGGGTTCCAGCGCTTGAAGTCTTCGGGGCATCCGGGTTCGTGCAGCTCGAAGTCGAGGCCCTTCAGAATGAGACCCCGCCGACATTTCTCGGTGTAGGGCGCCTGCGCCGGACCGTAGAGGACGAGCTTCGGGGCCACCGCGGGTCTTAGCCGTCTGCCTGGTCGCGCCCGCGCCGCTGGACACTCTCGCGGCGATCCGCGACGTCTTTGCTCCGAATTTCGTTCATCGAAGAGCGCGAAACATGTGCCTCGTGACGGAGAGCGTCTCCGTAATTCATCGCGAAGCCCTCGTCGATCAGTTTCTTGTAGCCGCGCAGCGAGTCGGGCTGGCACGAAAGCATGTCATTGGCCAGCGCGCGACACGCCGGCAGCAATTCGTCGGGTGCGGTGACGCGGTTCACGAGCCCCCACGCTGCGGCCTGTTCCGCTTCCAGGTAGTTTCCGGTGAAGGAGAGTTCCTTCGCGCGCCCGATACCGATCAGCCGCGGAAGCTTCTGGCTGAGCCCCCAGCCCGGCAGGATGCCCACGCGCGCGTGGGTGTCGGCGAAGCGCGCCTCGCTCGACGCGAGGATGAGGTCGCAGCCGAGCGCGAGTTCGAAGCCGCCGGTGATGGCGAAGCCGTTGACCGCCGCGATCACCGGCCCGGGGAAATTCCGAACCGCATCGATCATCTGGCCGGGAGAAAACTCTGCGGGCTTTCGATTCGGGTCGGAGAGCTCCTTCAGGTCGACGCCTGCGGAGAAAGCCCGTCCTTCGCCAGTGAGGATGACGGCGCGCACGCCGCCGTCGTCGGCCAGCTCGCGGAAGGCATGGACGATCGCGTCGCAGAGTGCGTTGGAGAGGGCATTCAGGGCCTCGGGCCGGTTCAGCACGACTGTCGCCAGCTCGCCATCCCGTTCGATTCGCAACACGTTCATGGGGGGACACCTCCGACTCCGGCGAGGATACAATGCGCGGCCGTGGCCGCCGCCCGCAGTTCCTGGGACCGGATCTATGCCGTAGTGCGTCGGATTCCGACGGGCCGGGTCGCGACCTACGGCCAGGTGGCCGAGGTGGCGGGGCTTCCGGGCCAGGCCCGCCAGGTGGGCTGGGCGCTGCACGCGCTGAGTTCCGGCACGCGGGTACCGTGGCAGCGCGTCGTGAATGCCCGCGGCGGGCTGAGTGCGCGGGCCAGCGGACACGAATACGAACAGCGCCGCCGTCTCGAGCGCGAGGGTGTGGGCTTTGACGCCGGCGGACGCATCGACCTGGAGCGGGTCCGTTGGCGTCCGCGGTGCGGGGGACATCGTTGAAACGCATTCTGCTCGGTCTGTTGGCGGCGGTTGTCCTGCTCTCGTTGGTGCTCTTGGCCCGCGCCTGGAGCGTCGAGTCCCGGCAGGTGGACGTGATCCCTGCGGATCCCCTCGCCATCGACGCCGCGAGCGCGGCCCGCACCCTCGCGGGGCTGGTCGGGATCCCGAGCATCTCCCCCCAGGACCCCGCGGATTTCGACGGCGGCGCCTTCGCCCGGACCCACGCCTACCTGGCCGCGCGTTTCCCGGAACTCCACGCGGAGCTCGATCGCGAGCGCGTGGCAGACTGGAGCCTGCTCTACACCTGGCGGGGCCGAGATCCGAGCCTGCGCCCGATTCTGCTGGCGGCCCACCTCGACGTGGTTCCGGCGGCCAACGATGAGGACTGGACACACCCGCCCTTCGCCGGCGTGGTGAGAGACGGCGTGGTCTGGGGCCGCGGCGCGATCGACGACAAGGGCAGTATCGTGGCGCTCTTTGCGGCCGCCACGGCGCTACTGGCCGAGGGCTTCCAGCCCGAGCGCACGGTCTACTTCGCGCTCGGTCACGATGAAGAAATCGGGGGAGACGAGGGAGCCGCTGCGATCGCAGCGCGGCTGTCCTCGCGCGGAGTCTCTCTCGATTGGGTGCTCGACGAGGGCGGTGCGGTCGCCGGGGGGTTCCTGCCCGGTCTCGAGCGCGACGTTGCCGTGGTGGGAATTGCCGAAAAGGGCTCGGTGTCGATCGCGCTGGACCTCGAAGCGCCGGGCGGACACTCCTCCGTGCCGCCGCCCCACACGGCCATCGGGGATCTGTCGAGCGCCGTGGTCGCCCTCGAGGGCAACCCGGTTCCGGCCGGCTTCGACGGCACGACCGACGCCTTTCTCGATCACTTCACTCCCGAGCTTCCCTTTGGCTTTCGAGTCGTATTGGCCAACCGGTGGCTCTTCGATCCGGTGCTCGAGAGGGTCTTCGACGGCATCCCGCAGCTCGACGCCATGCAGCGCACCACGACCGCCGTCACCATATTCGACGCCGGGGTGAAGGAGAACATTCTGCCGCCCAACGGGCGCGTGATCGTCAACTTCCGGATCCACCCCCACGACCGTGTCGAGACGGTCCGCGACCACGTGCGCCGCGTCGTCGCAAACGAGCGAATTCGCCTGCAGGTCGGCGTGCGCAGCCCGCCGCGCAACCCGAGCGCCGTGTCGCCCGTCGATGGAGCGGCCTTCACTACGCTTGCCCGGTGTATCCGGTCCGTCTTTCCGGGTGCCGTGGTGGTTCCCTACCTCGTGCTCGGTGGAACAGATGCGCGTCACTACGGCGGCCTGACGCAGAACGTCTACCGCTTCCTTCCCTTCCGTCTCGATGCGGATTCCATGAGGCTGCTGCACGGGACCGACGAGCGCCTCGCCGCTGCAGACCTGGTCCGGGGCGCGTCGTTCTACGCCGAGCTCTTGCGGCGGGGCGCCGGCGCGCCGGGGTCGTAGCGGGCGCGCTCGCGGTCGTAGCCGTCGAAGTCGACGAGTTCGCGCAATGCCTCGAAATCGAGCATGCGAGGGGTGCGCTCTCCGGCGCGCAGCGCCTCGAGCGCTTCCCGCATCGCCGCTGCCGCGGAAGAAAGAAGTGTCAGCGGATAGGCGGCGATCTTGAACCCCATCTCCTCGAGCCGGGCGGGCGGGAGCAGCGGTGTCTCGCCGCCCTCGACCAGGTTGGCCATGCCGGGGGCGGGAACGTCGCGGCAGGTCTGCTCCAGTTCGGACTCGCTCTGCGGCGCTTCGAGAAAGACGATATCGGCTCCGAGATCCGCGAAGGCACGCACCCGCCACAGCGCCTCGTCGAAGCCGAGCGGCGCGCGGGCGTCTGTGCGCGCCATGATCAGGATCTCCGCGCCCTCTTCCCGGGCGTCTACGGCGGCGCGGACGCGCGCCAGCGCCTCTTCGCGCGGCACCACCTCCTTGCCCTGCGTGTGGCCGCAGCGCTTGGGTGCGAGCTGGTCCTCGATCATCGCGCATGCGAAGCCCGCCTGGGCGTAGCCGCGCACGGTGCGCTTGGCGTTGACCGGGTTTCCGTAGCCGGTGTCGGCGTCGCCGATCACCGGAATCGATACCGCGGCGCAGATGTCGCGCCCCTGGGAAACCATCTCACCGTAGGAGAGGAGCCCCGTGTCCGGGAGCCCGCCGCGCGCCGCGGACACCGCAAAGCCGCTCATGAAGGTGAGTTCGAAGTCCGCGCGCTCCACCAGGCGCGCAGACAGCGCGTCGAAACAACAGGGCATGATCCGCAGTCCGGGCTTTTCGAGCAGCCGGCGCAGGGCTCGCGCGGGAGACACCATGGCGCTCATGTAGCACGTCCTGGCCGTCCGGCTTCCACCGGTGTTCCCGTTCCAGTGCGCCGGCCGTCGGCGGCCGCGTTATGCTTCGCGCGCATGCAGCTCGCCCTCGACCAATTATTGGCGCTCCTCGATCTCGAAGATCTCGAGGTGAACGTCTTCCGGGCCCAGAGCCCGCAAGACGGTTCCCAGCGTGTTTTCGGCGGCCAGGTCCTGGGACAGGCCCTTGTCGCCGCCGGCCGCACGACACCCGGTGAGGGTGAGCAGGCCCACTCCTTTCACGCTTATTTCCTGCGGCCGGGCGATCCGAGAAAGCCCATTCTCTACGAGGTCGACCGCACCAAGGACGGGCGCGCCTTCACCACCCGGCGCGTCGTCGCCGTTCAGCACGGGCGCGCGATTTTTCACATGGAAGCGTCCTTCCACCGGCCGGAGACGGGCCTCGAGCACCAGGACGAGATGCCCGACGTCCCGGACCCCGAGACGCTGATGAGCATGACAGAACGCATGGCGCCGCTGGCCGAGCGCGCGCGCAACGCCGCCGAGCGCGCACGCAACGCGGCCGAGAGAGCGCGCAACGCCGCCGAGAGCGCCTGGCTCCGACGCGAGCAGGCAGTCGAGAGTCGCTACGTGACGGAGGTCGACCTCGTCTCTCCGGTGAAACTGCCGCCGCGCCTGATGGTCTGGCTCAAGGCGAACGGCAGGCTGCCGGCGGACCCGTTGATCCATCAATGCGTCGTGGCCTATGCCTCGGACATGACGCTCCTCGACACGGCGATGCTGCCCCACGCGATCTCGTGGTTCGACGGAAGTCAACAAGTGGCGAGCCTGGACCACGCCCTGTGGTTCCACCGCGCGCTCCGCGCGGACGAGTGGCTCCTCTACGTGCAGGAAAGCCCCTCGGCGAGCGGCGCTCGGGCCTTTTCGACCGGTCGCATCTTCAGCCGCGAGGGAACGCTGGTCGCATCGGTGGTCCAGGAGGGCCTGGTTCGCCCGAAGCGCCGGGAACCGTGAGCCCGCGCGGGCGATTTGCGAATGCGAAGGCCGGGCCGAATCCCGACTAGGGCGCCTCTGGAGCCGGAAAGCCGCGAGGAGCCGTTCGCGATCCATACTCTGTCCCGGCATCTCACATCCGGGAACTCGGCTCAGCTTTCCATTGAAAGCTTGCTGCCGCGCGTGTTACGACCGGGGTGCACCCCCCGGAGGTTTCCTTGCAGCTCGTCGCCGTCGTGATCGGTCTCGCGTTGATGGAGTATGTGTGGTTCTCGATGCGGTGCGGGCAGGTGCGCGGCCGTAGCGACGTCGCGGCGCCGGCGATGTCCGGAGATCCGGAGTTCGAGCGGGCTCTGCGAGTGCAATACAATACGATCGAGCAGCTCGTGGTCTTCGTGCCCTCCATGCTTCTCTTCGGGTTCTATGTGGATGGGATCGCAGCAGCGGGGGTCGGCCTCGTCTTCATCCTGGGCCGCTATCTCTACGCGCGAGCCTACTGGGTCGACCCGGCAAACCGGGGACCGGGTTTTCTGCTGACGGTGCTCTCGAACGCGGTGCTTCTGCTGGGAGGGGTGGTGGGTGCCATCGTCTCCTATGCGACCTGAGCCGGCGCTCTCGCGATCTGGGTGCGTGCTCGGGGGCGTCGCCTGCGCGGGCTGCGCCCTCGCCGCGAAGCCGGTGTCCGCATCGGCGATTGCCACGCCGGACGCTGGCCCCCGCGGACGCGGCGTCGCTCCCGGGGCGACACCGGGTCCACAGTCCCCGAATCGCGCCTATACTTTCCCGCTCGCGGGGTCCCGTCTCGTATTCGGGGGAGAACGCGTCGATGGGAGCCGAGACGAGTCGCCCCGAGCTGCGCTCGCGGGGGACCGAAATTTCGGAACTTTGCCAACCCGAGAATGCGTACTGCTGCGACGGATCGGGCGCCGCGTATCGGCGTTGGGTCCGCCTCGTGGTGGAGCGCGGCACGGCCCGACCCCTCGACCCGAAGCAGCGATCCGACGGCTACCGCGTGTTCTCTGACCCGGCAGACGTAGACTGGGCCGAGACCCGAGAGATCTGGAATTTCGTCTCGGGCTGCGGGGGCAATGCGCTGCTCGACAGGAAGCGCTTGGCGCCGCGCAACGTATCGGGCACGGCCCGGGACGATGGCTGGCTCTCCAAACTGCCCGGGATTTGCGACGACTACGCGGTATCCGGGAGTCGCGTGCCCCAAGCGCTCTGCACCGAGCTCGACGGCATGCGGGGGCGGCGCGAAGCCGCGCAGTGAAGCCACCATGCCCGTACCGGGCCCCCTCACCGGCACGTTCGTCGTGGATATGAGCCGCGTGCTCGCCGGACCCTTCTGCACCATGTTGCTCGCCGACCTGGGCGCGCGGGTCGTGAAGGTGGAGCCGCCCGCGGGCGATGACGCGCGCCGCATCGGTCCCTTCATGGAAGGCGTGTCGGCCTATTTCGCTTCGCTCAATCGCGGCAAGGAATCGATTGCTCTCGACCTGAAGGAAGCGGGTGATCGCGCCGTCTTCGAGCAGCTCGTATCGCGCGCCGACGTGCTCGTCGAAAACTTCCGTCCCGGAGTGATCGAGCGCCTCGGCTACGGCTGGGAGACGCTCCACGCGCGCCACCCGCGGCTGGTCGTGGCCTCGGTCTCGGGCTTTGGCCAGACGGGACCCTATGCCGAGCGTCCGGCGTACGACGTGATCGTGCAGGCGATGGGCGGGATGATGAGCCTGACGGGGCCGTCCGGGGGGCCGCCCTCGCGGGTGGGGAGTTCCCTCGGTGACATCAACGCGGGACTGTTTGCCGCGGTGGGCATCCAGGCAGCGCTGCTCGAGCGCGCTCGAACGGGGGCCGGGCGCCGCGTAGACGTAGCCATGCTCGACTGTCAGGTGGCAGTTCTCGAGAATGCGATCGCCCGCTACCGGGTCAGCGGCGTGGTGCCGGGGCCGCTCGGCACTCGCCACCCCTCGATCGCGCCTTTCCAGGCGCTGGCTGCGTCCGACGGTTTCGTCGTCGTAGCTGCGGGAAACGACGCTCTGTTCGAAAAACTCTGCGGCGCAGTGGGCAGGTCCGAACTCGCACGCGAGCCACGCTTTGCGAGCAACGACGCGCGCATGGAAAACGTCGAGCAACTCGCCGCGACGCTCGAGGACACGCTGGCCGCGGAGCCCGTCGCGGTCTGGCTCGAGCGCCTGTTGGACGCCGGAGTGCCCTGCGGACCCTTGAACGACGTAGCGCAGGTGCTCGAGGACCCGCAGGTGCGTGCGCGAAATATGGTGGTGCGCTCCGGAGGGTTCGAATTGACTGGAAACCCGATCAAGCTCTCGGAGACCGACGACCCGACGACACGGGAACCGGCGCCCGGGCTCGACGCGGATCGCACGGCGCTGCTGGCAGAGTTTGGCTGATGCTCTTCCTGCACGAAGTGCACGAAGTGGTCGGGTCACAGGAAGGGGCCTTCGAAGCGGCCTTCCGCGATCGCTTGCTGCCGGCGCTCGCCGGCAGCGACGATGCGCGCCTCCTCTACTTCCTGCACCACGCCCACGGGACCGGTGTCTCCTACAACGTGGTGACGGTGACGGCGCTGCGCGACGGCGCGGCGTGGGAGCGATTGCACCGGCGGCTGCACGGCGGCGATCTCCGGGACTGGGCGGAGCGCGTCGATGACTTGCGCCACGACGCCACCGCGAAGCTGCTCGTTCCGCTGCCCTGGTCGCCCCTGCAGGAGGTTGACCTGGGGTCGGTTCCGACCGAGCCGGCGGAGCGCGAATCCGCGATCTTCATGGAAGACACCGTCTGGCCCCACGAGGGGAAGCTGGCCGAGTACGTAGAGAAGTCGGGCTCCCACTACGCCGCCGAGATGGAGCGGCACTCCGACGAGGGGACGGCGATCCTGGAGATCCAGGCCAGCTTCCGCACCGCGCACGGCGCCGGGCGCCGGTGTGAGATCGTGCTGTGGCAGAAGGTGGTGCAGCCGAAGGCGCTCGTGCCGCTCATCGGCCGCGAGGTGCCGGACCGCTACAAGCAGCCCGGGGCGTGGATGCACGATGCGCTGGCCGTTCGCGACCGCTGGGAGAGCAAGCTGTTGCGGACGGCCCGCTGGTCGCCGCTCTTCTAGCGGCCCGCGGCTCGATCAGTCGGGAGGCGTCGAGCGCAGGGCCTTGCCGCCGAGCCGGGCGGCGAGCATCTCGCAGAGGCTGTTGCCCAGCGCGACCGAAGGACGTTCGACCAGCCGGTGGAAAGCCAGGGAAGCTGCGATCGAGAGCGCGAGCACCGCGCCGACGAGCAGCAGCCCGCTCGCGGCCGAGGCCGGCGCGATGAGCCGTGTGCAGAGCAACAATACTCCGATGTGCAGCAGGTAGAGGCTGTAGGAGATGCGTCCCAGGAAGAGTGCGGGCCGGGTCTCGAGCACGCGGCGCCAGGGGGCGAACCCGAGTGCCAGCGCGATGAGAAGCGCCGCGCCCGGTGCGCGCAGGGCGATGGCGCCGGTGCTCAGCACGTTCGGTTCGAGTACACCCCGCGACGGCACGTGCCAGCCGAGCCAGAGGGGACTCGAGAGCAGCACGAGTGCCAGGGTGAACAGGCCCGCGCTCGCCGCCGCGGGTAGCGCGCCCAACCATGCGCGGATCCGCTCGCGCTCCCTCCAGAGCGCCACGCCCAGTGCGAAGTCGACGCCGTAGAGCAGCCACATCGGCATGCCGGAGAGTCCGAGCGGCACCGCCGCCAAGGCGAGCGCCACGCCCCAATGTGTCGTCCTCGCCACGATCCAGAGCAGAGGCAGCAATAGCGACCAGCTCATCTCGACCCCGAGGGTCCACCCCACGACGAGCTGGTCGCCGGCGCTGCCTGGATAGAGCAGGCTTGCAAAGAGCGCGGAGGGCGCGAGGTGAATACTGGCGAGCCAGCGCAGCCAGTTCGTGAAGGGGGCCGCCGCGTCTGGGACGGCGTACGCGAAGCTGGCGGCCCAGGTCGCGAGCAGCGCGGCCATGTAGGGCGGCTGGATGCGAAAGATACGCTTCACCCAGAACTGGAGCAGGCCCAGGCGTCCGCCGCCGCGTGCGACTGAGCCCGCCAGCACGAAGCCCGAGAGCACGAAGAAGAGCGTCACCGCGCCCTGGGCGTCGAGCAACGGAGCCCACGGCCCCTCGAGCAGTGCCCGGCGTGCGTCCACCGGCATGGTGACGGCATTCGTCGTATGACGCACCACGACGATCGTCGCGGCAACGCCGCGCAAGCCCTCCAACGCCGGGATGCGACGCGACGCGGCCAGGCTAGTGGTCCGGTAGGCGCGCCGGCCCATCGTCGAGTCCGCGGGGCGCCCTGCCGTTGTCGTGGAGCAGACGCCGCGCCGGATCCTTCAGTAGGCCGAGGAAGCGGTCGCATCCGAATTCCTTTTGTTCGTTCACGGCGCCTTCCCCTCCGTGGGCGCGCCTTCCCCTCCGTGGGCGCGCCTTCCCGCCGCGTGTCGGTCGGCTCGTTTGCGCACGCAGCGCAGCCGCGTGCCGGTCGGCTCGTTTGCGCACGCAGCGCAGCCGCGTGCCGGTCGGCTCGTTTGCGCGCGCAGCGCAGCCGAGGGCCGGTCGGCTCGTTTGCGCGCGCAGCGCAGCCGCGGGTCGGATCGGCGGTGCTCGAGAAGCTCCGGGGACGCCCGCTCATTTCGCGCTCTCTGTCCCCTCCGTGGGCCTGAAAAGGGGTGCAACGATTTCGCCCGATACCCCGTCGAAGCGCAGTGGCCGGAAGACGGCGCGCAGCGGCATCTCCATGCGCAGCGCCGCGGGCTCGCAGTCGACGATCCGGGTCACGAGCCGGACGGCCGGATCCTCGTCCAGGGCCACTAGCCCGGTCACGTAGGGCGCGTGGCCCGCAAACGCCTTCACCCACGCGCGCTCGACGACACACCAGGAGAAGAGCGTTGCGCGGTCGGAAACCGCTGTCCAGGCCAAGGCGTCGGCGTCACAGGCTCGGCAACGTTTGGGCGGGTACCAGTTGATTTGACCGCAGGCGTTGCAGCGGGGAAGCGCCAGCTCTTCCCGGGCAGCGGCCTCCCAGAAAGGACGCGTCTGCGGCGATTCGGTGTCCGGGAACGGGAAGGGAAGGTTCACCGGTCGCGCCTCAGGACCAGAGTGCTCGCACTCGCGCCGGTGTAGCCTCCGTAGACGCCGACCTCGGCTCCGGGCACCTGCGCGGCGCCCTCACCGCGCAGTTGGCGCACGACTTCGATGACGTGCGAAATGCCGAGCACGTACGAGTGGGAAAGAAGTCCGCCGTGCGTATTGTATGGGAGCACGCCCCCATCGAAGTGCAGGGCACGGCCTTC
Organism: Deltaproteobacteria bacterium; assembly: GCA_002729515.1. Classification (GTDB taxonomy): domain Bacteria; phylum Myxococcota_A; class UBA9160; order UBA9160; family SMWR01. The sequence continues at coordinate 61,557 of PBYF01000035.1, forward strand.
CACGAACGAGCCCGCCGCGCCCTTCTCGCAAAAACCCATGTCCTCGATCTGCATCAGTGCCACGATCGTGAACGGGTCGTAGAGCGTGAGCAGGTCCACGTCCGCGGGTATGAGGCCGGCCATCTCGAATGCGGCTGGCGCCGAGAAGACCTGCGGCGTGGCCGTGAAGTCTCCCTGCTGGCTCCAGTAGGTGCCGGCTCCAGAATGGCCTTCGCCCACACCGGCCACCAGTACCGGGGGCTTGCGCAGGTCTCGAGCGCGTTCGGGCGTCGTCATCACGTAGGCACCGCCGCCGTCCGAGATCAAGCAGCAGTCCTCCATGCGCAGCGGGTCCACCAGCATCGGGCGCGCCATGTAATCCTCGNGGCTGAGAGGTTTTTCGCGCATCACGGCGCCCGGATGCAGGTTCGCGTGCCGGCGGCACGCGACCGCGATCGCGCCGAGCTGCTCGGGCTTCGTGCCGTACTCGAAGCTATGCCGACGCGCGATCGTCGCGAAGTAGACGGGCTGCGGGAACCAGCCGAAGGGGACCTCGAAGCTCTTCTTGAAGGGTTCGTGCGCGTGGAACTCGCCAGGCCCCCCGGTCATCTTGCCGCGGTCGGTAGCCCACGACACGCCGAATACATTCACCATGTGTCGCACGTTCTCGCTGCGAAAGGCTTCTGCTGCGACGACGGGTGCCGTTGCCGCCCAGACCGCACCGCCGCCGTGCGGTGACTCGAAGATCTCGTGGTTCGTACCAAAGTGCGCGTGGAAGTCGTCTGCGCCGAAGCGCGCACCCATGCTGGCGCTATAGCAGAGGCCGTCCACCTCCTCGGGGGCCAGCCCTGCGTCTTCGAGCGCCCGCTCGATTGCCTGGGCCGAGATCTCCGTGAAGCTGCGGCCGGAGGCCTTCGAGTGGTCGGCCTCACCGACTCCCGCGATCGCCACCGCGTCGGCTGCGATTTCGAGCGGTGTCGCGCGGCCCCAGTCGGTACGCCGTTGCGCCGACGCGTCGGCCCTCTTCATGCGTTCAACCTTCAGTTTTCGAAAGGTTTTTTCTTATGTCGATGCTACGCAGCGCATCCCGGGGCGTCAAACGCGAGCGTCGTCCGCGCGGGCCGGGGCTCAGGAGCACTTCCCAGCCAGGTCCGAATCGACTTGCCACGGCCCGCGGCGGGTGTCGGTGCGAAGCGCGGCGGAGAGCTCCTCTAGAAATAGCGGGCGCGGCCACTCGGTCGCACCGAAGCGTTCCAGGTGTTCGGTGTACACCTGGCAGTCGACGATCGTGAACTCCCAGCGTTCGAGCTGATGCACGAGCGTTGCGAAGGCCACCTTCGACGCGTCGTCGGCCTCCGCGAACATGGACTCGCCGAAAAAACAGCTTCCGAGAGCGACGCCGTAGAGCCCGCCCGCAAGCTGGTCTCCGAGCCAGGCCTCGATCGAGTGGGCAAAGCCGAGTTCGTGCAGGCGCACGTAGGCGCCGATCATCTCGTGGGTGATCCAGCTGCCCTGCTGGCCGGGACGCGAGATCTCGGCGCATCGCCGCACCACGCGCTCGAAGGCGGTGTCGGCCGACAGTAGGTAGCGCTTGCCGCGAAGCGCCCGTTTCAGGCTGCGCGTCAGGTGCAGGTCCGGCGGGCGAAGTGCCATGCGCGGATCCGGCGAGTGCCACAGGATCGGGAGCCCGTCTTCGTACCACGGAAAGATGCCGAGTGAGTAGGCTAGGAGCAGGCGCTCGGGCGAGAGGTCTCCGCCCACGGCGAGCAGGCCGTTGGGTTCCGCCTCCTCGGGCGGCGGAAAGACGATCGCGCTGCCCAGGCGGGTGACGGTCATCGGAGTTGCAGGAAGTCGTGGATCGCGCTCACCGGGTGCTCCAGTTCACCAGGGCTTCACCTGCTCCAACGGAGAGCGCGATCAGGCACTGTCCGACGAAGTACGCCGAAAGCACGACTGCCGGCGATTTCGCGAAGGCGTGGCGGAAGCGGTTCCACGCCAGCGCCGCGTCGGAGAAGACGAAGAGACCTGCGCCGAGCAGGGCCAGCAGGGCGCCGTACTGGTCCAAGGCGAGCCAGCGAGTCGTCGCCTGCCAGGCCATGGCGACGATGGCGGTCACGTACACGGCGACCGGCCAGCGCATCCGACCGAGTTTCGGATGCAGGAGCCCGTAGAACGGAATGGCGAAGATCGCCCACGGGAGCAGCGCGGCGATTGGGCCCTTGGTGGCGAAGGCGGCCAGGTAGAGCAGGTGGGCCACGAGGAAGCTCGCGAGTCCGGCGGTGAAGCGTTCCCGCGGCAGCATGAGGAAGACGTCCCCCGCGAGAGAAAAGGTGAGTCCGGCCACCACGAGCGCGCGGTAGGAGGGCGGCGTACTGACGCTCGGCTGCACGGCGATCGCCAGGATCAGCAGCATCGTGAGCGGCTTGAATACGTAGACGAGAGAGGCTCGTTCCGACAAGGCGCCAGCGATGCAGGTCGCCGCCGACGCGAGGACCGCTAGACACAGGGCTGCGTTGATGAACTCGGGAAGCATGGCGCGCGTCGCGGCCGCAGCCTACGGGTATTGCGGCCGCTTTACAATGAGAACCCGGGCGTGCGGGCGAGTCCGAGCTCCCGGTCCTGGTGCTCCGGATCGGAATTCTGGAACTCGATGATCTCGAGCTTTTCGAATGCACCGTGCAAGCGTGTACTCGGAGAGCGAGAGCATGCCGAAGGCCACGTGACGCGCCTCGTTCATGGTCTGTGTTCCGGTGCAGTGCTTGGCGTCGATCCACGGTCCCATGCGAGTTGCTCGGTTGCGTTCCACTGCTCGCGCTTCGCCTTCTCGTAGCGGTCGCGGAGGCCTTTCTCGGTACAGACGCAGTTGCAGCCGAAGGACGTGAGGATGGTTTCGAGCTCTTCGTCGAGATATTCGAGCCGGTTCACGTGGGGTTCAATCGACACAGACGGCCTCCGGTCGCAGCGATACACGACAAACGGTGCAAGCACCGCGCAGTCGAGGGCCAGAGTCCGAACTCGACCGGGAGTCAGCCAGATAGCTGTGAGGCGAGCTCGGTGTGCGCGGCGTACGGCGGCAGTACGTCGGATGACTTCGTGCCGCCGCCGTAGCGCGCCTTGAGCGCGGCGATGCGCCGCGCCGGATGCTCGAGCAGGCGATCGGGCAGGGCCTCGAGCGCGGCGAGTGTGGCGTTTCGCACGTCGGTTCGGCAACAAGTGAGCAGAGCGTCGCAGCCGGCTTCGAGCGCCAGCCGCACCGCGTCGCCCGGGGTGTGGTGATTTGCCACGGCCGCCATTTCGAGATCGTCGCTGAACACTACTCCGTCGAAGCCGATCTCATGGCGCAGTAGGCCGAGCACTTTCGGCGACAGCGTGGCCGGGAGCTCCGGGTCGAGTGCCTCCATGACGACGTGCGCCGTCATCACGCTCGCCACGTCGGCTTCGATGGCGGCTCGAAACGGCGGAAGCTCGACCGCCCGCAGCCGCTCGATTGCGTGGGCGACGCGTGGCAGTTCCTTGTGACTGTCGACTTGGGTGTCGCCATGCCCGGGGAAGTGCTTGGCGCAGGCCGCGACTCCAGTCCCCTGGAGTCCAGCGATCAGCGCCGCTGCGTGGCGTCCAACTGCTTCGGCCGTGCCGGCAAAGCTGCGATCTCCGATCACCGGGTTGTCCGGGTTGGTATCGACATCGACCACGGGAGCGAAGTCGAGGCCGATACCGAGGTCGGCCAGTTCACGGCCGAGGGCCGTGCCGAGAGCGCGTGTGTGACTCGGCCGGTCGTGCTCACCCACGGTGCGCATCGGAGGCCATTCCGTCCACGGAGCGCGCAGCCGCTGGACCCGGCCGCCCTCCTGGTCGATGGCGACCATCAGTGGGTGAGCGGCGGGCGCCGAGGCGTGGAATTCAGCCACCAGCTGGCGGACCTGCTCCGGTCCCTCCAGGTTGCGCGCGAAGAGGATCACTCCGCCCACCCGCCCTTCCCGCACGAGCCCGAGCAGGTCGCGGGGGGCTCGTGTGCCCTCGAAGCCCGCGAAGAGCAGCTGCCCCGGCCGCCACGCCCCCATTCCCCCCAAAATAGGCGACGCAGGGGCTTGCCGCAGGGTCGCGAGATTTACGAGGGTCCACGCCGAGCGTGAAATGGGTACTCTGTGGGGCCATGGCGCAGGCGGCGATGGCGTCGGTCGATTGGAGAAAGCGCGCGCGGGACGTGGCTCCCGTCGTGCGGGAGGAGGCGCTGGCCTCCGAACGGGAGGGAACGCTCACCGACCGGGCGGTGGAGGCGCTGGGTCGGGCCGGGCTCTTCGGCGTCGCGGTTCCCGAGGCGCTCGGTGGCGGCGAGCAGGGCTTTGGGGTCCAGCTCGACGTCTTCGAGGAACTCTCGCGGGCCGATGGCTCGGCCGGTTGGTGCCTGATGGTAAGTGCCACCGCGTCGGCCTTTGCCGCGGCCTACTGTGCCCCGGACGCCGCTCGCGACATGTTCGGCGACCGGGCTTGGGTCGCACACGCGGGGCAGTTCGCACCGCGGGGCCAGGGACACGCGATCGAGGGTGGGTACCGGGTCAACGGAGATTTCAGCTTCGGGAGCGGTACGGCCTACGCCGCTTTCATCGTCGCGGGCTTCGTCCCCTTCGAGGCCGGTGAGCCGCGCATGCGCGACGACGGGCTTCCGGAGATGCGCGTCGCTGTGCTGCCGCGGGAGAGGGTGCTCTTCCGAGGCAACTGGCACGTGGCCGGGCTCCAGGGGACCGGGAGCTTCGACTACGGAGTGAACGACCAGGAGGTACCGGAAGGGTTTACCTTCCCGCTCTTCGTCGACACGCCGCGCACCGGTGGCTCCCTCTATCGCGCGGGTGTTCTCTCCGCCACGGCCGTGGGCCATGCGGGCTTTGCGCTCGGCGTCGGTCGCCGTGCGCTCGATGAGATCGAGGCGCTCGCCCACCGCAAGATCCGGATGGGTGCGCCGACGACGGTCGCCGAGAGCCCGCGCTTCCAACTCGGCCTGGCACGGGCCGAGGCCCGTCTGCGCTCAGCCCGCGCCTTCGTCCACGAGGCCTTCGGCGCGCTCGAGGAACGGGTGCTGGGCGGAGATCCGCCGACGCTCATGCAGCGCGCCCTGGTGCGCACCGCCACCACATGGGCCACCGAGGCTGCGGCCGAGGTGGCGGACTTCGCCTACCGCTCTGCGGGCACCGACTCGCTGCGTCTGCCGAGCGATCTGCAGCGCGCGTGGCGAGACATCCACGCCGGTACCCAGCACATCTTCGTGGACGAAAAGAGCTACATCGACTCGGCGCAGGTCATCCTCGGGATCGCACCGGAGAACGTTCCCCTCTGAGCGACGGGGCGCCGCGGGAAGTCGGAGGCGTCCGCTACGAGGAGGCGCCCGCCGGCTATTTCGAAGGGCGCGCTCTGCGCCGCTACGCCGGCGTAGGCTCGCTCTGGGCGCTGGGTGTCGGCGCCGTCATCTCCGGCGATTTCTTCGGTTGGAACTTCGGCATCGCGGCGGGGGGGTTCGGGGGCCTGCTGATCGCCACCGTCGTGATCACGGTGCTCTACGGGGGGTTGTGCTTCAGCGTTGCCGAGATGACGTCGGCGCTGCCCCACACGGGCGGCGCCTATTCCTTCGCCCGTTCGGCGATGGGGCCGTGGGGCGGGTACGTCACCGGCCTCGCCGAGAACATGGAATACATCCTCACTCCAGCGGTCATCGTGGTTGGCATAGGCGGTTACCTCGGCGCCATCTTCGGGACACCGGATGCCTGGGCGCCGCTCTGGTGGCTCGTGTCCTACGCGGTCTTCGTCGGTCTGAACATCGTTGGCGTCGAGGCCACGTTCCGCTTTACCGTCTTCATCACGCTGCTCGCCCTGGCCATTCTGGCCGTGTTCTGGATCGGTTCGCTCGGACATCTCGACTTCTCCCGTCACGCCTTCGACATCGAGCCCGAGCCCGGGGGCAGTGCCTTCCTTCCCTTCGGGTGGGGCGGCGTGCTGGCCGCGCTTCCCTTCGCGATCTGGTTCTACCTCGCGATCGAGCAGCTCCCCCTGGCGGCCGAGGAGGCCCGCGCGCCCCAGCGCGACCTGCCCCACGGCCTGCTGCTGGGTCTTGCGACACTCGTGGTCTGCGCCTTTCTGACCCTCGTGCTCTCGGCGGGCATCGCACCCGGCGCAGCCGCCCTGGGCCGATCCAACGAGCCGCTCTTCGCGGGACTGCGCACCATTTTCGGTGTGGGAATCGGGGCGAAGTCGTTGGCCTTGCTCGCGGTCGCAGGCCTGGTCGCCAGCTTCCACACGATCATCTTCGCCTACGGGCGACAGATCTATTCGCTCTCGCGTGCGGGCTACTTCCCGCGCTGGCTCTCAGTCACCCACGCTCGGCGCCAGACTCCACACGTGGCACTCGTCGCGGGCGCCGCGTTGGGCTACGCCGTCGCGTTCGCGATCCACTGGCTGGGCTCGGACCACCCGGTCGGGGCGGTGCTCCTCAACATGGCGGTCTTCGGCGCCGTGGTGTCCTACGGGCTCCAGATGCTGTCGTTCCTGCTGCTGCGCCGCCGATTTCCCGGCGTCGAGCGGCCCTACCGCAGCCCGCTGGGAAGCGCTGGCGCGTGGGTCGCGCTCGCGATCTCCTTGCTCACGCTGGTCGCACTCTTCGTCGCGGACCCGATCTACCGGAAGGTCGTGATCGGGGCTACGGCCTGGTACGCACTCGGTCTGGTGTGGTTCGCGTTGTGGGGCCGCCACCGCCTGCTGCTCGCGCCCGAAGAGGTCTTCGCGCTGCGCGGTGGCGAAGAGGCCCCGCAGCGCCCGCCAGCAATACCGCCGCGAGGGCGGTGAGCCCGGCTGTCCCGAGGCTCGGGACCGCGGGTGTCGATTCGNTGTCGTCCGCCAGGCTCTCGCAGTCCGGGTCGGTGGGAAAGTCAGTGAGGCTGTCGCCGTCGTTGTCTACCTCGTCGCTACATTCGGGTCGGACGGTCGAGATGATCTGGGTGCGGTACGTGGCGAGATCGACGGCGTAGGAGTGGTCTCCGTAGAGAGAGCTCGAGACCGGCTGGCAGGTACCGTGGTTGGCTAGCGCGAAGAGGATCCCCGCCAACTCCCAGGTCGAGCCGTTCTTGACGAAGACCGCACCGCCCGAGTCGCCGGTTGTGACCTGCGCTTCGTGGCTGCTGCCGGCCTGGTCGAACGTGGTGTAGAACGACTCGGTGGAGAGAACGTTCTGGTAGGCAGCGATGTGGTTCGTCCCCCAGCGGATCGTCGTGTTTCCCCCCCAGGAATAGCCATCGATCCCGCTGCACGCGGTCACGGGGCCCCCGCGGTCAAGACCGTTTCCGATCTTGATGACGCTCTCACCGGTCAGATTCGGGTCCGCGTTGATCGACAGGATCGGAAGCGCCGGCGCGGGATCGATCCGGAACGCCATCAGGTCTGCGTGTATGCCACCGTCGTCGAACTGCACCTTCGATCCCGGGACCTCCGGATAATCGATGCCGTCGATCACGACCGAGCCCACGCCCGTGTGGTTCGCGGTGAGCACCCAGCCGTTGCCCAGGTAGACGGCGGAGAACAGGTAGCGTTCGCCCACGTGAACAAAGCCGGGATCGTCCGCCGGCGGTGTCGTGTTTCCGGAGCCGTCGCCCGAGTCGATGAGGACGGCATGTGCTGGCAACGCCAGCCACGCGCTGAGACTGAGGCCCAACGCTCGGAGGAGTCGCAGGGAGGTGGAGGATTGCGAGTGGGGCAAGAGAGGATTCCCGTCACTATTCACCTTATCGAACTCTCCGGTGGAAAGGCCACCCTCTGTGCATCGGTGTGGCGGGCTCGCGGCAGAAGTGGTTGCGGGGGCCCTCCGGGGATGCCGGCCGGAGGTGTGCTAGAGGGCAGAGAGCCCCGTGATCTGCTTGCCGAGGATCAGCGTGTGGACGTCGTGGGTGCCTTCGTATGTTCGCACGGTCTCGAGGTTCAGCATGTGTCGCATGGCCTGGTAGTCATCCACGATCCCATTGGCACCGAGCAGATCCCGGGCTTCGCGCGCCACGGTCAGTGCGATGTCGACGTTGTTTCGCTTAGCCATTGAAACCATCGCGTGGTGGAGGCGCCCCGTGTCCTTTAGCTGCGCCACCCGCAGGGCGAGCAGCTGCGCCTTGGTAATCTCCGTGAGCATGTCGGCGAGCTTCGCCTGGGTCAGCTGCTTTCCCGCCAGCGGTCCGCCCTGCACTGTGCGGTCGCGGGTGTATTGGACCACCTCCTCGTAGCAGGCCATCGCGGAGCCGATCGCACCCCAGGCAATTCCGTAGCGCGCCTGGGTGAGACACGAGAGCGGCGCCTTCAGGCCCTCCGCGCCGGGCAACCGGCTCGCCTCGGGAACCTCCACGTCGTGGAGAAAGAGCTCCGACGTGATCGAGGCACGCAGTGAGAACTTTCCCTTGATGTCCCGTGCTTCGAATCCGGGCCGGTCCGTTTCGACGAGGAACCCGCGGATGCCGTCCTCGGTGCGGGCCCACACGAGTGCCACGTGCGAGACGCTGCCGTTCGTGATCCAGCGCTTGGTGCCATTGAGCAGCCAACTGTCGCCGCGCCGCACCGCCTGGGTGATCATGCCGCCGGCGTGGCTGCCGAAGTCGGGCTCGGTCAGTCCGAAGCAACCGATGGCGGTACCCTCGGCCAGCGCGGGTAGCCAGCGGTCCTTCTGGGCGTCGCTCCCGTAGGCGTGGATCGGGTACATCACGAGCCCGCCCTGGACCGATGCGAACGAGCGCAGGCCCGAGTCGCCGCGCTCGAGTTCCTGCATCACGAGGCCGTAGGCGACGTTGTTCATGCCGGCGCAGCCGTAGCCGGACAGGTTGGCCCCGAAGAGGCCGAGCTCGGCCAGCTTCGGGACCAAGTCCATCGGAAAGGAGCCGTCCCGGCGCACGTGCTCCTGGATGCACGGCAGGAACTCTTTCGACACGAACTCGCGCACCGTATCGCGCGCCGCACGCTCCTCGTCAGAGAGGAGCGAATCGAGTTCGAGGAAGTCGACGCCCTGGAAATCCGCCACCTGGATCTTCGAGGCTACCAGAACCCGGCCCGCTCAGGCCGATGCGGATGCTCCCGCGCTGCTGGTCGCGTTCTCGCGCTCCATCTGGACGAGGCGCTTGTTGATCCTGCTGAGCTTGCGGTTGATCCGGTTCACGTCGTCCTTGGACGCGATCCGCAACGTCGCGAGCAGGCTCTCGACGGTGTCCCCGAACTGCGATTCGGCCCGGCCGCGCCATTTCCGGAGTTCCTTCACGACCGGGTTCTTGCGCAGGTCGCGCTGGATCTGCTTGACCTGCCTGCGGGTCTGCTTTTCGAAGCTTTTGCGGTTCTTTGCAAACTGCGATTCCAGCCGCTTGCGTTGATCGTTCAACTCCTCTTGCACGCGCTGGATTTCCTCGTCGATGCGACCTCGGGCGGCGCTGAGCCGCTCCCGGCCTTCTTCGACGATGCTCGCCTGGGTTGCTGCCATGGTCCTCTCCTCTCGTGGGTCCCGGCCGCGCCCTTTGCTGGGGGTGCGGTCCGGGCGCGCCTTGGGTTCGCCGGAAATCTAACACGGCGCGTCATAGAGTCAAGAGGCCCTCTCTGACCCCAAGAAACTATTTTTCTGCTTCTATTACAGTAATTTATGATCTAGGGGTGCACGCTGTGGGTCAACGCAGTGCGGCAATCAATAGCGGGCTACGATGCTCGACCAGGTGAAGCCGGACCCGAAAGTCGTCATCGCTATGACCTGCCCGCGCTCGAGGCGCCCCGCGCGCACCACCTCGTCCAGCAGGATCGGGATCGAGGCCGCCGAGCAGTTCCCGTAGCGCTCGATGTTGTTGGCGCAGCGCTCCGGCGGGATCTCGAGCTGCTGCACCACGTACTCGTTGATCCGCAGGTTCGCCTGGTGGAAGAGGAAGATCTCCACGTCTTCGAGCTTGAGGCTCGCCGCGTGCAGGGTCTCGAGCAGCACCTCGGGCATTCGCTTCACCGCGTGCTTGAACACGAAGCGACCCTCCATGTGAGGGAAGTGGCGCCGCTCTTCGATCAGGTCGTGGCTGATGCGGACCGGTGTGAACCCCGAGCCGGGTGCCTCGATCCAGAGCCGCCGTGCGTGGGCGCCCTCGGCGTGGAGGCGCACCTCGAGAATGGCCGAAGGGTCCGCGTCGTCTTCGTTGGCCTCCACCACCACGGCACCGGCGCCGTCCCCGAAGAGCACCGCTACGTCGCGGCCCGCGTCGCTCAGGTCGATCCCCGTGGAGTGAACTTCGCAGCCCACCACCAGCACGCGTTGGAACTGGCCCGACTCCACGAAGCTCCTGGCGATGCCCAGCGAGTAGCCGAAGCCGCTGCACTGGGCACGCAGGTCGAAGCAGGGGATCGTCTCGGCAGCGAGGGCCTCGTGGAGGAAGAACGACGTGCCGGGGAATTCCGCCTGCGCCGAGAGGGTGGCGAGCACGATGCAGTCGAGTTCGCTCGCCTCGAGTCCGGCGGCGTCGAGGGCGCGCTCGGAGGCGACACGTGCCAGGTCTGCGGGCATCTGGCCCGGCTCGATGAAGCGCCGTTCGACGATCCCCGAGCGCTGGCGGATCCACTCGTCGCTCGTGTCCATCAGCTTCGCGAGATCGTGGTTGGTGACCACGCGGTCCGGAACGCACATGCCGGTTCCGGTGATCTTGGCGCGCCGCTTGCCGGTCCTCTCGGGTTGCGTCATCGGCTCACCCCCCGTGGGCGGAGATTGCCGCCCGGTTTCCGTCGAGTCCGTTCTTTTGCCCGCCGGTGCCGTTTGCTTCGCCCTGGCTCTCCCACAGCATCTCGGCAGCCCGGCGGAGGAGTTCCTCGAAGCCCCGGCGCTCGAGAGCGGAGATGGCCACGCCGCCGTGGCGGTCGGCGATGGCGGCTCCGACACCGGGGGGGAGCCGGTCGATCTGGTTGAAGACGAGAATCTCGGGTGTGCGGGCGCCGTCGATCTCGTCGAGCACCTCGCGCACCGCGGCGATGTGTCGGTCGAGATCCGGTGACGCCACGTCTACCACGTGCAGCAGGAGCGAGGCCTGGGAAATCTCTTCGAGCGTTGCGCGGAACGCCGACACCAGGTCCCGCGGTAGATCCCGGATGAAGCCCACCGTATCGGTCACGATCACTTCGCGTTCGCGCGGGAAGCGCAGGCGCCGCGAGGTGGGGTCGAGGGTGGCGAACATCTGGTCCGCGACGTGTACGTCGGTTCGAGTGAGCGCACGCAGCAAGGTGCTCTTTCCCGCGTTCGTGTAGCCGACGATCGAGAGGATGGGCAGGTTGCGCCGCTCTCGCCGCTTGCGGCGGGCGCTGCGCTGCCGCCGGAGCTTTTCGAGTTCGCGTTCGAGCCGCCGGATCCGGTCGCGGGTGCGGCGCCGGTCGACTTCGAGCTTCTGCTCGCCCGGTCCCCGGCCCCCGATCCCACCGGCGAGTTTCGAAAGGGATAGATCGGCCCGTTGGGCCAGCCGCGGCAACCGGTAACGGAGCTGCGCGAGCTCCACCTGGAGCTTGCCGTCTCGCGTGCGCGCATGCTGGGCAAATATGTCGAGGATCAGCTGGGCGCGGTCGATGACCCGCAGGTCGAGGCGCTCGCCCAGGTTGCGGGCCTGGGCCGGGGTCAGGTTCTGGTCGAAGATCACGAGGTCGACGTCCTGCTGGAAGGCCCGCACCACCAGGTCTTCGAGACGTCCGGCGCCCAGCAGGGTCCTGCGATCGACCCGAGAACGTTGCTGGGTGACCAACTCGACCACCTTGACACCCGCGGAACGGGCCAGCTCCTTCAGCTCGGCAATCTGGCCCTCCGCTTCGTCGCGGCTACGTCCGGCAGTCACCGAGACCAGTATGGCCCGTTCGCCCTCCCCGACCTCGCGGGTGCGCGTCTGCCGCGCCAGCTCTTCTTCGAGCGCGCCGATCCATTCGCGGAAGTCGAGTTGGAGCTGAGCGGGCGGCACGGGCCGCATGAGGTCGACCGCCGTACCGTCGGCGTTGGCCGGGCGCAGGGACGCGACGTGCGCCAGGCCCGGCAGTCCGTCCTGCTGGGTTCCGATCGCCACCATGGCGTCGAGGCGCAGCAGCGCGAGGTCCGTCAGGTCGTCGCGCGTGAGGGGCTCGTCGTCCACGTGCGTGTGGATGCAGCGCAGGCCGCGCAGCCGCCCGCGGCCGGCGCGCATGCGTCCCCAGTCGGGCAGGCTGATCGAGTGCGCGTCGCCCACCATCACGTGGGTGACGGCGCCGCGCCGGTCCACGAGCACGCCGACCTGCCGGCCGATTTCGTGGGTCAGTTCGGTCAGGAAACGCGCGAGTTCCTGGGTCACCAGCTGCTCGGGCGCAAGTCGCCGCCGCCCGAGCCGCTCGAGCTGGCGAACCTGACTCGCCTTGAGCCCGTTTGTGTTTCCGAAGATCTGAATCGCGTCGACTCACTGGGGCGTCGCGGTGCGCCTGTTCCCCGGCCCGCATTGTAGCGCCCCACCCGCACAGACCGGGCCGAGGCTTTTATCCCCGAGGGGAGTCGTCTACCCTTCCCCATCAGGCGGGTCCTGTTGCCCGCCGACGAGAGGTCGAAGAGGAGAGGTATGTCTGATGCCACCACGCAATTGGCCGTGGTCGTGCTCGCGGCGGGCCAGGGCACGCGCATGAAGTCGGGCCTCGCCAAAGTGCTGCATCCGCTTGGCGGGCGGCCGATGTTGCACCACGTGCTGGCGGCGGCCGAAGCGCTCGGGCCCGAGCGTCTGGTGACCGTGGTCGGCCGGGATGCGGACGCGGTGCGGGGGGCCTTCGCCGATCGTTCGCGCTTTGCGCTCCAGGAGGAGCAGCTCGGAACGGGCCACGCAGTGCTTCGGGCCGAGGCCGAACTGGAGGACTTTTCCGGCGACGTGTTGGTCCTCTACGGCGACACGCCGCTACTCACCGCGGCCAGCTTGGGGCGCCTGCAGGAGCACAAGCGCGCCACCGGAGCCGACCTCGTGCTGCTCTCAGCCGTGGTCGACGTGCCTGGCATCGTGGTGCGCGACCCCGCCGGTGGGCTCGCGCGCGTCGTGGAGGCCACCGACGCGAGCCCCGAGGAACTCACGATCCAGGAACGCAACACGGGCGTCTACCTTCTGGACCGGGATCTGTTGTGGAAGAGCCTCGCCCAGGTGGGTCGCGACAACGCTCAGGGCGAGATCTATCTCACGGCCGTCGTCCAGGTCTTGCTCGGCGAGGGCCGACGCGTCGAGGTGCTGCGACTCGAGGACGACGACGAGGGCATCGGCGTCAACGATAGGTTGGACCTGGCGCGGGCCGAGGCCCTGCTGCGCGCGCGTACGCTGAACCGGCTCATGCTGGACGGTGTCACAGTGGTCGATCCCGCTACCACCAGCGTCGACGTCGACGTCTCGGTGGGGCGCGATACGCGCATCGAGCCGGGAGTCGTGATTCGGGGCGAGACGCAAATTGGGGAACGCTGTCACGTGAAGCCGGGCTGCGTGATCGAAGAGAGCGTGCTAGGCGCTGACGTCGAGATCGGTCCCTCCGCCCACCTCCGCCCGGGCTGCGTGCTCGGTGACCATGTCCGAATCGGAAACTTCGTCGAAATCAAGAATTCGACCCTCGGTGCCGGGGTCAAGGCCGATCATCTCTCCTACATCGGCGACGCAGATGTGGGAGAAGGTGCGAGTTTTGGCTGCGGATCCATCACGGTGAACTACGACTGGAAGGACAAGCACCGCACGACGGTCGGCCCGGGCGCCGTCGTGGGCTGCAACGTGAATCTCGTTGCGCCGGTGAGCGTGGGCCGCAATGCGGCGATTGCCGCCGGCTCGACGATTACGAGGGACGTTCCCGACGGCTCGCTCGCTCTGTCGCGCAGCCGTGACGAGAAGCACGTGGAAGGCTGGAGCCGGCGCAAGCGGCCGCCGGAGAAGCTCGAATAGGAGATCCGCAATGTGTGGGATCGTCGGCTATGTGGGAAGCGACCGGCGCGCCATGGACGTCCTCCTCGACGGTCTGCGGCGCCTCGAGTATCGGGGCTATGACTCTGCGGGTGTGGCGATCTTCGCGGATGACGGCATCGCGGTGCGCCGCGCCCTGGGCAAGCTTCGAATTCTCGAGGAGATGTTGCGCGACGAAACCATGCCGGGAAACGTCGGCATCGGTCACACCCGCTGGGCGACTCACGGCAAGCCCTCGGAGCGCAACGCCCACCCCCATCGCGCCGGCTCTGTGGTGATCGTCCACAACGGCATCGTCGAAAACTACCGGACTCTGCGCGCCGAGATCGAGGCGGCGGGGCGGTCCGTGGAATCCGAGACCGACACCGAACTCATCGCACACCTCGTCGACATGGAACTCGCCGGCGGGCTCGACATGGTCGAAGCCGTGCGCGTCGCCTGCGCCCGGCTCGAGGGCTCCTATGCCCTGGGAGCGCTGAGCGCCAGCGATCCGAGCCGCATCGTCGCTGCGAAGAACGGCGGCAGTCCGATCATCCTCGGGCTCGGTGAGAAGGAGTCATTCCTCGCCAGCGACGTTCCCGCAATCCTGCCCTACACGCGCCAGATGCTCTTTCTCGAAGACGGCGAGTTTGCCGTGCTCAGCGGCGAGGGCGTCGAGATTCTCGATGCCGAAGGCGAGTCCGTCGAGCGCGCGCCGAGGCCGATCCAGTGGGATCCCGTCGCGGCCGAGAAGGGCGGCTACGACCGGTTCATGCAGAAGGAGATCTTCGAGCAGCCGCGTGCGGTGCTCGACACCATCGGGACCCGGGTGAATGACAGCGATGCCGACGTGACTCTCGATGGCATCGAGTTCGGGAACGACGCGGCGCGGCAGCTCCAACGGCTGTTCCTCGTGGCGTGTGGCACCGCCTACTACTCCTGCATGGTGGGGAAGTACCTCTACGAGCAGATCGCGGGGATTCCCGTCGAAGTCGACCTGGCCAGCGAGTTCCGGTACCGCGGGCCGATCCTGGACGAGCACTGCGCGGTGGTACCGGTCTCGCAGTCCGGTGAAACCGCAGACACCCTCGCTGCGCTGCGCCTCGGGAAAGAAAGCGGTGCGCGGGTGATCGCCATCTGCAACGTGCGAGACGCGACGATCGCCCGGGAGAGTGGTGATGTGCTCTACACCCACGCCGGTCCCGAGATTGGGGTGGCCTCGACCAAGGCCTTTACCACCCAGGTGGTGGCCCACTACCTGCTGGCCCTCAAGCTCGGCATGGCGCGGGGATGTGTCTCGGTGGACGCGGCGCGTGGCCACATTCGCTCGCTCATGCGGCTGCCGCGGCTCCTGGAGCGTGCACTCCAGCTCGATGCCCCCGTCCGGGCCATCGCACAGAAGTACTACCACGCGACGAACTTTCTCTTCCTGGGGCGCGGGATCATGTACCCGATTGCGCTCGAGGGCGCGCTCAAGCTCAAGGAGATCTCCTACATCCACGCCGAGGGCTATGCCGCCGGAGAGATGAAGCACGGACCCATCGCGCTCATCGACGAGGACATGCCTGTCGTCGTCATCGCGAACAAGAGCCCGGTCTACGACAAGGTGCTCTCGAACCTCGAGCAGGTGCGATCGCGCGATGGCCAGGTGATCGCCGTGGCGAGCGAGGGAGACACCGAGATTGCCGACAAGGCGAGCGACGTGATCTACATCCCGGATCTTGGCGATCATCTGACCGCCATCCTCGCAATCGTGCCGCTTCAGCTCCTCGCTTACCACGTCGCGGTGTTGAAGGGCACGGACGTCGACCAGCCACGCAATCTCGCGAAGAGCGTGACCGTCGAGTAAGCTCCGGGGCCCGTCGAACGAGACCGGTCCTCCAGGGAGAATTCGAGTTGCACGACGCGGCAGCCGCGTTGTTGGCTGGTCTGAACCCCGAGCAGCGGGTGGCGGTCGAGACGACCGAGGGACCGTTGCTGGTGCTGGCGGGAGCGGGCAGTGGCAAGACCCGCGTCCTCACCCACCGCATTGCCTACCTGATCGGCGTCTGTGGCATCGCGCCCGAGAGCGTTCTGGCCGTCACTTTCACCAACAAGGCGGCTGGGGAGATGCGAGAGCGTGTCGAGAAGCTGCTGGGCCCCGGTGCCGAGGGCGTGTGGCTCGGCACCTTTCACTCGACCTGCGTGCGTATCCTGCGCCGCGACATCGGTCACCTGGGATTTTCGCGCGGCTTTGCGATCTACGACCAGAGCGACAGCCTCGCGCTGGTGAAAGAGGCCGTGCGCCGCCAGGGGCTCGATCCGAAGGAGGTCGATCCCCGCCGCATGGAGTGGCGAATCGACCAGTGGAAGAATGCGGGTGTCGGACCGGGCCCGGCCTTCGATGCCGCGGCTGATTTCGAGGCCCAGCGAGCCGCCGAGGTCTACGCCACATACCAGCGGCTTCTCGTCGATGCGAATGCGCTCGACTTCGGAGATCTGTTGCTGCGCACCGTCGAGCTCTTCGAACGCTTTCCCGAGGTGCTGCGCTGGTACCGGCAGCGCTGGCAGTATCTCCTCATTGACGAGTACCAGGACACGAACCGGGTGCAGTATCGGCTCGTCCAGCAGCTCGCCGCCGAGCACCGGAACCTCTGTGTCGTCGGTGACGGCGACCAATCCGTGTATGGCTGGCGGGGTGCGGACATCCGCAACATCCTGGATTTCGAAGAAGATTACCCAAACGCGAACGTGGTATTGCTCGAACGCAACTACCGCTCGGTCCAGCCGATCCTCGAAGGAGCGAGTGGCGTGATCGCCCACAACGTCGGGCGCAAGGAAAAGCGGCTCTACACCGAGCGAGAGGGCGGCGAGAAGATCAGCGTCTTCGAGGCGGCGGACGACCGCGAGGAGGCGGCCTTCGTGGTGCGCGAGATCCTGACCGCGCAACGGGGGGCAGATCGCTCCTGGGGGCAGTTTGCGATCTTCTACCGCACCAACGCCCAGTCTCGCGTCTTCGAGGAAGAACTGCTCAAGTACAACGTTCCGCACGTCGTGGTGGGCGGCGTGCGCTTCTACGAGCGCGCCGAGGTGAAGGACGCACTTGCCTGGCTGAGGCTGCTGGTGAATCCCGCCGATGCCGTGGCGGTGCGGCGAGTGGTGGCGCGCCCAACACGCGGCATCGGTCGCACCACGCTCGAGCGTGCCTCCTCACTGGCGGCCGAGCACGAGGAGACGCTCGTCGATGGGCTCCGGAGGTTCGCGGAGCAGGGGGGGGCGCGCACGGCGAAAAGCATCCGGGCCTTCTTGGCGTTGCTGGAGCGGCTCCGTGACGAGCTGAGCGGGGTGTCGACAGCCGAGGCGCTCGCCGCGGTGCTCGACCGATCGGGCTACCTGCAAGCGCTCGAGCGCGACGGCTCGCCGGAGGCTGAGGCGCGGCTCGAGAACCTCCGCGAGTTGCTCTCGGCGGCCGACGACTTTGGCCGCGAGTTGGCGAGAGAGCCAGATGCGTCGGAGGAGCGCTCCGAGACCGAGCTCTTTCTCGATCAGGTGGCGCTCGTATCCGACATCGACACCTGGGAACGTCGGGACGAATGCGTATCGCTCATGACGGTCCACACCGCGAAGGGTCTCGAGTTCCCCATTGTCTTCGTCGTTGGGCTCGAAGAGGGCGTCTTTCCCCACGCGGGTGCCCTGCGGAACGATGGAGGTATCGAGGAGGAGCGCCGGCTCTGCTACGTCGCCATGACCCGCGCCATGGAGCGTCTCGTGCTGACGAGCGCCCGCGAGCGCCATCGCTGGGGCTCGCGCACCTACGGCATTGCATCGCGCTTCCTGCGCGAAATCCCCGACGATGCACTCGAGCGGCCGCTCGCTGGCGGTGCGCGTGTGCCCGGCGACTCGACGCTCGACTACTCCTATTCGCAGGATGCCGAGGGCGGTGACATGGACGACGCGCTCGCCCCCGGGCTGCGTGTCCAGCATCCGACCTTTGGCCCCGGCGTGGTGCTCCAAGCGCTTGGCTCGGGTGCCGGACGCAAGCTTCGCATCCGCTTCGAACGCGCCGGTGTGAAGACGATCGTGGTCCGCTACGGGAATCTCGAGATCGGCTAGCTCGTGTTCCCTTGAGCTCGACGACGTTTCCGTCCGGGTCCCGGATGTACATAGAGAGGCCCATTTCGCAGGCGCCGTAGCGTTGTGACACCTCGCTGGACTCGATGCCGCGGGTCTCCAGGTGCGCGTGCAGCGCGTCGGAGTCGAACGTGCCTGACTGGACCGCGAAGTACTCGTCGTTGCACGCGTCCTCGAGGAACTCGGTGCCAGTCACCGGAGCAGCACCTCGAATTCTCCACGGTACACGAGTTGGTGGGGTCCCGCGAAGCGCACGGCTTTGAAGACGGGCCTGTCGTCGCCGTCGCGGACGGATTCGATCCGTACGGCGCCGTGCGGTAGCGCCCCCACGGCCCGGAGCAGCGCGCCACCCATGGAAAAGACTTCGGTCTCTGGCTCCTGCACCAGGTAGACGTGGCGTGTCGTGCCCGCGAGCGTCGGACTGGGACCGCCTGGCGCGGAGTGCAAGAGCCGCCAGACGGGCTCCTCGAGTTCGAGCTCGGGGCGCAGCAGCACGAGCGGTGCGTGGAAGCCCCAGTCCAGGCTCACGACCACGGTGTCGTCCGGCAGCGTCTGCGCGAAACGCGCCAGTGTTCCCGACCAGCGTCCGATTCCGCCGGTCGTCCGGAGCGTGTCCATCGTCTGGCTCGCAGCGTACGCGCTTCCAGCGAGCACAGCGGTCACTCCGAGGGCCGCTGCCGCACGGACTGCCGCGTTCCGGCTCCGCCACAGGTGGGTCGCCGCGAGCGCCACGATGAGCTGGGGTAGCGGCAGCACGTTCATGACGTGGTGGATGCGCGACGCCCGAGGTACGGCCAGGAGCAGGAGAGCGGTTGCCGTCGCAGCGGTGAGCGCGAAGACGTCGCGCGGGTCCGCCCCGCCGCGTTTGTGATCGCGCAACACGACAGCCGCCACTACGATGGCGCTGGCGCCGAGTAACCACGGGAAAGCGCTGCTCGTTGCCTCTGCGCTGCCACCCATGCGCTCGAAACTTCCCCCGGCCAGGACGAGCCGCTCGAAGTAGGAGCCATCGAGAAAGCGTTGCCAGGCTCCGAGCTTTTCGGCCCACTCGTCGCCGCGCACCCCCGCGTTGTGAAGCATCGTACGCGTCGCGCTGAGCACGCTGGGAAGCGTTACGAGCATGGGCGCTGCGCCGGCCAGGAGCCCGGCGCCGGCGCTGGCGGTTGCCCGGGGTCGGCTCGCCAGGCCGCGAAGGCCCGGACCGAGCCAGGCGACCGCGGTTGCCAGAGCTGCACCGGCCACGAAGGCCGCTGCATCGAGCTTGTTGGTGACACCGAGCCCCAAGAGGAGTCCACCCAATGCGAGTCGCCGCACGGAGTCGCGCTGCCAGCCCGTGGCGAGCAGCCAGAGGCCGCCGCCGCGGAACACGAGGGCCAGGGACACCGAGCCCCAGTCGTGTCGCGTCACGAATAGGAAGCTCGGATCGAAGGCGAGCAGCGTGCCCGCCAACACCGCCAAGCCGACGCCCCACACCGCGCGCATCCACAGCATGCACAGCACCAACCCGAGGCAGCCCCAGACCAGAGTCGCTCGGCGCAGCGTCGCCCCATCTGCCCCGAAGAGCCCGAAGACCGGGATCAGAAGCTGGCTCTTCAGGGCGCTCATGTAGGGCTGAGTCATGAGTGGGAACCAGCCGCCGAAGAGGCGTGTATTGCGCGCCCCGGGGATCTGGAGTGGCCGTCCGCCCTCGCGGAGGAATTCCGAAGCCGGCGTGGCCTGGATGACCTCGTCGTAATAGAGACCCGGTGTGTCGAGGTGGCGGGCCGCGAAGCCGAGCACCGCGGCGCACAGCGCGGTGCTTGCTACCAGCAGGGTCAGGCTCTCGCGGCTCACGGGCGCCTCCTTCTGCTTGACCTTTCCCGCCCGGCGCCGCACGCTTGCTCGTCATACACCGCGATCGAGGTCCATTGCCCTTCGCCCGCGATCTCCACGCGCGGCCGATTCACGAAATCGGAGCCGAAGCGTCCACAGCGGAGTCTTCGTGTCCGGTGTGTGCCGGTCGAGAGGTGCGTCCCCGCTTCCGCGTGGGAGGCGTGACATCTCCGGTGGTGGTCTGCACCGACTGCGGCGTCGGCCGCTACGACCCCCCGCTCGCCCCCGACGAGGTGTTCGAAGGCTACCCCTCGGAATACTACGGGCAGCTGGGTATGAAGTTCTCCCCGGGTGTCGAGGCGCTCGTACGGCTGGCCGCTACCCGCCAGAGCGCCTTTCTCTCGCGGGGCCTGTCCCCGCGCGCGCGAGTGCTCGACGTCGGATGCGGTCGCGGCGTGATCTTCGGCCCACTGGCCGACCGCGGCCTCGAGCTGCACGGCGTCGAGATCCGGATCGAGGCGGTGGAGGGCGCGGATCCGCGTGCGGAAGTGAGTATCGCCCCGCGGTTGGCCGAGGCCGGCTACGCCGCCGAGTTCTTCGACGAGGTGGTGATCTGGCACGCTCTCGAGCACGTGATTGACCCGCGCGGAACCCTGGCAGAAGTCCATCGCATCCTTCGCAGCGGTGGCCGACTGGTGGTGGCTGTTCCCAACTTTGCGAGCGCCCAGGCGCGTTGGTCGGGTGCGGCGTGGTTTCACCTGGATGCGCCGCGGCACCTCTACCACTTCCCGCTCGAAGCGCTCGAGCGGCTGTTGGAGGATCTGGGCTTCGAGGTGGAGTCGCGGCACCATTTCTCCCTGCGCCAGAATCCCTTCGGCTGGGTTCAAAGTCTGCTGAACCGCGTGCGCAGTCTGCCGCGCAACGGGCTCTATACGCTGCTGTACGAGAGGCCGAAAGGTGTGCCGCCGGCCTTCGACCGGGGGACGCGGGTTGGGCTCCTGCTGCTGGGTCTGCTCGCGGCGCCTATCGCGCTCGTGGCATCGGTCGTCGCAGCTGTCTTGCGCAGCGGGGCGACCGTGCACGTGGTGGCGCGAAAGCCGGCTCATTCTTCGCGCCAGGCGCCGCCCGAGCGATAACTCGCCAGTCTGCGCGAGATTTCGTCGGCGAGCGCCGCGTCTCCATCGGCGAGCGCTGCTTTGCGGGCGCGGGCAGCGGTCCGCACGGCATCGCCGCTGCGCCCCGCCCGCGCGTACGCTGCGGCCAGGGTGTCGAGGGAGGCCGGAGAGTTTCCACTGAGACGCACCGCCCGCTCGGCCAGTGCGACGGCCTCCTCGGAAGCCTCCGGGTCCGCCGCCGGATGCGTGGCCAGCAGCCACGCCAGGTTGTTCGCGACCGTGACGTAGCCCGGCGCAATGCGGCCGGAGGCCCGCCAGTTGTCGACCGTTCCCGCCACGTCGCCCCGCTCGAGGAGCGCCGCGCCGAGGTATGCGTGGGCGATGTAGTTGTTGCCCGTCACGTTAAGGGTGTGCCGCATCAGCGATTCGCTGTTGCGCCAGTATGCGAGCTGGCGCGTGGTTGTGGCGCCGCATGCCACCAGGCATAGCAGTGCGAGCGCGGCAACGAGTTTTTTGGCACCGGGACGGATGCGCTCGATCGCTGCCGGCACGCCCCAGGCCACTGCGATTGCGAGTCCTACCAGCGGCAGGTACGTGTAGCGGTCCGCCGTGCTCTGGTCGCCGACTTGCACCAGCCCGAGCACGGGGACGAGCATGCCGAGGAACCAGAGCCACCCCACCGTGACGGCGGGACACACGCGCGCGACGCGCACGGCGAACACCGTGAGGAGGGCAACCCCGGCGGCCGCGGCCAGCGCGGCGCTGCCGGAGAAGTCGGTACCCGGGTGTGGGTAGAAGACTCCGAGATCGGTGGGCAGCAGGGCGCGGCGCAGGTAGGTCACGATGGCGAGGCTCGCGTTGGCCGCGCGGGCCAGGAGCGGCAGCCGATCGACACCGGCGACCACGCCGGCGCTGCTCTGGGCCCACAGCGTCATCACAGTGGCCGCGGCGACGAGGGCGAAGAGCGGCAGCTTCTCGACGACGGCGCGTCGCAGGGCCCTCCCGAATCCAGGGGAGCCCGGATGCAGGCGTTCGCCGGGCCAGGCGTCGAGCAATAGCAGGAGGAAGGGCAGCGTTACGAGTGTCTGTTTGGCCATGAGTCCGAAAGCCAGGCAGGCGAAGACGGTCACGTCCCGGGTGCGCCCGCGGGGCGCCGCGTAGCACCACAGCGCGGCGGCAAACCACAGGGCCGACAGCGGATCCTTGCGCCCGGCGGCCCAGGCAACTGCCTCGACCTGGAGGGGGTGGAGGCCGAAGATGCCGGCCGCGAACGCGCTGCGACCGAAGTTTCCGGTGAGCCGGGCCAACGCAAGGAAGAGGAGGGCCGTCGCTGCGGCGTGGAGCAGCAGACCCGTCGTGTGGAAGCGCCGCGCATCGAGTCCCGACAGCTCGTAGTCGAGCATCCACGAGAGACGGGTCAGCGGGAACCAGTTTGCGCCCTGGAAGCTCGTGAACGCCCAGCCGAAGCCCTCTCCCGAGAGGCCGAGGGCGATGTCGGGGTTGCTCGTCACGTAGACATCGTCGTCGTAGTTGAGCCACTCGTGCCCTCGTGCGGGCCAGTAGACGGCCGCTACGGCCAGCGCGAGGCCGACGGCCAGCAGCACTCGCCGGGCGCCCGCGTCTAGCGCCACGGCGGCATCCAGTCGGGCATCAAGCCCGGCACGTCGAGGCGCACGGCGCCCGTGCGGTCGATTACAACGACGCGCGCGGTTGCGAGAGACCGAAAATCGCCAAGTCGCGGCTCGTCGGTACCGGGCGGCGCCACCGTCACGGCCAACAACTCGCCATCGGGAGACCAGCGCGGGGCGAAGGCGGCACCCTCGATCTCGCCGAGGCCCTGCATTTCACCCGTCTCGAGTTGCAGCAGGTAGATCTGGGACCGGCCCGAACGGTCTGAGACGAATGCCACCTCGTCGCGGGTGGGCGATGGCCGTGCGGAATGGTCTGAGCTT
Organism: Deltaproteobacteria bacterium; assembly: GCA_002729515.1. Lineage (GTDB taxonomy): Bacteria > Myxococcota_A > UBA9160 > UBA9160 > SMWR01. Next base: position 84,447 of record PBYF01000035.1, read on the forward strand.
CCCTCGAACGCAGCGAGCCTTTTTTTGTCGCCGCCGATCACGAGCTGCACGATCTGGCTGGCTCCTCCGGCTGAGGGCTTTCTGGAGTACACGATGCTCGCGCCGTCCCGGGTGAAGAACGGCTTGAAGTCGATCCAGCGGCGGTCATGGGTGAGCTGCTCGGGAGGCTGTAGTGGCTTCAGGAGCCACAAATTCGAGCCGCGTCCCGACTTCAGCTTGCGCTGTGCCAGGACCGCAGCGCCGTTGGGGGACCAGCTCGGTCGAAGGAACCAGTGCTGGGCTCCTCCAGGACCCAGGATTTGGTGTTCCCCGCTGCTGAAGTCGGCTACGGCAATACCGTTCGAAGGAACGCCCTCACTGCGAAAAGCGTAGGCGAGTTTCAGTCCGACCGGTGACCACGCCGGCCAGCGCTCTTCGCGGCTCCGGGTGGCATCGAGGAATTTCTCGCCGAGCGGTTCCGACCACACCAGCAGATCGCTATCCCCGTCTCTGGAAATGACCTGGAATACGAGGCGCTTCGCGGGCTCCGACCAGTAGGGCCAGATCTCGTCGCGGTCCGGTGTCTCGGTGAGGGGCAGCGCCGCGCCGTCGGCAAGACGCACGCGCACCACGTCGGTCGATCCTTCGACGACTCGAATCAGCACCAGGGCGTCGGAGGCCGAGTTGCCACCGGAGCTGCCACACCCGCTCAGGGTCGCGGCCAGGTAGAGCCCCAACAGCACCACGAGAAGCCTGGGAATGGGTTGGTAGACTCGGGTGGAATGAAGGCTCCCGATGGCTGGCCGCGGACCTGGCCGCTGCTGCTCTTCGCCGCGGTGGCGGGTGGCTGCTTCGCGGTACTGCGCGGTGCGTTGGACGGGCCCTTCATTTCGGACGACGTCGGCTACATCGTGGCCAATGTCTACCTGCACGAACTCAGCTTCGAGAACGTCGTCGCGTTCTTCGACCCGGGGAGCCCGGCGCAGATCTATGCTGTCGGAAACTACTCGCCCATTCACCTGCTGCTCCACGCCCTCGAATGGCAGATCTTCGCGGACCATACGTTCGGGTACCACCTGCTGAACGTGCTGGTGCACGCGCTCGCGTGCACGCTGCTCGCGGCGTTGCTGCTGGCCTCGCGTGTTCCGTCCACCGCAGCCCTGGTGGGGGTCCTGATCTTCGCCGTGCACCCCGCCAACGTGCAGGCAGTGGCCTGGATCTCCCAGCTGAAATCCACTGCAGGGCTCGCCTTCGCCCTGGGCGCGCTGCTGGCACTCTCCCGCCGTCCCTGGCTCGGGTTGCTGCTCTTTGCTCTCGGGATCTTGACCAAGGCGGCGGCGGCTTTCGCCCTGCCGATGGCCGTAGCGCTGCTCTGGGCGCGCCGCGCCCCGGCTCGCCAGTGGCTGTGGCTGGGGGTCTGGGGGCTCGTCTTCGGGGCGTATGTCGGGGTGGAATTCGCGGAGTTCCGGACACGTGGCTGGGTCGATGTGCCGGCATTTGCCGATCCCTGGGTCCACGTGCGCAGCGTGGGGGCCTACGCAACCCGCTACCTGGTGATGGCGGCCACTTCCTGGGGCGTTTCGGCCTTCCAAGAGCCGGACCCGGTGGTGTCGCTTCTCGACCCGTGGTGGCTCGCGTCGATTCCGCTTGCCCTGCTCATCGGAGCCCGGGCCATCTTCACGCTTGCGCGCCGGGAGGAGGAAGGTGCCTGGTGGCTTGCCGCGATAGTGTCGTGGCTGCCCATCTCGCAGATCTTTCCCTTCGTGCACCCCATGGCGGACCACTATCTCTATTTCGTCTTGCCCGGTCTCATCGGGGGCATTGCGCTTTGGGCCTCTCGGTGGCGCGCGGGGGCCTCACTCGGTGTGCGCCGCGCCGCACTCGCGGCTTCGCTCGGGCTCGTGGTCTTTTTTGCCTGGCACTCATCCATGCGGGCCCCGCTCTGGCAGAGCGACCTCTTGCTCTCCCTCGATGCCGCGCGCCACTTTCCGGAAGGGCGCACGGCCCGCCTGCTCCGCGCGCGATCTGCCGCCCAGGCGGGCGACACGGCGAGCGCTGTCGCGGAGCTGCGCGGCGCTGAGGCGCGGGGGATGTTCGAGTTCCGGGTGCTCGAGCTCGACCCGGGACTTGCTCCGCTGCGTGCTGAGCCCGCCTTCCGGCAGCTGGTCCACGATTGGGCTGGGCTCTGGATCGAGTGGGCCGAGCGCAGTGGTGCGAGCACTCAGTCGGAGCTTCGGATCGTGGGCCTCGCACATCTGAAGCGTGACGAGTTCGATGCCGCGGTGCGCGCTTACGAGCGTGCACTTGCAGCCGGGGGGCGGGACCCCGACGGAACCCGAAGGGACTTGGAGGAGGCACGCAGCCTGCGAATCCAGAGGGGCGGGAGTGACGGAAAACCCCTCTAGCAGGGACGGGATCGGCGTCGCGGGCCTCGCGGTCTGTTGGCTCGCTTTTGCGGGAGCCGCGCTTGTGCTCTATCAGCCGGCTCTTTCGGGGCCCTTCCTTTCAGACGACGGGCACTACGTGGAGCAGAACCGCTACGTCCATGAGCTCTCGCTCGAAAACGTGCAAGAGCTGCTCGATCCAACCGGATCCGTCGCGATCGACGTGGTGAACTACGCTCCCGCGCAGCTCCTTGTCCACGCGCTGGTCTGGGAGGCCTTCGGGCCGGAGACCTGGGGCCACCACGTGGTGAACGTGCTGCTCCACGCCCTGGGTGCCACGCTGCTGATAGCGCTCTTCGTCGCCAGCGGAGTGCCACGCACGGGCGCCGTGGTCGCTGGCGCGCTCTTCCTGCTGCATCCGGCAAATGTCGAAGCCGTTGCGTGGATCTCGCAGCTCAAGAGCGTGCTCGCACTCCCGCTGACGATCGGCGCCTTGCTCGCACTCGCGAGACGTCCGGCCCTCGCCACGGGGTGTTTCGCGCTGGCGCTTCTCGCGAAGCCCACGGCGGTCGTCGCACTTCCGGCGGCGGCGCTTCTCGAACGAGCTCGGGGATCCTCGGACCCGCGCTGGCGCTGGCTCGTCGGTTGGACGCTCCTTTTCGTGGTCTTCGCAGCCGTCGAGTTCACCACGCATCAGCGCGGCGGGGCGGCCGGCGCGATCCTCGGCGAGGGCCCTCTCTCCGCGCTGCGCACCATGGCGGCCCTCGGCTCGCGTTACGTTGCCATGGCGGCCACGGGTCTCGGCGTTTCATCCTTTCACGAACTCGACCCGAGCGGACCCCTCGATTTCTGGTGGCTCGCGGCGTGGCCGCTTGCGATTGCGGTGGGGTGGCGTTTCGTCAGCGTCTTTCGACGGCGCCGGCCTGAGGCGGCCTACTGGATGTGGGCCGCAGTCGGCTTTGCACCCGTATCGCAGATTTTCCCCTTTCTCTATCCGCTGGCGGACCGTTACCTGTACTTCATCCTGCCTGGATTGTTAGGTGCGGTGCTTCTCGCCGGTGTCGATGCACTCGCCCGGGTACCGGCGCGGCGGCGTCGTGTCCTGGCGCGTGCGGCCGCAGTGCTGGGTGTCGCGCTGGCCGTGTCGTTTGCGCTGCGGGTTCCCTCGCGTGCGGCGGTCTGGCGCTCGAATGCAGCGCTTCTAGTGGACGCCGCACATCACTACCCGGATGGCAGAGTTGCGAACGTCTTGGCTGCAAAGCGCGCCGCGGGTCGGGGCGATGCGGCGGCGGCGGTTGCTGCGCTTCGCCGCGCCGCCGATCGCGGCTACAATCGATTCCAGCAGCTCGAAATCGATCCGTCCTACGCGTCGCTGCGCGACGTGCCGGCTTTCCGTGCCCTGGTGCGCGAACTCGCCGCGGCCTGGATTGCGTCGGGTACCGCAAAGACCGACCCGACCCCCTCGGAGCTTCGTATGCTGGCTCACGCGCACGTCAGCATGGGCGAGCCCGAGCGGGCGCTTGTCCTGCTGGACCGGGCGATCGCCACCGGCGGTCCCTACGAGCCGGAGATCCGGGCGGATGCGGCAGCCATTCGTGCGGCACTCCGCGCGGGAGCGCCGCCGGACCGCGTGCGCCTGGGGATCAACGGGGCGCCGTAGAGGTCCAGCGGAAGGTGCAGCGATCGACGACGAGGCCGTCCTGTCGCTCCCAGTCCACCGGCTCGCGGTAACAGGAGCCGGGCAGGGCGAGCCACGCGCAGCCCAGCGCCCAGACGGCGGACGCGACGATTACCGCGGGTGCGGCCCGCGGCCGATTCATCAGGAAGACACCGGCCGCTGCTGCAAGCGGGAACGCCAGTACCGTGAGGCCGCGCAGCAGGTTGAGTGTGGTCCGGGAACCAAACGGAAGCAACCACAGTTCGTTGGCCCACAGGAAAACCGCCACAACGGCAAGCCAGGCTACCGGGCGGTGTTGTTTCCAGAGGGAGCGCGCTCCGAGCACCGCGCAGGCGACGATCGGCGGCCCGGCGAGCGCCGCTACCCGCTCGAGCATGGGAAAGCTGCTCCATCCCACTGCACTGCGCAGGTAGTCGCCGCGCGAGAACAAGAACGCCTCGGCCGGACTGCAGCCCGCCGCCCAATGCACCGCGAATAACGGTGCAGCCAGCACGCAGCCCAGAGCCAGCGCCGCAAGCGCGCGGTGGTCGCGGAGTGCGAGGGCCGCGACGCCGCCCGTGAGGCCGAGAAAGAGCGCTGCTCCGGTGTGTACGCAGAAGGTGGCGGCGATCGCGATTGCCACTCGCCGGTGCCGGCCCTCCCAGAGCCACGCGAGCCCGATGAACGCGAGGCCGTAGCCGGCCGCTTCGACCTTCGGGAGACACCAGGACAGGGCGAAGCCGTACGGAATCCAGCAGAAGAGGGCCGCACTCGCGTCCGGGAGGCCCGCCGCCCGTTGGAAGCGTCGGAAGCCGAGCAATAGCAGCGCGGCGGAGCCCAGTGCGACGAGCTTCACGGCGCTGGCCAGAGACAGTGCGCTGCCGAGCACTGCTCCGAGTGCGTGATAGGCCGGTGCGTAGACACTGCGCAGGGCTGGAGTCTCGGCCATCTGTTGCATCAGGTGCAGATGCGGTGCCAGGTCCGCCCCCCCGGCGAGTGGCCCGACGAGGAGCAGGGTGTGGAGCGCCAGTGCGCCGATCAAGCTCCAGAAGAACGGGCCCCGTGCGGCCGGGAAACTAGGAGGGGTTTGGTGCGAGTTCGGGATGGCGCGCTGCCTCGAGTTGTTGCCGCGCGTTCTCGGCCTCTGGGAAGTTTCCGTGGCGGAGCGCCTCTTCGAAGGCTCCCGCAGCGTCTTCTTCCCGTCCGAGTGCCCGGAGTGCGAGGCCGCGATGGTACTGGAGTGTGGGGAACATCGGTTCCGACGTGCGCCCGACCGCGCGAATCCCGCCGTCGAAGTGCTCCAGAGCCGCATCGGCTCGACCCGAGTGGAGTTCGACCCAGCCGACTGCATCCAACGCGCGCGGGTCTTCGCGGGAGGCCGTGACTGCCTCGCGCGCGAGTTCGAGTGCCCGGTCGAGATCCTCGCCGCGTTGGGCCAGTACGTAGGCCAGGTCGGCGAGCGCGCTCCAGCGCTGCGGAGCCTCCGCGACCACCCGCTCGAGCATGTCTCTCGCCCGCTCGGTTTCGCGCTCCTCGAGGTAGAGCCGCGCCAGGAGATGGCGTGCTGCCACGTGCAGCACGCCCGCCTCATCGGCCTGTTCGAAGGTGCGGAGAGCTTCGGAGCTCTTCCCCTGCACTCGGTAGAGGGAGTGGAGCAGATCGATTGCACCCGGCAGCATCGGGTTGGCCTCGAGGGCGCGGAGCACGTCCGCCTCCGCTGCTTCGAACGAGCGCAGCTGCGCCAGGGTTTCGGCGCGCAGCATCAGGGCCTTGGGACTCGCCCGGCGGTCCTCGACGAGCTGTCCTATCCGACGGATGGCGACCAGAGGCTGGTCCCGCTCCATGTCGATGCGGGTCAGTGCTTCGAGTACATCGGTGTTTCCCGGGACCCAACGGTGTGCGCGCGTCAGCAGGTCGTAGGCGCGCTTGGGATTTGCCTCGCCCTCGAACTCGGCAAAGACCAGTGTGGCGCGTGGCGCAGGAGGACGCGCCCTCAACAGATCCTCGAGTAGCACGCGGCCCTGCGGGGCGCGGTCGTGGTTGTAGAGGGCCGCGGCGTAGCCCGCGCGCTCCTCAGGCGAGAGCTTCACGTCGAGTTCCGAGAGGGTTTCGTAGGCGGAGAGGGCCTGTGCCCAGTTGCTGTCATCGACGGCGATTCGCGCACGCAGCCGTTGCAGTGGGATCTCCGACGGAGGTCCCAGCGTCAGGGCGCGCTCCACGGTGCGTTGCGCGTCCGCGAAGTTCCCGGCCGCGTGGTGTGCCACGGTGAGTAGACGCAGAAGTTCGTGGTTGTATTCGGTTTCCTCCAGGGCCTCCAGTGTGGCGATGGCGTCGCCGATCCGGCCCTCGGCAAGCGCGATACGCGCCCCGGCCACCCGGGTTGCGAGTCCGTCGGGATCTTTCTCGGTCATCTCGATCCAGGTGGCGCGTGCGGCTGCCAGGTCGGCGTTCCGAAGCTCGAGTTGAACGAGTTCTTCGCTCAGTAGCGGGTTGTCGATGCCGTCAGCCCGCGCTCGCTCGATGTGCGTGCGTGCGTCTTCGATGCGGTTTTGGCGAGTGAGCCACCTGGCGTAGAGCGAGTGGGCCCGCGGATTGTCGGGGTTCGTGTCGAGCAGTTCGAGGAAGATTTCCTCACCGCTGTGCCCCGGGAAGGCATCGTATGCGTTGCCGAGCGCTTCCCATGTTCCGAAGTCGTTGGGGAACTCGGTCACCCCGAGGCGGAGCATGAAGCGCAGGAACTCCTGCTCCCCCCCGCGCGTCGCGAAGTCGAATACCGTCTGGAAGACGAATCGGATTTCTGCGGGAGGTCCCTGCTCTCGGACCAGTTCCACCGCTCGCGAGAACTCTCGCTTGGCTTTTTCGCGCTGACCGGCGAACCAGTAGACACGACCCTTCGCGAGAAAGGCGGGCGGATGTTTGCCGCCCTTTGTCTCGTTGACCTTGTCGAAGGCGCCGAGGGCGAGCGAGAAGAGCAGGGCCGAGGGACGCTCACCCCGCGATCTGCGTGTGCGGATCTTCGCCATATGCACTTCCCCGAGCTGCGCCCAGCTTGGCGGATCCGTCTGGTCGAGGTCGATGGCACGCCGTGCGGCAAAGAGAGCCTGGTCGAGTTCATTGTCGAGGATATTCACGTGTGAAAGGGTGCGGTGGACGATCGGCTCGCGGGGGTGAGTTCGTCGCGCGGTCATCACCATGGCTCGTGCCCGCGGCAGGTCTTTGGGCGCGATGAGCCGGGCCGTGCGCATTCTGGAGTGGATACGCCCCGGCTCGAGGCGCATTGCCTCCAAGTAGTATTTCAGGGATTCCTGGTAGGACTGCTGGTGGTCCGCGAGCGTGTCGCCGATCTTTTCGTAGAGTGTGGCGTCTTCGGGCCGGTACGTGAGTGCACTCTGAAACTCCAGGAGCGCGCCTCTCACGTTGCCCGCGTCGAGCTCCGCTTGGCCTCGCTCGAAGTGTTTGTCAGCTCGTTCACCGGGCTCAACGCACGCCAGCATCACCAGGCCGGTGACCGCCAGCCATCGCTTCTGGAGAATGGGGGAAACCAAGGTGGGTGTGGGCCGGTGCTACGGCGCGAGCCGTGCGAGCTCACGCCGGGCGTCGTCCGCTTCGGGGAAGTTCCCGGTGTCGACTGCTGTCTGGAGTTCTTTGTGCGCGCGTTCCGCATCGCCGTTGCGGCTTAGCGCGATGCCGAGCCGATAGCGCATGGATGCCGAGTCTTCACGTGCCTCGACCGCCTGCTCGAGTGCAGCTACGGCAGCCGGGTACTCACCACGGCGGAATCGCACCCAGCCGAGGGTGTCCAACACCTCCGGCGATGGATCGAGGCGCTGGGCCTGTTCCGCGAGCGCGAGTGCTGCGTCGAGACTTTCACCCTGTTCGGCCAGCAGCCACGCCAGGTTGTTACGCGCGCCGGCGTGGCTCGGGAATCGACGCACCACTTCGCGAAGCCGGGTTTCGGCGCCACTCTGATCACCCAATGCGAGGGACAGCTGGGCCGCCGAGTAGGCGTAGGGAGCGGTGTCGGGCGCCAGCTCGGAGGCCTTGTCGAAGAGTTCGACTGCCTTCTCGAGATCGTTCCTGCGGGCCGACAGGCTGGCCAGGCCCGCGTGGCCCGGCGCGTACTCGGGTTCGAGAGCGATCGATTTCTCGAGAGCGGCAGCCGCCTCGTCGTCGCGGCCGAGTTCGAGCAGGACCAGGCCGCGCAGCTCGTGATTGGTGGCCTGGTCGGGATGAGCAGCGACGATTCGGTCGAGTCGGCGCAGCGCCGCGCTGCTGCGCCCCGCCGCCGCCAGCATTGCGTCGACCCAGGAGCGCAGCAGGACGCTGTTGTCCGGTGCGGAGATGTCGATGCCGCTGGTTTCGATCGAGGCCACCGCCGCCGTGGGGCCCTCGGCGGCCAGTTCCACGGCTGCGAGTTCCTCAGCGCCGTGCAATCGCATGTCCGGACGCGTCCGGAGAAGCTCCAGTACTTGTCGGGCGTCGTCGTACTGGCCCAGCGCTGTGAACGAGCGGGCAGCCACGGTGAGTACGTTCGGGAGGTTTGCGTCGGGGTGGCGCCGGGCCAGCTGTCCGATGCGCAGCGCCTCGCTGTAGTCACCCAACTCGAAGTGCACACGCGCCAGCACTTCGGAGGCGGGCGTGGCGGTGTTGTCGACGCGCATCGCTTCCCGGAATTCGGATATGGCGCGGTCCGTATCGCCGAGTTCCAGGGCAGCCCGTCCGGCCAGGTAGCGCGCACCGGCGTTGTTAGGCCAGGATCGGATGCCCTGTTCGAAATGTTCGAGGGCGCGTTTCGGTTCACCCTGCTCCAAGGCGATGCGGCCGAGTAGCAGCCGGGTATATGTGGGCTCTTCGATGGATGCAGCGATCGCTTCGGCGCGGTCGTGGTTGCCGAGGTCGATCAGTATGTCGGCCTGAGCGAAGTGCAGTTGATCGTTGCCTCCGCCCGAGAGTTCCGCGACCTGTTCGATCGCGGCGAGTGCGTCGGCCGAGCGCTTCTGGAGCCGGTAGAAGTTGGTGAGCAGGTTCCACGCTCCGGCGGACTGGAAGCTCTCGGCGGCATCGCGGAATACTTGCTCGGCTCCTTCCAAGTCGCCGCGGTTGCGCAGGCGGGTCCCCAGGTGAGAGCGCAGGGAGAGGTTCTCCGGAGCCTCTTCGACGGCTCGGCGGATGAGCTTCGTCGCATTCTCCGGGTGGCCGCTACTGTCGTGGAAGCGCATGGCTTCCCCGATCACGAAGGCGTTGGCGGGGAAGCGATCGGTGCAATCGTCGAAGAGTTCTGCCGCCAGTTCGTTGTCCTGGAGTTGGTCCTTTGCGAAGATCGCCGGAGCGATGCAGCCGCGGTGCGAAATAGACGGATCGTTGCCGGAGAGAGCGGTCTCCTTGAGTCTGTCGTGGGCGACACGAGCTTCGTCGAGACGGCCCAGGTCCGTCAGTACGCTCGCGTAAATGGCCTGGACCCCGTAGTCATCCGGGTACGTCTCTAGCAGGCGACTCGCGTCCGCGAGGGACTCCTCGAAACGCGCGGCTCCAACGTTGGCCTTTGCGCGCATGCGCAGCGCGGCATGCTGGTCCGGATCGATCTCGAGTGCCCGGTCGGCGGCGCGGATGCTGGCCTCGAAGTTTTGCTGGCTGAAGTGGGCGGATGCGAGGAGCAATGCCGCCCGGATCGCGTACGCCGGGTTCTCTGTCGCCTTCTCGAGGGCCCACACGGCACGGCTTGGCTCGCCGGTCTGCAGCAGGGCCACGCCCAGGCGGTAAGTGGCCTCGGGAAGATCGGGCTCGATGGAGAGAATCTGGCGGAGTTCGTCGATCGAGGCCTGGTACTGGCCCACGTCTTGGAGTGCGCGCACTTCGGCCATGCGCGCTTCGATATCGCCGCCGCAACCCGAGAGGGCGAGGGCGAGCGCCAGGGCGCAGGTGCCCGCAAAGGCAGAGGGATTGGGCTTGATCATCGGGAGCGGTGACCTCCTGAATGGTGCGAAACTTGAAGTATAGGTGGCGGGTTTCGGGCGTCGACGCTCATGGGTGGCTCTCCGCTGGTCGGTAGTTTACGCCGGTCGCGAGGCCCGCGTCCCGAATGTTGACACCGTCGCCCGCCCTGGGGTTTACCTCGCGGGGACGGTTTCGCCTGTGGCTTCGCAGCACCTCCGGGCTACGCCTCGCTCCCCGCCGGTGTGAAACTCCCCCAGCGTATCCAGCCCGGCTCCGTTCATCCCCGGGAATCCGGTCTGTCAGCCCCGGCAGAGTGGCCGGGCGACGTAGCCCGCTCGCCGCGTTAGGATCAGCAGGGGCGGGGGGGAGTCCGATCGAAATGTTTCGCCGGTTACTCGACTCGCCGACCACTTACTTCGTCGCCGCTGGCCTCATGGTCCTCGTCGCAGTCGCCGCCCAGTTCGACCTCAGCTTTCCCTCCAGGACGGTGGGCGAAGCCGCCGAGATCAGGGAACTCCGGGACCGCGACGATCTCAACCTCGTCTTCATCGTGGTCGATACCCTGCGGGCCGATCGCGTGGGCGTTTACGGGTACGAGCGGCCGACGACCGAGAACCTGGACGCCCTTGCGCAGCACGGGATCGTGTTCCGCGATGTCCTGGCCCAATCGAGCTGGACCAAGACCTCGATGGCATCGCTCTGGACGGGGACGCTGCCGTTCAACAACGGAATCTTGCGCTTCGGCGACGCTCTGCCCACCGAAGCGAGGCTACCCGCCGAGATCCTGCGCGACGCAGGATTCCGAACGGCCGGCATCTACCGCAACGGGTGGGTCGCTCCCAATTTTGGATTCGATCAGGGTTTCGAGTTCTACCAGCGGCCGCGTCCGGGCAGGTCCCGCATGGAGGCTGAGTCCCGGCATCCGGCGGGGGGGACTCTCGAAGGCTCGGACGAGGACAGCCTGGTCGCGGCGATGGATTTCCTGCACTCGTTTGGCAATGAGCGCTTCTTCCTCTACATGCACATGATGGATCTCCACCAGTACAGGTACGCCGAGGGCACACCCGACTTTGGCAGCAGCTACTCGGATTACTACGACATGGCCATCCACTGGACCGACCGGGTGATCGGTCACCTGCACGAGCAACTCCGCAAGAGCGGCCAACTGCAGAACACAATCATCGTCATTGCTTCGGACCACGGCGAGGCCTTCCGCGAACACGGGTTCGAGGGGCACGCGCGAAATCTCTTTACCGAGGTCGTGAATGTCCCTTGGATCATTGGGTTGCCCTTCCAACTCGACCCGGGCGTCGTCATCGACGAGCCGGTGTCGAACATCGACATCTGGCCCACCCTCCTCGATCTCATGGGGCTTCCCGGACTCACGAATCCCGACGGCCGTTCGCTCGTGCCCCTGATCCTCGAGCGGGCGGGTGTACAGGACTCCAATACTTCGTGGCGCCGGCCACAGTTCGCCTACCTAGACCGGGGCTGGGGCTGGCCCGAAAGAGAGATACCAATCGTGGCGGTGACCGATTCCGGGCGAAAGCTCGTGTGGTGGCCCAAGCTGGATCCGCCGGAGTTCCAACTGTTCGACACCGAGGCAGACCCCGGCGAGCAGACGAATCTCTACGTTCCGGGCGACCCCGATACCGAGCGGCTTTTCGATGCGGCCCGTGAGAAATACGAGTCGCCTCAGAACGCCTGGGGCGTCGAAGCACGCCAAGTCGAACTCGACGAGATGCGTCTCAATCAGCTCCGCGCGCTCGGCTACGCTGTCCCGCGCCAGCGCTAGGCGGACGCTGCTGTCCCTACTTGCTCGGCCCCCCGAAGTCCCTCAGCTGCGCCGGTACAGGGTTTCGAGAGACTCGCTCTCGCGGTGCCGTTCCAGGGCGAGCTCGATCAGACGGTCGAGCAGGGCCGGGTAGGCCAGGCCGCTTGCCTCCCAGAGACGGGGGAACATCGACACCTCGGTGAAGCCCGGCAGGCTGTTGACCTCGTTCAACCAGAATTCACCCGTCGAGCGGTCCAGCAGGAAGTCCGCACGGCCCAGGCCGGCGCCCTCGAGCGTTGCCATCGCGCGCACGGCCAGGTCGCGCACGCTTGCGGTCTGGTCCGGGTCGAGCGGGGCGGGCACCAGGAGTTCCGTGTCCTCGTCCACGTATTTCGCCTCGTAGTCGTAGAACTCCCGATGGCTGCGGATCTCGCCCGGGACGGAAGCTTCGATCGGATCGATGCCGAGCAGGGCGACTTCGATCTCCCGGGCGTCGACGGCCCGCTCGCATAGCACCTTCGCGTCGTAGCGCGCTGCGTCGCGCAGGGCCGGGATCAACGCCTCGGGGGTTGTCACCTTGTGGATGCCGACCGAGGAGCCCTGGTTCGCGGGCTTGACGAACATCGGTAGGCCCACGCCGCTCAGCGCGCGCTCGGCGGCCACGTCGGCGCCACGTGCGATCTCGCGGCTGCGTACGAGCACCCAGGCGAGCACGGGAAGTCCAGCGGCGGCAAAGAGCCGCTTCGACACCTCCTTGTCCATCTGGAGCGCCGATCCGAGCACGCCAGAGCCCACGTAGGGAACTCCGGACAGCTCGAGCAGGCCCTGGAGCGAGCCGTCTTCACCGCCCCGACCGTGCAAGATGGGAAAGATCACGTCGAGCTGTCCGGCTGATTCAGCCGCGCCGTGTTCCCAGCGGAGAAGTCTGTGTTCGCCGGCCGACGCTGGGAGGTTGACCACCTCCCCGTCGAGTGACGCTGCGGGGGGAAGCCCCGGGTTGCCCCGGTGCCATTGCCCGTCGCGTCCCACGGCGAGCAGCGTCACGTCGTAGCGCGCGGGATCGAGAGCCTCGTGGATCGCGGTCGCTGACGCGATCGAGACCTCGTGCTCGACGGAGCGCCCTCCGAACAGCAGGCCGAGGCGAATCTTGGTCATTCCCCCTCCCGTGGCGCTGCGAGGATACCCCGGTTGACCCTGGGAGGCCCCCTCCGTACCTTGCTTCCGTGTCCTCCATGTCCTCGATTCTCCAGCGGAAAGACGCGCTGGTGGAAGAGGTGCTGCGGTCGGCGGGGCGAGTGGTGGTGGCGTTTTCCGGGGGCGTCGACTCGAGCTATCTCGCGTTCTCGGCCTACCGAGCCCTCGGGGCGGACAGCCTTGCCGTGACGGCGGAGTCGCCGTCGTATCCCCGCAGCCATCGCGCGATGGCCGAGCGGATCGTCGCCGATTTCGACCTGCCTCATCGTTTCGTTTCGACCCTGGAGATGGAGCGGTCCGCCTATCGAAGCAACGACGCCAATCGTTGTTATCACTGCAAGACCGAGCTCTTCGAGGTGCTCGGCGGACTGCGGGACGAACTCGGCTTCGACGCGGTGGCCTACGGCGTCAACGCAGAGGACACGGGAGACTTCCGTCCGGGCCACCGGGCCGCCAGCGAGCAGGGCGTCCTTTCGCCCTTCCTGGATGCAGATCTTTCGAAGGCGGAGATCCGCGCGCTGGCCCGGTCCGCCGGGCTTCCCAACGCGGATCTCCCGGCGTCGGCGTGTTTGTCGTCGCGTCTGCCCTACGGCACCGAGGTGACGCCCGATCGGCTGCGTCAGGTCGACGAGGGAGAGGATCGACTGCGCGCCCTCGGCTTCGAGCAGGTCCGGCTGCGTCACCACGGTCCGCTCGCACGCGTAGAGGTCGCACCCGACGAGCTGAGCCGTGCACTCGAGCCCGCGATGGCGGCGCGGATCGTCGCGGCGGTGAAGCCGCTCGGCTTCCGCTTCGTCTCCCTCGACCTGGAGGGCTATCGCCTCGGTTCGCTCAACGAGATCCTCCCGCTGGCGAGGGACGGCGGCGGTTGAACGCTGTCATCGAGTGCCGGGGAGCGCCGCGGGACCTGGGGCGGGACCAGGGTCGCGCCTGCAGACGGGCCGTGGCTCGTCGCTTCGCCGCCGGGACCGCCTGGGAGCGCTTGCGGTGGCGAGCCGGCTGGCCCCGGGGCCCGGAGGCGCGCTGCGTCCGGGACTTGTGGCGTCACTTTCCGCATCAGGCGGACCGCCTGGCGGGTCTGGGGAGTGCTGCCGGGGTGCCCGCGAGCTGGCTCGCGCCCCGGGTGCTGGCGGAGGGCGGGGCCGAGGCCGCGGCGGTGGTGCTCGAAGGTCCCCCGGCGCGACTCGGCCGTGCACTCGAGGCCCCCTTCGTGGTGCGCCGGAGCCGGCCCGAGGGCCTGTTTGCTTCCGTCGAGGTCACACGTCCCTGGCTTCCCGCCGCCCTCGTCGGCGTGAACGAACGCGGCCTCGCGGTGGCGTCGGTGGCTGGGCCGGCCGCCGACGAGCATTGCGCCGCGCCGGCCTGGCTCCTCGCCCAGGACTGCCTGGAACGCTTCGAGGCCGTGGGTCCGGCGCTCGACTGGTGCTGCGAGCGACCGGGCGGCGGCGGCGGCGCGTTGCTGCTCGTTCACGCGGACGGGGACGCGGCTGGCATCGCGTTTGGCGCCACGCGGCGTGTGCTCCCGGGTGCCGAATGCATTGTGCGCGGGGAAGACGCCGCAGCGCTCGAAAAGGCTCTGGGCGATGTCGCTCCCGATGCGGCGGGCCTGGCGCGAGCGCTGGACGGCGCAGCGGTGGACGCCGGGGCGCTCCGGCTCTACGTCGGCGGCAGCGCCTTCAGTCCCTGATCGACCCCTCACAGAGATCCACGGCGTCCCGCGCGTCACGTGCCACGCGGAAATAGTCCAGACTTTTCGTCGAGTCGAAGCCCTCCGCGACGGCGCGGTTGATCTGCACCGCCAGACCGTCGAAGAAGCCGTCGGTGTCGAGCAGCACCAGCAGTCGGTGGTGCAGTCCGAGCTTGCGAAAGGAGAGAATCTCGGTGAGCTCCTCGAGTGTTCCGCAGCCGCCGGGCAGTGCGATGAAGGCCTGCGCCCGGGCGTCCATCGCCGCCTTGCGCGCGCGCATGTCGTCGACCACCTGGAGCTCGTCGAGAGCGAGGTGGTGCGCGCCCTCGCCCATGAAGTTGCGCGGGATGACGCCTTCTACCCTGCCTTTCTGGGCGAGTGCGGTGTCGGCCACGGCACCCATCAGCCCGCTGCGGCCACCGCCGTACACCAGGACGTGGCCGCGGAGCGAGATCTCGGCACCGAGCTGGCGCGCGGGTTCGAGGAAGCGGGGATCGCAGTGTCTGCTCGAGCCGCAGAAGACCGCGATTTTCACGAGGAAGCTCCGGTGCCCCCCCGCTTGCGCCCTCGCCGCCGGCGGCGAGGGCGTTCGTCGTTTCCGTGCCGGCTCTGACGCGCTTCCGGATCGGAGCTTCCGTGCGGCGGCGTGTCGGTTACCCGCACCTCGGGCTTGTGTTCCCGCATGTAGGCCGCGCAGATGGCTGCGAGATCCCCCCGGCCGTCTTCGCTGGCGGCGAGTTCGTTGACGATCGGGACGAATCGCTGCACCAGGAAGCGCTGTTCCTTTTCGGGGAGTGCTCGGACTTCCCGCTCGATCTTCACCATCAGCCGCTCGCGGAGCCGCTCGCGAAGCGTCTCTTCTTTCGGGACCTCGCGCTCGGAGATCTCGATGCGGTTCACCTGCTGGAGGTAGCGGAAGTTTCCGATATCGAGTCCGGACACGAGCGAGATGGCGACTCCGGCCTTGCCCGCCCGCCCGGTGCGTCCGGTGCGGTGCACGTAGACCTCGGGCGACTCCGGCGCGGCGTAGCTGATTACGTGGGAGAGATCGCTGATGTCGATGCCGCGAGCCGCGACGTCGGTGGCGACGAGAAAGCGCAGCTTTCCCGATTTGATTCGCCCCATGGCCTCCTCGCGGGCAGCCTGGGTGAGGTCGCCTGAGATCTGGTCCGCGTCGAAGCCGCGGCGCTGCAGGAAAGCCGTGACGTAGCGAACATCCGCCTTCGTGTTGCAGAAGACGATGGCGCTGTCGGGCTCGTCGTGTTCCAGGATGCGGACGAGCGTTGTTTCCTTTTCCTGTGCGGTGGTCACCACGTAGTAGTGCTCGATCTGCTGCGGGCCCAGCTGTCCCTCGGACAGGGAGACGTACTCCGGGTCGATCAGGAAGGAGCGGGCGAGAGAGCGGACGCGCTCGGGAATCGTCGCCGAGAAGAGGCAGGTCTGGCGCTTTTTCGGGACGTACCTCTGGATTTCGCGCATGTCTGGCCAGAAGCCGAGGGAGAGCATCTCGTCCGCTTCGTCGAAGATGAGGATGCGGAGCTTCCCGAGGTCGAAGCGTCCCGATCCGAGGTGGTCGAGAATTCGACCGGGGGTTCCGACCACGAGATGAGCGCCGGCTTCGAAGGCGTCGATCTGGTGCTGGTAGCCCACCCCCCCGTAGACGGCGAGACAGCGCAGGCCCTTGTGCTTGGCGAGGATCGCGGTCTCTTCCGCAACCTGGTTGGCGAGTTCCCGGGTCGGGACCAGGACCAGCGCCTGGCAGTGGTTCGCCTCGGGGTCCAAGGCCTCGGCGATGGGGATGCCGAAGGCCCCTGTCTTGCCGCTGCCCGTGTGCGCCTGGACGATCAGGTCACGGCCGGTTCGCATGGCGGGCAGGACCTTTTCCTGGACGGGGGTCGGTGAGGTCCACCCCAGCTCGGAGATGCTGCGGCGGATCGGATCGTCGAGTGATTGGAAGGGTTCGGATAAATCCATCATGGAAGACGCGGAAGGCTAGCGCAGGTTCGGGGCTGCTAGCTTCTGACGCGATGGCGGATGTGAGCCGCGAGGAGGTGGAGCGGATCGCCGCCCTGGCGCGGCTTGCGCTGACCGACGCCGAGGCCGAGCGGGCGGTGACGGAACTCGAGGCGATCCTCGGCTATGTCGCGCTCCTGGAGTCGGTCGACACCGAAGGCGTCGAGCCGACGAGGCACGTGCTGCCGCTTGCGACGCCGATGCGCGACGATGCGGGGGCGGCGGCGATGGACCCGGAGCTGGCGGTAGCGAATGCCCCGGATCGGGAGGGTACGGCGTTCGTGGTGCCCAAGGTCATCGAAGGCGAGGAAGAGGGATGACGGAGCCTCTCGGCTCGATCGCGGAACTGCGTGAGGTTCTCGACGCGGGCGAGGTCTCCTCGGTGCAACTGGTGGGTCGCGCGCTGGCCCGCGCCGAAGCGCTGGGCACGCGGCTCAACGCCTTCCTCGGTCTGCGTTCCGAGGGCGCGCGCGCAGACGCTGCACGGTCCGACGAGAGACGGGCGCGGGGTGCGGTGCGCTCGCCGCTCGACGGGATTCCGGTCGCGGTCAAGGACAACATGGTGATGCAGGGCGAGCCCACGACCTGCGCCTCCCGCATCCTCGAGGGCTTCGTCTCTCCCTACTCCTCGACCCTGGTCGAGAAGCTCGAGGCGGCGGGTGCCGTAGTGGTCGGGCGCACCAACATGGACGAGTTCGCCATGGGCTCTTCCACCGAGCATTCCGTCGCGGGACCCAGCCACAACCCTTGGGACCCGGCGCGCGCGGCCGGTGGGTCGTCGGGTGGCTCTGCTGCTGCGGTGGCGGCCGGCATCGTGCCGGCCGCTTTTGGCAGCGACACGGGCGGCTCGATCCGCCAGCCTGCGAGCTTCTGCGGTGTCGTGGGGATGAAGCCCACCTATGGCCGTGTCTCGCGCTGGGGTCTTGTGGCCTTTGCGTCCTCGCTCGACCAGATCGGTGCCTTCGCGCGCAGTGCCGCCGAGGTCGCGCTGCTGCTCGAGGCCGTTTCGGGACACGATCCGCGCGATTCGACTTCGGCGCCCGAGCCGGTTCCCTCCTGGGGACAAGCGCTGGACGGTGACGTTTCGGGTCTCACCTTGGGCCTTCCGCGCGAATACTCCGCGCACGACGGGATCGACCCGGCCGTGCTGGCCTGCGTGCGCGACGCGGTTGCGGAACTCGAGCGGGCCGGGGCGAAGGTGTGCGAGGTCTCGTTGCCCCACGCCCACACGGCAGTGGCGACCTATTATCTGATCGCCACTGCCGAAGCTTCGAGCAATCTGGCCCGCTACGACGGCGTCCGCTATGGCCGGCGCGCGGAGGCCGCGCGCGGGCTCACGGACATGTACCTGCGAACCCGCTCCGAAGGCTTCGGGGCCGAGGTCAAGCGCCGCATATTGCTGGGGACCTACGTGTTGTCGGCGGGCTACTACGATGCCTACTACCGCAAGGCCCAGCAGGTGCGCACGTTGCTGCGCCGCGATTTCGAGACGGCTTTCCGGTCCTGCGACGCGCTCGTGACGCCGACCAGTCCCGAGGTGGCCTTTGCTCTCGGATCGCGAACCGAGGATCCGCTGCGCATGTATCTCTCCGACGTCTTCACCGTTTCCGCGAATCTCGCGGGGCTACCGGGAGTCTCCGTGCCCTGCGGTTTCTCTGATGGTCTCCCGGTCGGTCTCCAGGTTCTGGGTCCACCCCTCGAGGAGGGCAGGCTGCTTCGAATCGCCGACACCTACCAGCGGCGAACGGCGTTTCACGGCCAACGGCCGCCGGAGCCGGTATGACCGGGCGGCCGGCCGAAGCGAGGGCGGCGGGCCACCGCCCCGGGGATCCGAACGGCTACGAGGTCGTGATCGGGCTCGAGGTGCATTGTCAGCTGCGGACGGCCTCGAAGCTCTTCAGTCCGGCTCCCGTCGTCTACGATCGCGAGCCCAATCACAGTGTGCACCCGATCTGTCTGGGGCTTCCCGGGGTGCTGCCGGTGCTGAACGGTCACGCCGTGGAGTTGGCCATCCGCGCCGGGCTCGCGACGCATTGCAGCGTGCACGAGTGCTCGATCTTCGCGCGCAAGAACTACTTCTATCCCGATCTGCCCAAGGGCTATCAGATCTCGCAGTTCGAAGAGCCGTTGGCGACCGGGGGCTGGATCGAATTGCTTGCCGGAGAGGGCGAGGTCGCCGAGAGGCGGCGCATCGGTCTGACCCGCATCCACATGGAGGAGGACGCTGGCAAGTCGATACACGATGCCTCCATCGCCGGTCACGGGACCCAGGTGGACCTGAACCGCGCTGGAGTTCCGCTGCTCGAGATCGTGTCCGAGCCCGAACTTCGCTCGCCGGCCGAGGCCGGAAACTACCTTCGGACGCTGCGCGGCATCCTCCGTTACATCGATGTCTCGGACGCCGACCTCGAGAAGGGCCAGTTCCGTTGCGACGCCAATCTGTCGCTGCGCGCGAAGGGCGCGGCGCAGCTCGGAACACGCACGGAGCTCAAGAACCTCAACTCTTTCCGCTTCGTCGAGGAAGCGCTCGAAGCCGAAATCGAGCGGCAGGCCGCGCTGCTCGACGCGGGGGAGCCGGTGCTGCAAGCGACCATGGCGTACGACTCCGTCACCCGGCGCACGCGGGTACTGCGGCTCAAGGAGAACGCGGACGACTACCGCTACTTCCCCGACCCGGACCTGGTGCCGCTGCGCCTCTCGCCTGAGCAGATCGAGCGTGTGCGCGGTGAATTGCCGGAGCTCGCCGAGGCGAAGCGCGTACGCTTCGAAACGCAGTACGGGCTCTCCGGCTACGACGCGCGACTCCTCACCGAGAGCCGCACGCTGGCCGACTTCTTCGAGGCGACGGTGGCGGCGTACGGTCCCGCAAAGCCCGTCGCGAACTGGATTCTGCGAGACGTGCTCCAGGCTTTGGGCGTCCAGGAGCGGGAGATCGAGGCGGCGGCGCTGACTCCCGAGACGCTGGCCTGCTTGATCCGGCTGGTCGACACCGGGCGCACCACCGCGAAGGGCGCGCGGAGCCTCGTGCCGGAGCTGGTAGAGCGCGGCGGTGACCCGGAGGCGCTGGTGCGCGAGCGGGGTATCGAGGCGGTCGCCGACTCGGGCACGCTCGAGCCCGCGGTCGACGAGGTCCTGGCGGCGCACGGGGACGACGTCGAACGCTACCGGGGCGGAGAGAAGAGGGTGTTGAATTTTCTCATGGGCCAGGTGATGAAGAAAACGGGCGGCAAGGCCGACCCGGGCGCGGTGCGCGAGATCCTGGCCCGAAAACTCGACGGCTGAGAGTGCGCGCCGCCGGCTCCGTCGCCCTCATCTTGGGCGTGTCGGTCGCGGGTGCTGCCCTCGTCGCTGACCGCGTTGCTACGCGCATGCTCAATGCACCCGAGAACCGCGCCCGGATCATGGCCCTGGCCTCCGACGCGCTGGGGCGCGACGTCGCGGTCGGCGAGGTCGTCGCGGGCTTGTTCCCGCCTTCGCTCGGCGTGGCGAGGGTGCGCGTGGCCGGCGCGATGCCGGGGGGGCCGCCCCTGCTCGAGGCCCGTAGCGTGGAACTGCGGGTTGCGCTTGCACCGCTCGCCGCGGGTGCGGTCGTGGTGCACTCGCTGGTGGTCGAGGAGCCGTTGGTGCGGCTCGTGCTGACCGAGCGCGGACTGGAGCTGCCCGGCCTCGTGGGTGCGGCGGAGCCGGGGTCGATGCCGGGCGCGAAGCCCGGTGCCCCTCCGGTCGTGGTGCGCGCGGTCGAGGTCAGCGATGCGCGGATCCGTATCGAGGACCAGACCCTCTTGCCGCCGCGAGTGGGAGAGATCGGCAGTGTGGACTTTTCGTCGCGTGGGAACTCTGCCGACACGCTCTCCGAACTCGATTTCTCTTTGACCTCGGAGCAGGGTGGGACGTTCAGGGCGTGGGGAACGGCGAGCCCGTCCGGCACGCTCGACCTCGAGGGCGAGTTTCGCGACTTCCCCCTGGAGCCGGTCGCGCCGTTCCTCGGATTTGCCTCGGAGCTGAGCGGTCGAATGAGCGGGACCCTGACTCATCGCGGTCCGGTGGCGGCGCCGGAGCGTCAGGTGGGCGACTTCCGGCTCGAGGACGGGCGCGTCGTGCTCGGCGACTTTGAGCTCGCCGGGCCGCTCGGTGTCCGCTTCGAAGTGAGCGGACCGTATGCGGACGTCGAGGGGCGGTTCGAGATCGATGCGACGGGGGCCGACGTGCGTCTTGGCGGTGTCTACGCGAAGCGTCCGGGCCGGGCCGCGACGCTCACCGGGCGGTTCGTCTCCGTCGATGGTGGGCTCGGTGTCGACGATGTGCACCTGCGCATCGGCGAGCCGGACCCCCGCGGCCCCGATGGTGGTTGGCAAGCGGACGCGAGACGTCCTACTTCTTGATGTGCCGGTTCTTCGAGGCCTTCGGGAATGCGGCATGGCGGAGAACACGATGGGTTCGACTGGCGGGATTAGCGGCGAGGTCGTCTGGCTGGACGGCGATTTTGTGCCCTGGGATGCCGCGAACGTACCTATCTTGACCCATACGCTGCACTATGGGCTCGGAGTATTCGAGGGACTCCGCTGCTACCGCACCGACGATGAACGCTCGGTGGTCTTCCGCCTGACGGAGCATGTGGATCGACTCTACGACTCGGCTCATATCAACCTGATGGAGATTCCCTTCGATCGCGCGGACGTCGAGGCGGCGATCCTGGAGACTTTGCGTCGCAACGGTTTGAGGGAGGGTTACATCCGGCCTCTCGCATTCATCGGCGACGGCGAGATGGGTCTCAATCCGGGCGACAATGCGATCCGAGTGGCGGTCATTGTCTGGCCGTGGGGGCGGTACCTGGGCGAAGAAGGACTCGAACGAGGTATCCGGGCCAAGGTCTCCACGTTCAGCCGGCATTCCGTCAACAGCAAGCTGACAAAGGGGAAGACCTGCGGCGACTACGTGAACTCGATCCTCGCCAAGCGAGAGGCCTTACTCGACGGCTACGACGAGGCGATCCTGCTCGATACGCACGGGTTCGTGTCCGAGGCGAGCGGTGAGAATGTCTTTCTCGTGCGGGACAGCGAACTCTACACCCCCCCGCTCCCCACGGTTCTCGGTGGCATCACCCGAGCGAGTGTGATCGAGCTTGCCCGAGACAGGGGTATCGTGGTCCGCGAGTGTGCCTTCGCACGTGACGAACTCTATCTCGCCGACGAACTCTTCTTGACCGGAACCGCCGCCGAGGTGACGCCAGTGCGAGAGGTCGACCATCGGCGCATCGGAACTGGCACTCGGGGCTCGATCACCAAGACGTTGCAGACTGCGTTCTTCGATGTCGTCACGGGCCGCGATCGCAAGCACGAGCGCTGGCTCACCAGCGTCTAAGGGATCACACAGAAGCCACAGTCCGGTACCCTGAAAGCCCTCGCTCGTCGGAAGGGACCGCTCTGCACCGCCTCGCTCTCGGACTGCTCATCGCCTGTTTGGGGCTCGCCTTTCTCGCGGGCGTCCACACCTATCTTGCGCTGCGCCTGGTGTTCGAGCCCGGTGTACCGGAGCCCTGGCGCGGTGTGCTGCTGGCCGCAATCGCTTTGGGGGCGCTCGTGGTAGTGCTCCAGCCGATCGGTGAGCGCCGGTTGCAGCCGCCCGCAGCGCGCTGGATCGCATGGCCCGCTTCGCTCTGGATGGGGTTCGCCTTTCTGCTGCTCATTCAACTCCTCGCTATCGACGCCGTCCTGTGGATCGCGGGCGCGGCGGTCTGGGCCGCTGGTGGGAGTGCTCCGGACGCGGGTGGGGCGTCCGGTGTGCGCGTCGCCCTGGTGGCCGGGGTCGCGGCCCTCGCCGGCCTGTGGGGTGGCTTGCGTCCACCGGCTCTCGCACGGGTGGAAATAAGTCTTCGCCGCTGGCCGGTTGCGCTCGACGGACTTCGCATCGTACAGATCAGCGACACCCACATCGGCTCGATCCGCGGGCGCCGCTTTGCCGAAGATCTGACGGAACGCGTCAACGCATTGCGTCCGGATCTCGTCGCGGTGACCGGCGACCTCGTGGACGGGAAGGTCGAGTTCCTCGGTGCCGAGGTCGAGCCGTTCCGCAAACTGCACGCACCGCTCGGTATCTACTTTGTGACTGGAAACCACGACCACTATTCGGGTGCGCCTGACTGGACGGACAAGATTTGTGAGCTTGGTGTGCGTGTGTTGCGAAATGAGCGCGTGGCGATCGAGACGCGCGGTGCGGCATTCGACCTGGTGGGTGTCGACGACCACCGGGGCGATCTCTTCGGGGCAGATGGTGGTGAGGACCTGGAAGCGGCGCTGTCGGGTCGCGATCCTGAGCGTCCCGCGCTCCTGCTCGCCCACGACCCGTCGACTTTCAAGCGTGCAGCGAACTGCGGCATAGACCTCCAACTCTCGGGGCATACTCACGGCGGGCAGATCTTCCCCTTCGGATTTTTCGTGCGACTGAGCACACCCTTCGTCGCCGGCCGCTATCGCCGCGGGGCTGCAGAACTTTACGTGAGCCGCGGCACCGGCTTCTGGGGCCCGCCGATGCGGCTCTTTGCGCCCGCCGAGATCACCGAGATCGTCCTGAGAACGGAAGCGCCCTCCGGAGCGAACGCAACCACTTGATTTCACGAAGCTTTCTTCCCTTCAGCGCTTAGAAACCCACACGAAATCCGCTCCTGCGCTGAAGATTTCAGTCCAGCTGCAACGCGTGAATGTTTTTCCTGCACGCGTGCATTTCGAATGCAGACCATGTTCAGGATTTCAGTCCAGCTGCAACGCGTGAATATTTCCTGCACGCGTGCGTTTCGAATGCCGGTCGTGTGCAGGATTTCAGTCC
>PBYF01000036.1 GCA_002729515.1 Deltaproteobacteria bacterium
GCTGCGGCCTCGGGCTTTGCCGCGGCCTCGGGCTTTGCTGCGGCCTCGGGCTTTGCTGCGGCCTCGGGCTTTGCTGCGGCCTCGGGCTTTGCCGCGGAATCTGCGCTCGGTGCGTCCTTGTCGTCGGCTGAGGTCGGGCCTCCGGGCTTCGCGGGACTCGGGTCGGAAACCTGTATGTCGTTGACGACTTTCACGACGCCGGTGCTGGTCTCGGCAAGCTTGCCGGCGAGCGTGCGCAGTTCGGCGTTCGGCACGTCGCCCGTGAGTGTCACTACACCGTTGGTCACCCCCACCGAAACCGCCGTATTGACGAGCTTGGAATCATCGAGCAGTCGTCGCTGCACTTCGCGGAACACCACGTCGTCGGTGGCGTAGTGGCGCACGTTCTCATTCGCTTCGGCGACGCGGCCCTGTGCATCGGCGACAGCCTGGCGGTCGTCGCTTACCTGCTTGTGCGCCTGTTCGAGTTTCTGCTGGTCAGTGCCGAGTCGCTGCTGAGCCCTCTGAGCGTCTTTTTGCACCGCATCGAGCTGCTTTCCGGCATCTCGTAATTTTTCTTCAGGATCTTCACTGCAGGCCCCAACAGCCAACAGGACCAGTGCGATCGCGAGGACTGGTGCTGAAACAAGAGATCGAAAACAATTAGCATTCTGCATGTTTACACTCCTTGTGGTCCGGCTTCGAATGGACAACGCATAAGCACCCAGGTCATAGCAGATTGAGGAAGGCGGCCCCCTGATCAGCTGATTCAGTCTTGATCTGTGGCCGGTGGGGGAGTCTCCGTGAAGCCCCAGGGCAGCAACGACGAGACACGAACCTTCGCCTCGCACAGCCGGTGAGAATGGAGCGTGGGAAGAAATTTGCCCCCCGGCCCTCAGGCGTATACTTCCACCCCGCGGGCGGTCGTCTCCTCTGGCGCGCGGAGGTTCGATGACGGTGTCCGCGACCCCTTCAGGCAGCGGGAGTCTCGCCGTCGATGCCGAGTGATTTCAGGACCCTCCTCTGGCTGCTGAAGCTCGGCGCCCTGCTAAACGCCTATCTCATCGCAAGTCTGCTTGCGCTGGCGACTCCCGATCCGCACGTCGTCGTACCCGGGCTGATCCTCCTCGCGGTCTCCGCATTTCGTTGTCTCTTCCCCAACCGCTATCTCGACAACATCGTCTTCCACGACAATCCGCTCAGTTCGATCTTCCTGACCCGTGTTCTCGCGACTTTTTCCGAGGTGGCGTACATCTACCAGTTCTCCCACGTGATCCGCGTGCTCAACGTCGAGCAGGTCGGCTGGGTCAACGGCCTTTCCTGGGTCATGGTGGTGCAAGTCTTGATCTCACAGGGATTCGTCTGGAATGCGATCCTGACGAAGCGCCTCGATCGCTACCTCTACGAAGAGCTGGGATGGTTGATCATATTCGCCGCCAACACGACGGCGAGCGCGTTTCTGTACGCCGCGGGCGATACGCCCGTTGGCAGTCTTGGCCTCCTTCGGCTGAGCCTGCTGTTTGGCGGTGTCTATCTGCCGTGGCAAGTCTTCCACCTCCGATCTCTGCGCGCAGAAGCTCGGACACAGCCGCCAACCGGCTCGGTGCCGCGGGTCCGGTGGCGGGAAGGCCTGCGTGACTCGATCCACCGGCGGAACCGGAGGACCGGTGCCAAGGCGTGGGGCGGGCTCATCGGTCTGACCTGGATGGTGGCGTACTGGGCGAGTCTGATCCCCTTGTGGGTGCAGCACATCGCGAGCGTAGTTTCAGTGCGCTAGCTGGGCTCTCCGGCGTCTCGCCAGAAAACCACCGGCCAACCGGATCCGATTCCAGCGGCAAGGCAGCCCTCTCTCCTGCAGGTGTCCCACTCTGCGAGATGGGAGCCGGCAACTTCGAATTCTGGTGTGCGCAGGGGCCGATTTCGGTCCCGGATGATGCGGATCCCAAGGCACCCGATCCGGGCCGCCTGCCGTCAGCCTGTATATTCCAATTTCGGTGAGCCGCTTCAAGAAGGGTAGAGATGGCCAATCCAGCCAGCGGCGCGGTCTCCGCCGCTGGCTGGCGCGGCTGCTCCTGGTGACATTTTCGTTCTGTGTGGCGGCGGTGCTCGCCGAACTCTTTTTCCGCCACGTTCTTCTGGAACACAAGGTGCCGAGAACCGAGGCTGACTACGCACCCAAGGGTCACGCCCTGGCGGCGCACGAGGTCGCCGAAGCGATCCTCGAGCAAGGTCTGCTCCCCTCCACTCGCTGAGAGGAACGGGAACCGGCCCCGATACGGGATTCAAAGACCAGCGATGGGGGGCACCTGCACCGCGAACCCGGAACCCACCGCGGAGCCGGCCGTCCGCGGCGTGCTTCTGCAGTCGCCCCGTTCCACTTGTCGCGTTAGGGCCGCTTCTCGGTGTGGAGGCGGCCATGATCCTCGTCCGATCATGCTACTTTCATCTCGTGGCATCATGACGCAACAGACCGAGATCGAGTGTTGTTACTGTGGTCTGCTCCAGCGGCGGATAGGACTCTTGCCCGGACAGTCCGCGAGATGTGTCGGATGCACTCTCGTGTTGTACCGAGAGAAGCCGGGTGGGATCGAACGTGCACTGACGCTGACGGTCGCATCGCTCCTGCTGCTTGCGATTGCAAATTTCTCTGTCTTCATGACCTTCGAGTTCGCGGGGCGCGATCAGGGAAATCGCATCATCAGCGGGGTCGGAAACCTGATCGAACTCGGCTACGCACCCCTGGGGCTTCTGATCTTCTTCGCGAGTGTGCTGGCACCGCTGCTCCACCTCTCGGGGTTCGGCTGGGTCTTGTGGCAGACTCACCGAGGGCGAGCGCCGTCGTATCTGGGTCCTCTGTACCGGCACCTCGAGATCCTTCGGCCGTGGGCGATGCTCGAGGTCTATCTATTGGGCATCTTCGTGGCCGTGATCAAGTTGAGCCAGCTTGCGAATATCGATCTCGGCGCTGGATTCTGGGCCTACCTGGGGCTGATTGTCACTTCGACTGCGTCCTACGACGCGGTCGATAGTCGAGAAATCTGGAATCGCCTTCCCATCAAAGAAGAACGAGTCCCAGCGTGACTGCTGTCATCGCCTGCACGGTTTGTACGCTGCGCTCCATTATGCCGTCTTTTGAAGACGGGATCGTTGCACACTGTCCCCGCTGCGGTGAGCACCTGCGCTCGAGGAAGCCATACCCGGAGCAGCGTACCTGGGCGCTGCTCATCGCCGCCGCACTCCTCTACGTACCGGCAAACTACTTTCCCATCATGACGGTGACGATCCTCGGAAAGGCACAGTCCGAAACGATCTTGAGCGGTGTCGAGCATCTCTACGGGTCGGGGATGTGGGAGATCGCCACCGTGGTCTTTTTTGCCAGCATCGTGGTTCCGCTGCTCAAGATCGTTGGGCTCAGCGTCCTGCTCGTCAGACTGCACGTGGACCCTGCGCTGGGCCGACGGGAGCGAAGCCGCCTGTTTCGCGTCATCGAGTATGTCGGTCGCTGGTCCATGATCGACATGTTCATGCTCTCGATTCTGGTGGCATTGGTTCGGCTTGGTGAGGTCGCGACAATCGATCCAGGTATCGGGGCGACTTGCTTCGCTGCCGTCGTTGTGCTGACAATGTTTGCTGCGTCGAGCTTCGATCCGCGTGTGATCTGGGATGAAGGAAGGAGGCCAGGTGAGTGATTCGACCACACGAGATGAAGTGGAGGACGAACTCCCTACCGCCGTCATACGCGGGAAAAGGGGAGGGCGGTTGTCTTTCTCGACCCTTTGGATCATTCCCCTGGTAGCTGCCGTCATCGGGCTCACGCTTGCATACCGCGCCTGGGAAGAACGCGGCGTTACGGTGACGATCAGCTTCCAGAATGCCGACGGTCTCACCGCGGGAAAGACTCCGATTCGATACCTCGGTGTCTCGATCGGAATGGTCGAGCAGATCAACGTCGGTGGAGAGTTCGATGACGTGATCGTCACCGCCAGGCTGCACCGTGAGAGCGCGACGCATCTCGTCAAGGGTACTCGCTTCTGGATCGTCAAGCCTCGCTTGGGAACAGGCGGTGTTTCTGGTTTGAGCACGCTCGTTTCCGGTGATTACATCGCGATGGATCCCGGGAAGAAGGGCGGAGGAGCCAAGAAAAAATTCACTGGCCTTCCGGAGCCTCCGCTCGATGCTTTCGGTTGGCAGGGCATCCGGGTCGAGTTGCACGCGAATCGGCTCCACGGAGTCGAGGTGGGCTCGCCAGTCATCTACCGCGATGTGATCGTCGGTGCGATCGGTCGTTACAAATTCAACGGGGAGAAACTCGTTCTCGAGGCACTCATCAATGAGCCCTATCGGAACTTCGTTCGGGCGAATAGCCGCTTCTGGAACGCGAGCGGGTTCGATCTCAAGGCAGGCGTTTCCGGTGTGAAGTTTCACCTCGAGTCCGCGATAACCTTCATCCAGGGCGGTGTCTCCTTCGACACCTTCGGCAAACAGGGAGAGGCGGCAAAGGAAGGTGCATCCTTTCAGCTCTACTCCAACAAAGAGCAGTCGAAGGCCAGCTACCTGGAGCAGCTAGGCCTGCACATCACCCTCGAGGCCTCGCAGCTCGGCTCGATCGAGGAGGGCGATCCGGTGAGTTACCGCGAGATGGTCGTGGGTAGAGTGCTGAATCATGACCTGCACCCCGACGGGCGCAGCGTCGGTATCCTGATTCAGATCGACACTCCCTATGAGAAGTTCGTGCGAAGCAATACGGTCTTCTGGAATACCAGCGGAATCTCTGCGGATCTCTCGCTCACAGGATTTCACATCCACACAAACTCGCTTGAGTCACTGGTCAAGGGGGGGGTTGCGTTCGCAACCCCAGATTCAACGGGAGAGCCGGTTGCCAGGGGTTCCGTATTCGAGCTTCATCCGAAGGCCAGGGATTCCTGGCAGGGCTGGTCCCCAAGTCTCGAGTCGCCCCCCAAGGGGGAGCCCGTCAAGTTGCATCACAAGGTTGAAGGCGGGAAGAAGGGCGACGCACTGCACTGGTTCAAGGGGCTGTTCAGCAAGAAGCACCAGTGACTCGGGCACCCTGGTTGCCGAGAAAGGCCCTGGCGTGTCTCTCGACTCGTTTCTTTTGTGTCCGACGCCTGCCGCCCCGCAGCTGCGCCGCGGTCGGGGAGGCAGACAAGCCAAGCTGAATATTCGAACAGGTAAGTTGAAGCTGTGCATTGGCTGTTCTGATGTCGAGAGGTTTCGTAGAATGAGGGCGGGGAAGGGAAGCGGTTTGTTCAGGTCCCCGCTGTGGGGGGGGCTTCGGATCGGGGCAGCGCTTCCGGAGGCGGGGCTGTTACCTCGGGTGCGGCGCGTCGACCCGGGCCACGGCCGAATCGAGCAGCCACGCGCTGCGGCCATTGTGCAGCTCGACGTGCAGCCAGCCCCCCCGGTCCTCGATGATGCGGAGCTCGGTGCCACCAGGCAACGCTTCGGAGAAGCGGCGGGGGGCGTTGCGCGAGTCCGCCGCACGCGCAGTGGCCTCTGTCGCGATCACCACGGCCGCATCCTGCTGTGCCCGCCGTGGATCGAAGGCCGCAGAGGCGAGCAGCGCGGCCCAGATTGCCAACGCCACCCCGGCCGCCAGCCGCAGGCCCGGCCTCGGTCGCAGCAATGACACCGCGAGCAACGCCGCCCCGATCGCGAAGCAGGCCGCGGCCAGCACCGCGAGCCGCGCGGCCGGAAGCTGCTCGCGCCAGAAGAAGAACGTGTCGCCGAGACCACCCTCGGCGGGCGTCGGAACCCAGTCGGGCAGCAGGCCCCGGGCGTGGGCGAGGTTCTGACGCGCGCGTTCGTGGCTGGTGTCGAGCAGCAGGGCGCGCCGGTAGGCGAGAATGGCCGCGCCGGGACGCTCGGCCTGCAGGGCCGCATTGCCGCGGTTCGTCTCGATGTCGGCGTTGTGGACGCCGGCGTCGATCGCCGCCGCGAAGAGGCGCTCGGCCTCGGCGAATAGCGCGAGGCGTTCGTCTCGCGCTGCGCTCTCCATCGCGCGCGAGTAGGTGTCGACGGCCTGGTCGATCCGCTCGCGCTCGCGGTCCGTTGCGGTCGCGTCTGCGGGGATGGCCAGCGTGAGCGTCAGCCCGAGCAGCAGGCCGATCGCCGCATCGCGCGTCCAGACGGCCCGGCCGCGACCCCGCAGCGAGGAGCCGATCCGACGCCGGGTGAGGAGGAGTCCACTCATCGCGCTGCCTCGAGCATCGCGTCGGCCAGCGCGCGGGCGCGCTCGATGCGCGTGTGCAGGTCGCTGTCGTCGACCGGTGTCGGCGCGTAGAGGATTTCGTCGCACTCGCACACGAAGGCATCGACCGCCGGGCTTCTCGACGTTGCGGCGACAGCTCCGAGTTCGCGCAGTGCGGCCGCGATCTCGGCGAGCGCCTCGCGTGGGCCGAGCTCCGCAGCTGCATCGATGCGGGCGCGCTGGGCGTGGTGCGCTGCCCGCAGGCGGGCCACGTCAGGGCTGGCAGCATCGCGGCGCCGCCACAGCACGGCGCCGACCAGCAGCGCCAGGCCACCTCCGTAGAGCGCCACCTGGGCGGGAAGGGCGGGGCCGGGCACACGCAGCAGCCGATCGATGCGCCGCTCGATCGACAGGTCCGCACCGATCAGCGACAGGCTGCCCTGCCTGCTCGCCTCGCCCGCGGCATTCGATTTGGCGTCCGCCGTCGCCGCGGCCTCGATGCCCGCCGCCCAGTCCGGTCGTCCGACCACCACGTCCGCGGCTGAGACGACCTCGGCTGGCCGTACCGACAGCGCGATCGGTCTCGACCGCGTCGTCTGGTACGTGCCGAGCTCTGGATCGAACCACGCGTACTCGATCTCGGGAATCTCGCTCACCGCGTCGTCGAGGACGCGGACCGACACCTCGAAGCGCTTTGCACCTTCGGTGATCTCACCCGGCGGCGCGTCGCCCGAGAGCCGGAACCGGTCGGGGGGCAGCGCGTCGCCCCGATCGAGTGGCGGCAGCCCGACAGTCGTGAGTTGACCCTCTCCGCGCACGGTCAGCGTCAGCGTGATCGGGTCGCCGAGCTGGACCACGCTGCGGTCTGCCGCCACGTCCAGTGAGAAGCCGCGCCCGATCGCACCGCCGAAGCTCCCGGGCCGGCCCGCCGCGGGGGCGGCCCCGACGGTCAGCGTGAGCGGCTCGTCCCGGGCGAATAGCCGCCGCGTCGCCATCGGCCGGCGTGAGCCGAAGAGATTGCGCTGCCAGCGTATCACCTCGTCGGCGTTGACCGAGGCGGGCGCTAGCTCGTAGGTGCCGGAGCGCAGCGGCACCATGCGGCGCTCGGCCGCGATGACCAGATAGTTGCGACCGTTCTCCGTCCGCTGTTCGACCTTTGCCGCGAGGGCGATCTCGCCCGCGGCCGTGTGGATCTTGAGGTTGTTGTCGCCTCGCTTCGCGACGGTTTCGTCGACGAAGCGGAAGGTGTCGGCGTCGTCGAAGAGCACGCTGCGAATTGCATAGCTGCCGATCGCCTGGTCGAGTGACGGGTCGAGCCACCACTCGATGCGCACGGGCACCTGCTGCCCGACGTAGACCGAGCGCGTCTCGGGCACCACGCGAATTCGCATCCGGTCGTCGAAGGGGATCTTCTGAACCGTGATCGCTTGCGGACGCGTGGTCGCGACGACGCTCCCCTGCCGCATCTCGATCGGCGAGAGGCGGAGCTGCCCCGCCCCGCTCGCCACCAGCACGTACTGGCACGTGTAGGTCACGGTCTCGACACGCGTGATTTGTCCGTCGCCGATGCGGACCGAGCTGCTCACTTTCGGGACGAGCGCCGCCAGGGTGAGTGTCGCGCCGGCTGGGGCCTCGGCGTTGCAGACCGGCTCGGGACTGCGCTCGAAGCCAGTCACCTGAACGTGCAGCTCGATGGGGTCGCCGACATAGTACGGGCCACGCTCGACCCGAAGCTGCGCCTGCGGTGTGGCGACGGCGGCTGCCGGAGCGATCGCCGACGCGCCGATCGAGATCAGGAGCACGGCGATCGAAGCTGCGGTCGGGCGAGGTGCACGAAGCATGGCGCGAGAACCTACCAGTCCCGATCTACCGGCTCGTAGCCGGACGATCGCGCGCGTCGCTCGCGATGTCGCTCGGCCTCGCGGTCACGGACGGACTGCAGGATCTGCCCGGGGTCGCGACTCTGCTCGGGCGTCTCGGTCGGCTGCTCGTCCTCCTCTTCTTCTCCTGGCTTCTGCTGCTCCTGTTGCTCGGAGCCGTCGTCCTGCTGCTCCTCGGGCTGCGGCGGCTCGAGCAGGGCGAGTGCCTCGGCGAGCCTTCCCGAGGCGGTGTCCTGATGAGTGCGTGCGGCGTCGATCGCCGCGCTGGGCTCGGCCAATGCCGAGCCGGCCGCGTCCATCTCGGTCGAAGCCTCGAGGACGAACTCGGCCGCGCGGGTCAGCCGCTCGGCCACCTGCTCGGCGACGGCGGGGTCCTGGGCCGCCTCGGGCCCGACGAGCGCAGCCGGATCGGCGAGCGACTGCTCGTGGAGCGCCTCGGCGAGCTTCTCGGTCTGCTCGCCGAGCGACGACTGCCTCGCTGCCACCGGAGCGAGCGCCGCCGTGTGCTCGTCGGCCGGTCGTCCTCCCACCGACTCGGCGGCGTCGCTGAGCTCGGCCTGACGCCGAATGGTGTCGCGCAGGTGCTCGACGATCGAGAAGAAGAGCCGGCGCAGCGCCTCGAGGCCCTTCACCGCCGAGCCGACGCGTGTGCGACTTTGCTCGGTGGCGTCGTCGTTGCTGCCGAGTTCACCGAAGCTCCCGAGGGCGCCCCGCATCGCGGACTCGGTCAGTGCGAGCAGCCCGTCCGCCATCTCGAGGCGCTTGCGCTCGGCGTCGACCTGCTCGGCAGGAGTTGTGTCGGGTGCGGTTGCATCGGGTGTCTCGAGCTGGCCTCGCACTTCCTCGATCATCGTCGTCAGGCGCTGGGCTCGGTCGAGGTTTCGCTGCTGCAATGCGACGAGAGCCGGGACGTACTCGTCGAGCGACGCAGCCGGTACGTCGTTACCAGGTGCCGCGGCGTTGGAGGCGGTGGGCGGCTCGAGGACGGAGGCGATGCGCTGCTCGTCGCGGTACACGAGCTCGATCAGGCCGCGCAAATCGAGCAGCTGTTCGCGGGCCAGCGCGAGGGCCTCGAGGGCCTGCAGCTGGGTTTCGGCGCCGGCGGAGACGTCGTTTCCATCGAGGGCGTCGCCCGCCTCGACGAAGTGGTCGTGCGCTCGTGTCAGGTGCGGCGCAGCGGCCGCCACCTGCTCGAGCAGCGCACGCTGCTCGGGGTCTTCGACCGTCCCGGTCTGGGCCACCGCACCCGCGAAGCGCTGATCGAGTTCACCGGTGCGGTCGGTGATCGAGGCCTGCACGTCGCCGAGATACGCGGTGTCGAGCCAGTCGGGTGCGGCGTGGTCTCCGGTCGGCCCGACTGCGAGGCCGATCTCGGTGGCGGCCAGCAGCCGCGTCTCTCCCGCCAGCTCGGAGGCGTCCGTCATCAAGCCGTCCAGGATGCGAACGGGATCCTGCAGCTGCTCGCGTGCGCGCTTCAGGTGCTCCACCGCGACGGCACCGCGCCGATGGGCCCGCGACGCGTCACGACGCCGGAGTTGGCCGCGCGCCTGGCCGACGCGCTCGCGCGCGCGATGGACGTGCGCCTGCAGGCCCTCGAGCTGGGCAACCCGCATGGCATCTTCGGGTGTGCGCTCGGCGTCGGGCACGGCCTGCAGCGTCTGGTGCTCAGTCGCGGCCAGCTTGGCGGCGGCACCGGCCTCGGCGAGCAGCTGGCGCTCTTCGACGGCGAGCGCCTTGAAGCGAGCGCGGAGTGCATCGGCGGCGTTCGGATCATCGCTGGCATCCAGGACCTCGACTAGCGCCCGCGCGTCGCGGTTGACGGCGCGCTGCGCTTCGATCATTGCCTCGAGGCGCTGCTCGAGCGTCTTCGACTCTCGCTGGGCCAGCGAGTCGGCGAGGATCAGCGCCCGGGCGAGCACGATCTCGAGGTTGCGGCGCGGCTCGTCGGCGGCGGGGCGCAGGGCTATTGCCTCCCGGAACCAGTCGGCACTTCGCTCGAGCGAGGCCAAGGCCTGCTCGGGCTCGCTCTCGAGCTGCGCGTCCGCGCGGGCCACCTCGACCCAGCCGAGATCGTAGCTGGCGCGGTAGCGTGTCTCCCCATCGCCGCGGGCGCTCCGTCGCGCGGCCTCGAAGAGCCGCTCGGCGTCGTCGAGGGCGCCCGACTCGAGGGCGTCGAGGCCCGCGTTGAAAGCCTCGCGCGGGACCTCCGGGATTTCGAGCCGCGCGGCGGCCGTCGTTTCGGTGTCGAGCGGATCCGCAGCTGGTGTCGTGTCCGGTACGGCCCCGGCATTCAATTCTTCGGTGCGCACCGGCGGGGCCGCTTCGAGGGCGGCGAAGGCCGAAGGCGGCGCGACGCCGAGCGACGCGCCAAGCAGCACGCCGAGCAGCGCGCCGCCGCTGCTTCCGAGCAGCGTGCCGCCGCCGCTTCCGAGCAGCGTGCCGCCGCCGCTTCCGAGCAGCACTGCGACGAGCAGCGCGATCCACGCGACGAGCAGCGCCCACTGGAATCCGTCCTTGTGGATCGTCCGCCCTGTCTCGCTGCCCTCGGCGCGCATCAGAGGGCGGATATGCGCCTCGAAGATCGACTCGAGGTCGAGCACGCCGGTGCCGGCCGGCACATACGCGCCCTCGCTCACCAGGGCGAGCTCACGCAGCAGCTCGCCGTCGAGGCGGCTGAGGACGGGACGTCCGTCGGCGTCCGTGACGCGCCCGCGCGCCCCCGTCACGGGGTCGGTCACCAGGATCTCGCTGCCCGCCTCGTCACCGAAGCCGATTGCGAGGATGCGGATGCCGCGTTCGGCCGCCTCGCGAGCCGCATCGACGGGAAACGAATCGTGGTCTTCGCCGTCCGTGATCAGCAGAATGACCCGGGCGAAGTCGCCGCTCGGTCCGAAGCCGGCAGTGGCCTTGCGAATCGGCTCTTCGAGGCGTGTTCCGCCGCGCGTCACGCTGCGCGTGTCGACGCGGTCGAGCACGAGGCGCAGGAAGCCGAAGTCCGGCGTCAGCGGACACAGCACGCTGGCTCGCCCCGCAAACGCGATCAGCCCGACCTGGTCGCCCTCGAGGTACGGCAAGAGATCGCGGATCTCCGCCTTCGCACGCTCGAGCCGGTTCGGTGCCACATCCTCGGCGAGCATCGAGCGCGACACGTCGAGGGCGATCATGATCTCGGCACCGACCGCGCGCGACTGCACGAACTCGAAGCCCCACTGCGGGCGCATCAGGGCGACGACCGTCGCCGTCAGGCTTACCGCGATCGCGGCGAAACGCGCGCGTCTTCGCCAGCCGGGCCCACGCCGGACGATGCGTCGCTGCATCGGCGTTGCCACGAAGTCGCCGAGTAGCCGCCCGCCGCGCCCCTCCAGCCAGAAGAGCAGAGCGAGCGAGGCCGCCACGACCCACAGCGCATGCACGAAGGCCGGCTCAGCGAAGCGGAGGTCGCTCACGGCAGCCTCCGCAGCAGGCTCTGCGCCAGCAGCGCGGACACGATCACCAGCAGCGCCCCGGCCCCGGCGAATACGGCGTAGTGTTCGTCGTACTGCATGTAGCGGACCTCGACGATCTCGCTGCGCTCGAGGGCGTCGATTTCGTCGTAGACGCCGGTGAGCGTGTCGGCGTCCTCGGCGTGGAAGTAGCGGCCGCCGGTATGCTCCGCGATCTCCTGCAGCGTACGTTCGTCGAGTTGCACGAACGCCTGGCGGAGCACCGTCCGCCCGCCCCACTGCACGGGGAACGGCGCCTGGCCGGTTCGACCCGCTCCCACCGCATACACCTTGATGTCGTGGGCGGCGGCGAGTTCGGCCGCCTGCACGGGCGAGACGTCTCCGGTGTTGCTGACGCCGTCGGTCAGCAGGACGACGACGCGGCTCTTGGCCGGGTGACGGCGCAGCCGCTCCACCGCGAGGGCGAGCCCCTCGCCGACCGCTGTGCCGTCCTCGCCGGGCTCGCTCGCAATCGCGACGTCGTCGAGAATGGACACGAGGTTCGCGTGGTCGAGGGTGAGGGGTGCCACGCTGTCCGCGAAGCGGGCGAAGGTCACCAGGCCGACGAGGTCGTCCGGCCTTCCGGGCCGGCGGCCATCCGTGCCGAGGAAGCGGTGGAGCACCTGCTTGACGGCCGCCAGCCGGTCGATGCTGCGGTCCTTTTCGACGAAGTCGCGCGCGTTCATCGAACCGGAGCGGTCGACTACCAGCATCAGCGCGATGCCCTCGCGATGGACCTGGGTGGTCGCATCGCCGGTGCGCGGTCCGGCGAGGGCGATCGCGAGCACGGCCGTCGCGAGCGCGAGCAGCACGGCCGGCGTGGGGAGGAGCGCGACACGCCACGACCCGGGCGCCGATGCCAGCAGCGATAGGCTCGAGTAGCGAACGACCGAGGGTTGACGTCGCGCGAGCAGGTAGACGAGCGGCGCGAACAGGGCGAGCAGCAGGAAGACCGGGTCGCGGAACTCGAGCCCGCTCACGCCGCGACCTCCTCGTTCGCCGCGATCTTGCGATCGCCGCTGTCTTCGGGCGCTGCCTCGCGGGTCTCGTCGATGAAGGAGCCGGCCGCCGCGACGGCCTGTCGAACGGATCCCTGCGTTGGAATTGCGTGGGCGAACTTCACCAGGTCACACTGTGTGAGGAAGTCGCGCAACAGGGCCTGGTGTTCGTCCGAGAGCTCGGGTGATCCGCTGACCTCGTCGAGGAAGCGCTCGGTGGTGAGCTCGGGTGACCGCACCGCGAAGCGGGCCTCGAGGTAGCGGCGCACGATGCCCGAGAGCGTGACGAAGTAGGCGTCGATTCCGTCGGGTCCGGGGTGGGGCGAGGCGAGCAGGGCGTCGAGCTCGGCGCGCGCGACCTCCCAGGCGGACCGCACGGCCGCCCGCTCGCGCGCACGTCGAATCGCGCGCCACACCAGCGGACCGATCGCGGCCATCGCCAGGGCGAATGCCGCGAGCCACGGCCACGGCGAGTCGGTGCCGGCGCCGAGCGCGTCCAGCCGGCCGAGCGGCGGGCTGAGCTCGGCCTGGGCGCTGTCGGGGACGACGCTCTGCACCGTGAAGGCGATCGCCTCGGTGAGCAGTTCGTAAGCGTCCTGGCCCTCGGGCGCCGGGTCGTGTCCCGGACGGCGGTCGACGAACTCGACGAGGATCGACGGGATGCGCTGCTCGCCCGATGCCGGTATCTGCAGGGTGTAGCGCTGCGACGCGGCGGTGCGCCCCTGGTCGTCGATGCGCTCGCGCGGCACGAAGTCGACCACGCGGAAGCGGTCGAGCGCCTCGCCGAAGTCCGGCATCAGCACCTCGACGCCCGGCTCGGCGATTGCCTCGATATGAAGCTCGACCGGGTCGCCGATCAGCGGCTCGTCCGGAGAGAGCGTGACGCGCACCTCGACCGGCCCCGCGCGTGCCGTGGTGTCGAGTGCAACCGCCGCCGTGCCGATCGTCGACCCCGCCAGGAGCAGCATCGCCGCCGCCGCGACACGCGGCCCGACTCCGTGCCGTCGTTCCGTCACCGCCGCGTCCTCTTTTCGCGTGCGCGAAAGAAGCGCACGAGGGGATCGACCACGGATCCGGCTGCGTCGATGTGGATGAGGTCGATGCCGGACGAGGCGAGCCTCGTGCGCAGTGCCTCGATCCGCGCCGTGCCGTCGCGGGCGACGGCCTCCCGGAACGCTCGCGAGCCCGCGTCGACGACCCGGCGGGCTCCGGTCTCGGGATCCTCCAATGCGATCAGGCCGATGTCATCGATCTCGAGCTCACGCCGGTCGCTGACGAGCACGGCCACGACGTCGTGCTTGCGGTTTGCGGTGTGCAGCGCCTGCTCGAAGGCGTCGTCGATGAAGTCGCTCACCACGAAGACGACGCACTTGCGCTTGTGGACCGACAGGAAGAACTCGACCGCTTTCGCGATGCGCGTCGACTCGCGCGGAACGCGCAATCGACCCCGCGTGCGAGCTGCAAGCCACCGGCGCAGACCGCCGGTGCGCGACACCTCGCGCGGCTCGTCGTCACCGTGGCTCAGCACCTCGCGGACGACACGCAGGGCATGACGCTGCCCCTTGCGGGCCGGGATGTACTGCTCGATGTCGCCGTGAAAGAGCAGCAGCCCCACCTTGTCGTCGTTGCGGATGGCCGAGAACGCGAGCAGCGCACACAGCTCGGCCGCGCACTCGCGCTTCGATCGCGCCCCGGAGCCGAAGTCCTGCGAGGCCGAGACGTCGGCCATCAGCATCAGGGTGAGCTGGCGCTCCTCGACGTAGCGTTTGACGAAGGGCTCGCCCATGCGGGCGGTGACGTTCCAGTCGATGCTGCGGATGTCGTCGCCCGGCGTGTAGGGGCGCACCTCGTCGAACTCGATACTGCTGCCCTTGAAGACCGAGACGTACTCGCCCGCGAGCACGTCCGCGACCGTCCGGCCGGTGCGTACCTGGATCTCGCGGACCCGCCGCATGATCTCCTGGGGCAGCATCTCGCGTATGACTCAGGGGACGAGCAGGTTGTCCATGATCTTCTGGATCACGTCGGCGGACGCCATGCCCTCGGCCTCGGCCTCGTAGCTCGTGGCCACGCGGTGGCGCAGCACGCTGGGCGCCATCGTCTGAATGTCGTGCGGCGTCACGTAGCCGCGGCCCTGGAGAAATGCGTGGGCCTTGGCGGCCTTCATGAGCGCGATGCTGGCGCGCGGGCTCGCGCCGTGCTCGATCAGGCCGTCGAGGCCCGAGACGCCGGCGGCGGCGGGATCGCGGGTGGCCTGCACGAGGTCGACGATGTAGTTGCGCGCCTTGTCGTCGACGAAGAGCTGATCGATGCTGCGCCGTGCGTCGAGGATGTCGCCGGCGCGCGCGACCGACGAGATGTCCGGAACGGGCTGTCCCCCCGCCATGCGGTCGAGGATGCGCCGCTCCTCTTCGGCGCTCGGATAGCCGACCACGAGCTTCAGCATGAAGCGGTCGACCTGGGCCTCGGGCAGCGGGTACGTGCCCTCCTGTTCGATCGGGTTCTGGGTGGCGAGCACGAGAAAGGGCTCCTGCAGCTCGAATCGCTCGCCGCCGATCGTGACCTGACGCTCCTGCATGGCTTCGAGCAGCGCGGCCTGCACCTTGGCGGGCGCGCGATTGATCTCGTCGGCGAGCACGAGGTTCGAGAAGATCGGACCCTGCTTGACGCTGAAGCTGCCGTCGCGCTGGTTGTAGATCTGCGTGCCGATCACGTCGGCGGGCAGCATGTCGGGAGTGAACTGGATGCGCGAGAAGCCCGTGTCGATCGCCTGCGCCAGCGCGTGGATGGTCAGCGTCTTGGCGAGGCCGGGCAGGCCTTCGAGCAGGACGTGCCCGCCGCAGAGCAGCCCGACGAGCAGCCCGCGCACCATCTCGTCCTGCCCGACCAGGAGCTTGCCGACCTCGCTCTGGATTCCGGCACAGAGCCGGGCCTGACCGGGGTCGATCGACGTTGCTGCGACTTCGTCCGCCATGGTGCCTCGTGTTGCCTCTTCGTTGCGAGTGGTTGCGACAGGGTCCGGGTGACACTGGGCCCCCAACCGGGTGATTCGACGCTTGGTGTCCCGAGTCGGTTCCGCACTGGAGTGCCGACAGCACGTGATTCTAATCAGTGTGTCGCGGGGCGACCACCACCCACCCGTCTCGGCGGGTGCCGGGCATATGCTTGCCGCAGGCAGATGCCAGCAGGAGAGCCGATGCGACTCGAGAAGCCCCGCCTGGAGCCCCTTTCGGGCCTACGTCGTGCCTTTTCCTATCTCGAAGGCAGGGTCACCGCGATGGATGTCGTGCTCGACACAGCGAACGACACCGAACAAAAGGGCTGTGCCCCGGTACGGGTAGTCGCTTCTTCGGTCACGGCGTCTCCATATCCGTCGGTATGCCGAGCAGGTGATGGCCCCGGCAGAGGCGCGTAGGCGGGGGCGTCGCGTGAGTCTAGTCCTTCCGCACCCCCTCCAGTGCGATGGCCCGCGCGCTGCGGATCGCCGCCTCGCAGTGCGGTCCAGGATCTCCCCCTCCAGAACAGATCCACAACTCGACCTGGCCGAAGGTCGCAGCAACCATGCAGCCAGCACGGTCGCGCAGATCATTGAGGTCCGGCCCCAACTCGATCGAAAGACCGAAGCGCGCAATGGCTTCGACCAGGCTGGCAACGCCCTGGATGAGCTCTGCAGCCACGACCTCGTTGCGCTGCCCCATTCCACCGAGTTCTCGTTCCGCCGCGAGCCGCATGAAGTTCTCTTCGCGAAAGAGATCGGTCATCGCGGTTCGGATCGCGTCTTCGATGCCCCCTTCATCGGGTTCGTAGCTGGAGAAGGCCGATTCGATCGTAGCTCTGAAGAAGTTCGTCCCCTCTGCGATCAGGGCGATTAGCAGGCCGTCCCGGGTGCCGAAGTGGTAGAGGATCGTCCCCTTGCTACAGCCGGCTGCCTGCGCCACTGCGGCGAGGCTGCAGCCTCTCAGCCCTTGCGTCCCGAGAATCATGCGCGCTGCATCGAGAATGGTCTCCCGCGACGCGGCCCCTCTGACGTTGGAGCGGCCGGCCGGCGAAAATGCGGTGAGGGGCCGCTTTGCAGTCGAAGCTTCGGAACCCATTTCGACAGGCTATCCAATCTCTACCGGTGTGCAGCCCGCACACCTCGAGCGCGTGAGACGTCCGCCTCTTCCGGCCAAAGCGTATGTGTCGATCACATGGAGAGCCGCGGCGACGAAGTGCCCGGTCAAGGCGCCTCGGCGGCCGGTCAACTCGCGATGGCAGCCGGCTGGTTCAGCTCGAAGACCTCAGCCTCGATGGCTAGCTCGGTGACCCCCTGGGTCGTCTCTGCCAGGTGATAGTCCTTGCGCGCATAGCTCTTTCGGGTTTGCTTGGCGCGCTTGTTGAACATCACATTGACCAGGGGCAGCAGCTTCGACCCGGGGATGGGAAGCTCGAAGCCCACGCGCTCCGAGAGGTGGACCACCTTGCGAAACATGGACCCCGCGAAGTCGTAGATGTCCAGACCGAGAACGGCGAAGTCCCGCTCGAAATAGGTCATGAGGGGCAGCGTCGGTGCCAGAAGCAGGCCCCTGCGGATTCTGGCCAGCAGCCCTTTGCTCTGCCGCCGGGTCATTGGCTTCTCGCTGAAGTAGTTGCTGGGAAGCGCGGTGTGGCGTGACTCGTCGAGGTGGAACAGGCGGAGGACCTCGAGGCCGGGAAGCACGCTGAGCAGCCCGAAGAGATTCAGCGCGAAGCCCTCGATCAGGACGTTCATGCCGAAGAACTTCTCGAGCCCCTTGGACTTGAGTGTGCGCTCCATGACCATGTATTCCCAGATCGACATCCTCGGAACCGGGCAATCGAATGCCTTGATCAGCTCTCGCAGGACGACGAAGTGCTTGGCCTCTTCCATCACCTGCATCGTCAGCGCCGCCCGCGCGCCAGTGCCTTCGACTCCACTGCTCAACACCTCGGTGGACACCATCCAGGCATAGGCTTCGCCGTGCCCGATCGTCGAGAGGATGTTGACAATCGCCTGTTTCTGCTCCGGTGTGTACTCACGGTTCAGCAACGCCTTGAATTCATCACTCTTGATCTTCTCGAGGTGGCCTCGCTCCGAGTTCTTCAGCGAGCCATCGGCGAGTTCCAGGAGCATCCTTTCGTTATTCGTACAGTCGCGGAAGCTCGACCAGGGCATCTGCTCTTCGGCCTTCCAGAGCAGCCGCAGGCTCTTGTCGTAGTGCTGCTTGCGCAGCCGATCGTTCGTTCCCCCCATGAACTCGAAGGTGATGTCGTCGTACCGCCCCTTGCGACCGCCGAGGTGGCACTTTTCGAGAATCGCGTCGCGGCGGCGCATGAAGCGATTGACCCTGCGTTCTTTGGCAATGATCCGAGCGGTCTGGTCCGGGATGAGTTCGATGGGTTTGAGGTTCACAGCGAGTTGCCTCCAGGGAGGTTTTTGACCGTGCGGTCAAAGAATGTCGAGAGTCTAGAGTGGGTTTGCCAATCGCGCCACTTCACGGCACGTACGGACGGCTGCCGGCTCGGGGCGCGGTTGCAGGAGCGGCCGAGCGCCAGGTCTAGGAATCAGAAATCTGATGTGAATTCCGTTAGTTAACCAGAGAATTGCATTCTCGTTGCAACTCCAGGCTGTCTCGGAGCACAGGCTCCGGCAATGCCGGCGGGTGGGAATGCCCACCTGCGACGCACCCAATCTGGGCGATCAAGGAGTTCACCACGACGCTCTGGGGTCGCGTTCTCAGGGGTTTGGCCGCTCCGCTTCGAAGGCACTCGACTGCCGCTACGCCGATGGTGCGCCACCATCGGCCGAACTGATCGACGACATCCGACACAGTATCCACGAGCCGAGCGTGTCGTTTCCCTGGTGCCGCGGCGATCTGCTGCTCATCGACAACCTCCGTACCGGACGCGGACGCTCGACCTACAGCGGAGCGCGCCAGATCCTCGCCGCTCTCGTCGCCGAGCTCTCGCGGCACTGAACCCGCCCCAGGCCTGACGCCCGAGGGGTTTCCCCTCGGGGGAGGCAGGGTTTTGGCACCCTTGGCGTGGGAATAATTCCCACGTATAATTTTGCCATGTTGCTTCAGACGACTACCGGCAAGCGGAACGAATCGAGCATGCACCGAGCCTGGCTACGGAGCCAACCCCGACTGAGCAGCCTCCTGGCGGTTTCGCTGCTCGCGCTGGCCGTCGCGCCTGCTCCAGCTGGCGCCGGCGGTTACGCCATCGTGACCTCCTCCGAAATCCGGAGCCTCTCGCAGAACCTGGTCCCCTTCGCGGCCTCGAAGACCGCCCGGGGATACACCACACATGTCTTCGACGAGGCCGACTGGAACGGGGCAGGTCTCGTAGGAGATGCCGCCGCCGAGGCCCTTCGTGCCTTTCTCCAGTCGGCCCATGCCCTCTTCGATTTCGACTATGTGCTCCTGGTCGGCGACCCCCGCACCGCTACCGGCCCGGTCCCGATGAAGACGCTCCACCCACGAACCTTCGGATACCTCTCCACCACGCCCAACGGATGGAGTGCCGACTGCGACAGTTTCGTCATGACACAGGACCCGGTGCCTTCCGATTACTACTACGGCGATGTGGACGGAAACTGGGATCTCGATGGCGATGGTCTCTACGGAGAATTTGGAGACTATGACGCTCCAATTGGTCCCACCGGTGACTTCGGCCCGGGCGGCGTCGATCGCGACCATGACTTCGCGGTCGGCCGCATCCCCGTATACACCAGCAATCCGACCGAACTCGCCGAGGGAGTGATTGACCTCGATCACATCCTGGCCAAGACCATGGGCTACCAGGGAGCGCCTTTCGGAAGTATCGATTGGCGTTTCTCCGCTTTGATCGCGGCCGAGGGGGCGAACCGCATCTTCTTTGGGGAAGCCCTCCGCAACGACGTGCTCCTCCCGGCCAACTTTTCCTCGGCCGTACGTGTCTACGACGCCGATGTCTGCCTCGTCCTGAACCCGCCGAGTGGCTGCGTGCCCATCTCGGGAACACCCGAGGCCACGACCTGCTCGGTCTCGAACGTCGCCACGCAGTGGGACTCCACCTCTCCGGGTGCAGTCACTTGGCTGACCCACGGGGGCGGCGTAGGCGCCGCGGCCGTAATGAATACTACCCAGGCCACCCAACTCGACGACGGCCATCCCGTCATCACCTTCCAGGCCTCTTGCTTCAACTCACTGCCCAGCCAGACCAACAACCTGAGCTATGCCCTCTTGAAGAACGGCGCCGTGGGCACGATCGGAGCAACAGCGATCAGCCACGGACCCGGCGGACCGAACCCGCCAATTACCCACCCCTCATCCGAAGGTGGCAACGCCGGGATGGCTTACTCCTTCATGCAGTTCCTGGGGCAGCAAGGTATGACGGTGGGAGACTCGCTAGCCGAGGTGAAGCGCGAAACGAATCTCTACGGTCGCTGTTGGTACTGGCACAATATGGCGGGCTTCAATCTCTACGGGGATCCGGAGGTCAGCCTCCTCGACTCGGCCCCCGAGGCCCCAGCAGCCGTCCCCGTTCTTTCGCCAGCG
This sequence comes from Deltaproteobacteria bacterium, assembly GCA_002729515.1. Taxonomy (GTDB): domain Bacteria; phylum Myxococcota_A; class UBA9160; order UBA9160; family SMWR01. The sequence continues at coordinate 20,086 of PBYF01000036.1, forward strand.
GCCCATACCCTGTTGATCGGAGCGCTCGCCGCTCTCGGCTCCCTGGTGGCACTGCGCCGGACAGGCTCGCGTCGGGGCCTCCTTCTGAAGCGAGCCGGCCTGCGCCGCACCACTGATCAATATGATTCCTGAAAAGGGGATTGGATCAAAGCTGATGAGCATGCGAAGTCTCTCAGGGGCATTGGTCGTCTTGCTGGCCGTTGCGAACACCTCTCACACCACCGACTACTATCTGCACCCACTGGGCGACGACAGCGACTCGGGCACATCCGAGCAGGATCCCTGGCAGACGCTGGAGCACGCAGTTCCGCATCTCACTCCGGGTGACACGCTCTACATCGGTGGCGATTCGAGCAGCCCGTACCAGGGTCAGGCCGGGGTCGAGATCGACGTGAGCGGTGCCGTCGGTGCCGAAATCACGATACGAAACCAGCCGAACCACTCCCCCGTCTTTTCTGGTACGCAGCTGATCGACTCGGGCTGGCAACTGCACGCTGGGTCGATCTACAAGATCGATCTCAGCGACCCCGGTGGCCCCGACTTTCCCGGCGACTTCCGGCCGCTACTCGTCTTCCAGAATTCGAAGGGCCAAACCGGGGGAGACTTTCTCTCTGATCCTCCCGACCCGGTGGGTTCTCTTCAGGAGATGGCGTCCGGGACATGGTACTTCGAGTCGGGTCCCGCACAGAACTATCTCTACGTCTGGGTGAACGATCTGGGTGCGGGTGTCGACCCCAATGCGTATACGATCGAGGTCGGCAGAGTAGCCAGTGCGCTCGGAGATCGTGCGCCACCCTTCGCGTCTCACCTGTTATTCGAAGGCATTGAGTTCCGGGGATATACGGGGGTACCGAAGGACGACATCACAGTGGAGGTCTCGGTACCAGGCGCCATGACTTTCACCAATGCCGCAGCGATCAGTGGGACCTCGGGTCGCCAGGACATCACCATCAGCGGATGCATCTTTCGGCAGAACTGGAAGGGGCTGCGCATGGGTGCCATTCACGGTCTCGTAATCCAGGATTCCGTCTTCAGCGAAAATATTGCGGCTGGCCTCAGCATCGGGCTTACGACTTCGCCCGACCCCCAGACTGGCTTCCTGATGAAAAACTCGAGCATCCTCGATACCCACGGACCCTGGCCCAGAAAGAGTGTGCTCGACAGCAACCCCGCTGCGATCAAGCTGCACAAGCTCGCAGGCGGGGCGATTCGCAACGTGCTCGTGAGTGGCGCACATCTGAATCGAGCTGGGAACTACGGCCCGCACGGTATCTGGACCGACGTCGACGTCACCGACTTCGTGATCGAGAACAACGAGGTTCGCGACATCGAGGGCTTCGCGAGCAAGTTCAGTGGCCGTGGCATCTTCGTCGAACGTCGGGCCGATCAAAACCGGGTACACCGAAACCTCATCGTGAATGCGCAACATGGCATCGTCCTCGGAACCTACAATCAGGGCGTATCCGAGTGGCCCGAAGACGCTGAGATCTCCAACAACACGATCGTCGACTCGCTCTACACTGGAATCTACGTATACGGCGCTGTCCGACCACAGATCTACAACAACATCGTCGTTGGCACCGGACACGTGCCGATCCGTATCCACCAGCCGATTCTCGGAACGTCGTTTTCGGAGGACGTCTATATCGAAGCCAACGGAAGCTGGGATGCAACACCGCCGAGTGCCGGCTTCTTCTACGCACTCCATGCGTCCGACAACGAATGGGATTCCCCTGCCAACTTCACAGCAGCAGCCCTGGCCCTCGAGACGGGCGTGTCGGGGTTGACCCAGGAAGTCAACGCAGACCCGCTCTTCCGGAATCCGGGCAACGGCGACTATTCGCTGTCAGAACTGTCGCCCGCCATCGACGCAGGACTTCCGACCGGCGAGCCGTACAGCGGCTCGGGCATCGACCTCGGTTACCTCGAAATGCCGGGTACTGTGCCGGGCTTGACCGCTGTGGGATGTCTCCTGCTCGCTGCCACGCTGGGCGGAGCCGGTGTGGTCCAGCGGCGAACCCGGTGGCGGGTCTGATCGTCGAGGACGACTGTATTCGCAGGAGATTGGAGCGCGCAGACAGGAAGTTCAAGCTGCGTTTTCGCAGCGTCCGACAAGTAGGCATTCTGACCTGCCTGGTGATTTTCGGACCGATTGAAACCTGAGAAGATGGCTTCGCGCAACCGTGATGCCCGGTCCAAAGAGCGTGAAGAGGCCACCCACCATCGCGTAGGGTACAGGCCCCGTCGTCAGCACGACATCGCGATAGGGGTACTCGCCTGCCAACATCCGCTCGCCGACATGGAGCAGCAGCCCCTCTTTCAGGAGGCTCGGCTCGAGTCGCGACATCGCGATGCAGATGAGGCCGCCTGCACCAGACCAGAGCCAGGCCGCCCAGGTGGACGGTTTTGGAAGACCACTCGTTACCACTGCGGCCTCAATAGCACGCTATCCTGCGCGAGGTGAGAAGAATTCGCAGCTTGGCGTGGATCGCGGGCGTAATTCTTCTTGTGCTCGTTGCGGGCGCAATGCGCGCGAACAACGCCTCCGTGTACCAGCTGCACTGGGGCTTCGATGCACACTGGAACTGGGAATACGTCGAACACCTGACACGCACGTGGGAGCTGCCCGCGCCGCATGACGGATGGTCCTTCGCGCAGCCGCCGCTCTTCTTCTACACCGCAGCCGCGCTCGCCCGCACCATGGACGGAGCGTCGAAGCGCGACGTCACCATCGCGATCCGGCTCATGAGCTCCGCGATCGGCCTGCTGGGCATCGCCGCTGCGGTGTTTTGCGTGGCGCGTGCGGCACCCAGAGATCGGAGGCGGTGGTTCATTGCCTCGGGGTTGCTGCTCTTCCTACCCGTTCACGTCTACATGAGCGCCATGCTCAGCCAGGAGATCCTGGTTTCGGCGCTCGTTGCCTGTGCAGCGGTGGGTGTCGCCCTGCAGCTCGGGAACCAGCTGTCCCTGCGCCGAGTGCAGCGCCGCGCCGCGGGTTTGGGCTTCATAGCGGGTCTCGCCGTCCTCACCAAGCTCAGCGGCGTACTGTTGATCGCGGCCGCCTGCACGACGTGGATCATCGATGGCCTGCGCCGCGGCGAGTGGCGGCGTGGGCTTACCTGTGCCGCAGTTTTCGGCGGTGTCGCCACGCTGGTGGGAGCCGGCTACTACGTACGCAACCTGGTGCAGTTCGGGTACATCTATCCGCATGACCTGCCGGTCCACGCGCGAATCCACACAATGCCGCCCGGAGAGCGGTCGCTCGGCGACTACCTGCGCGTTCCGCTCGCGACCTTCACCGACCCGCAGGTGCTGAACCGCGACCTGGTCACCTCGGTCTGGGGCACGACCTACACGACGCTCTGGTTCGACGGACATCGGATCGTGTTGCCGCGGAAGGATCCTGCCATCACTCGCCTCGGAACCGCCATGCTCTTGCTCGCTTTGATCCCAAGCGCCGCCTTCGCGGTTGGACTCTGGCGAGGGCTGCGGCGCGCGGTGGCAGAGCCGGGGGGCGTTGATACCCTTTTTCTGCTTCTTGTGGCGCTGACGCTTGCGGGCTACGCATTCTTTACCTGGCGCAACCCGTGGTATGCGACGGTGAAGGGCAGTTATTTGCTCGGGATGCTGGTGCCATTCGGCTACTACACCAGCGAGGTGCTGGCGGACTGGACTCGCGGTATGGGGCTGCGCCAGGTATTCGTGTGGGCTGCGCTCTCCGCCCTCTTCACGCTTTGCGTCGTCGTGTTCACCTTGGAGTTGGTATTTTCGAAGACCGACTCCGGACCGGGGTTCGACTGGAAGAAGCACTACCCGGGGTACTCGACGGAACGGCACCGGCCGGCCGGTGCCGCACTCGGGCGTTGATGTCCACGCGGGCGGAAATCCGCACACACGCTGCACCGAGTTGCCGCCTGTGCGGCGTGCCCGGCGCGTCACTGCACGTGGACATGGACGATCGACTCTACGGCGTGGAGGGGCGCTGGTCGCTGTTGCGCTGCCCGGAGTGCGGCCTCGTCTGGCTCGACCCGAGTCCCGATGCCGCGGACATGGGGCGGCTTTACGAGGCCTACCACACCCACGATCGGCCGGTGCATCCGAGCTTCGTGCAGCGTGTCATCCGACGTGGGATACCGGCGGCCGTACTCGGCTATGGGGATTCAGCCGGAGCGGTAGAGAGGGCGACCGGCCGGCTCCTGGCAGCGATCGGACCGCTGCGCGAGACGGCGCGGCGCAGCGTGATGGCCCTTTCGGCGAATAGGCGAGGCCGGCTCCTGGACGTCGGGTGCGGCGCCGGCCTGTTCCTCTCGGTGATGCGCGACCTCGGCTGGGAAGTGTCCGGTACCGAGACCGATGCCGCAGCCGCCGCGCTCGCGCGCCGTCATGTGCCGGGGGCAGTCGTCCACACCGGGCTGCTTGAGGACGTCGGCCTCCCGGATGCCGGGTACGATGCGGTCACCCTCTCTCACGTGATCGAGCACGTGCCGGACCCGGAGTCTACGCTGCGGTCCTGTGCCCGCCTACTCCGCTCCGGAGGGCGAGTAGTGCTCGCGACCCCCAACGCGTGCGGACTCGGGGTGTCGCGCTTCGGGCGTTCGTGGCGCGGCTGGGAGGTGCCGCGGCATATCCACGTCTTCGACCCGGATACCCTGGCCCGACAGGTCGAGAAGTCGGGCCTCACGATTTGCTCGGTTGAGACCGTCACGAGTGCGGCTTTCTACCTGTACCTCGATGGAATTCGCATCGAACGCAGCACTCCGGGAGGACCCTCGGCGGCCGGTCGACCCGTCGGTCGCTTCGACCAGCTGTGGGCAGTCGGGTTCTGGCTAAAAGAGTATGAAGCCGTCCGGCGCGGACGGCCGGTGGGCGAAGAAGTGCTCCTCGTGGCGGAGCGCACCTCACAGACCGGAGGAGCGCATTCTGCGTAGCGCGGTCGACTGGCTGTGCCGTCCCCGACTCTTTGCCGCGCTGTTGCTCGTCACCAGCGCGTGTCTCGGCGCAGTGTACGCGCGGCTCGGTGTGCCCTTCAGCGACGAGGGTGCGATGCTCACCAACGCGGCCCGGATGCTGCGCGGGGCCGTCTTCTACCGGGATCTCGACGCCTACCCGTTCCCTCTGGCAACCTGGTTTCTCGCGCTCGCCATGAAGCTCTTCGGAGAGCATTTCACGGTGGCACGCGTCCTGGCCGTGGCGCTGAATTGCACGATGGTGCTCGCGCTGTACGCGACGGCTCTCCGGGTGCTCGAACCTCGTCGCGCGGCGCTCTTCGGAGTCCTGTTGCTGGCCCTCAAGCCGCTGGCCTGGCCGGCTTTCACCTTCTACCTCTACTCCGAGTTCGCCTTTGCGTTTACCTGCGTTTCGGTTGCACTCGTGACCGCGGGGGCCGGACGGCCGGGGCGTCTCCTGCTCGCTGGCCTCTGTGCTGCTGCTGTCGTTCTCGCAAAGCAGAACCTGGGCTTCGGCCTGGTGGCAGTCTCGTGTGTGCTGCTCTTCCTACCCGGTCTCCGCGTGGACGAAGCCGGTCGGCGCGAGCGGCTGCGCGACCTTACGAGCTTCGGGGTCGGTGTGGCCCTGCCTGTCCTCACCTTCCTCACGGTGCTGACCTGGCAGGGGGTACTGATTGCCGGCATCGAGAGCGGCCTGCTGCGACCCTTTACCGGCTATCTCCCGAGCAGCGGGGTGCCATTCACTCCGATGCTCGCCTGGTGGAACCTTGGCTCGATCGGTCTGGAAGGTGGGGCTGCGAGCTACCTGCCCCTGCACCCACTGCGGGCTGTGAAGGATTTTCACAGCGACCCCACCGCGGTGAGTCGAGCCGCGGCTCTACTGCTCGAGGCCGGCGCCCGCTTCGTCTACACGTCGATTCCCCTTGCCTTCCTGGCGTCGTTTCTGTGCTGGATGCGACCGGCACGGGATGTCGCGGATCGCGGTGCGCGAAGAAACCTCTTCGCGCTCGCTCTCGTTGCGGCGGTGGTGGCGCTCAGTGCGTGGCCGCGGGCGGACATCTACCACGTATTGCACGTCTACCCGCTGACGGCGCTGGTGCTGTTCGCGCTGGGGCAGCGGGTCGCCGGGCGCGAGCGACCGCCGTGGCTCGTGGCCGCCCTCGTTGCGGTGATCACGATCGGGAGCGTCTCCACCGCGCGGTGGTTCCTGGCGCGCACCACGATCCCCGTACGGCTCGAGCGGGCCGATCTCTTCGTCGAACTCCGCGACGCGTTCCTCGAGCCGGTGGTCCGCGGAATTCGGGCCGAGGTGGCACCTGGGGCGCCGATCTTCGTCTATGGCTCCGAGGCGTACTACTACTTCCTTGCAGACCGCTACGGGACTTGGGTTTTCCCACAGCTGTATCCGGGGCAGACAGGGACGGGTGGGGGCGAGGAGGTCATCGAGCGGTTACGGCGGGATCCACCTCACCTTGTGGTGCGCGGTCGACTGCGTGTCGGGGGGCTCCCCGATATCCGTGAGTATGCACCGGTTCTCAACCGCTACCTCAAGGAGCGTTACGTGAAGGACCAGAACTTCTTAGCTCATCGTGCGGTCCCGAAACGAGCGAAGCGAGGCCAGCCCACAATTCTCAGGCCGCGGGGAGGCCGCCTCCCAGCCCCCGAGCGTTGAGATTCAGGGACGTCCAATGTGAACCACGAGCGATCGAACTGGTCCACGCTCTTCTTCTGCGCATGGTCAAAGATTCGTTCACACCCGAAGAACCACCGTGCGATGTCGATCCGCACGTGGATGAAGTGCTCAGCGGCGAGCGGACCCGCGTCGTCGGATGCTTGAAGGGGGCGGCAGCCGACATCAGAACGCAAACAGGGCTCGTGATGAGATCCGCCTTCTGGAGTGAGACCCACGGCTGCTCCGTGGTTGAGCGCAGCCCGAAGGACAATCAGATCGTTGTTTACTGTCTTTTCTGACACACCCTGTGCTCTCCGGGCGACGACGAAGCCATCGATGTCACTTTGCTCCAGCTCCAATACCGGAGGATCTCCGAAGTGAAGTAGCAGTCGCCTTACGGACGACTCCGCGACCCTGACGCTTCTCGGCTTCGAGTAGATCCTCTGACGTATCAGATAGGAGTCGAGCACAGCCTTCAGGCCCGTCCCTCCGTGGACTTTTGTCCTGGAGCCACGTACCGCCTTGAGCAGATCGAGGGCTCGATGGAGATCCGGTCCAGTGGAGCGACGAATGCGCATGCCAGTCTCATCCTTGTAGTCGAGGTAGTAGCTCTTCCCGCGTTTGTAGAGGCCCTTCGGAAGCTGCATCACTTGCCCTCCCGAGCGAGCCAGTCCAGATAGACCGGGCAGGAGGGCTCTCGGTACCCGCACTGGTCGCAACGTGCGCACGGGTCCCCGTGGTAGACCGCGCAGTCGGCACACATGCCGAGGTCCGTCAGGGTGCAGTCGGAATCGTGGCTATGGAGGTGTGACACGTCTGGATTCCCTTCGTCACAGGCTGTGCCTCGAAGGAATTTCCAGCCCGTCTACAAGACCGTGATACCTCGACGAAAACTGGCACGCCGGGAGGGATTCGAACCCCCGACCCTCAGGTTCGAAGAAGAAACCGAACCCGAGGAAACACCACCAGTTGCGCTCTCGTGACCGGAGAGCAGCGGCGAGGAGCGGCAAATAGCGGCACTCAGCACGGCAGACGGCACCCCCGCGGCACCAAGTTTTTTGGAGTCCCAGGCTTCCTAGGTCCGCGCCGAACCGACCCCCACCCCCTCTTTTCGTAAACGGGTCCCTCGCGAAACCCCACACCGGCTTCTGCTCAAACGAAGAGCTTCTGGGGCCCCAACAGGCCCCATATTTCTACCGCCTCACCGCCCGCTTCACTCCCAGCCCCAACAGCAGCCCACCGAGGAGCCAGCCGATCCGCAGATAGGAAGTTCAAGCTGCGTTTTCCTTGGGTCCGATAAGTAGGCATTCTGTCAAATAGAGGGGGCGAGGGGAAGAGGCCCCGGTCCGGGGAACGGCTGGTCTTTACGATGATACTGTATGCGGCCGTTTCGACTTCATTTCCTTAATCTGGTCTTGGTGTTCTTGATCGAGCTTGAACGCATCGCACATGATTTGATGTATTTCACACCTCACTACTATCCCAATAACACCATTTTTGTCCTCAACTACCGCAACACCAAGGCAGCTATGTTCTTGATAGACGCTCTGGTCATCTCTCATCTCCGGGTGTTCCTCGATACATCGCGGGCAGATCACCATGTCTAATACGCTCATAATAGTTCCTTCCTGTTGACATAAAAAATAACGAAGAAAGAAAAATGGAAAGCTTCAATTGTAGAAGAATAGAAACTCCCATTTAATTAGTACTGTATCAGGATAAGAATGACCTAGCAGTCAATTTCTATGAAGGCATGACTCCGGTTCAGACTTGACACCGGAGGATATTTCAAGATCGACACGCCATGTTATTGGCGTGTCGTATTGACCTGCCCCGGTTATCGTACCAGTGCCTATGTTAGGGCACCCAGCAAATTCTCATTCTTCGGCCAAGGCGGCCACTCGATCGTCTCGGGCACCGGCGCCATCTGTGGGATTCAACGGTGCCTACGAAGGCAACGATCGGCTCTCGGGAATCGAGCTCATACTCGTACCCGGCGGCCACGGGCCCGAATCGTTCGCACTCGGCCCTGACGGGATGCTCTACACAGGCCTGAAAGGCGGCCGCATCATTCGCTTCCAACCGGACGGCTCCGGCATGGAAGACTTCTCGAACACGAACGGTCGTGCCAACGGGATGCGTTTCGACGCGGATGGAAATCTCATCATCGTCGACTCTTACAAAGGCTTGCTTTCGAGCGACTCGTTTGGCTCTGTGACAACACTGACCACCGCCTCCGGGGGTCAGTCGTTCGTCTTCAACGACGGTGTCGACATTTCCGCAGACAGAATCATCTGGTTTGCGGATGCCACCGCACGCCACGCCGACGGTCGGATTCACCTCGAGCTGCTCGAGGCGAGATCAACGGGGCGTGTTCTGGCTTATGATCCAACAAGCGGCGAGGCTCGTACCGTGCTCGATAATCTTCGCTTCCCGAATGGCGTCGCGCTGGGGCCGAACGACGCCTATTCCCCGACCAATGAGACTCTGGGCTACCGCACCCTGCGGCACTGGCTAAAAGGCCCGAAGGCCGGAACCACCGAAGTCTTCGCCGAGAACTTCCCAGCGATGCCTGACGACATCCAGTTCAAGGGAAGGGATCGATTCTGGATCGCGATGGTGGGGGACCGAATTACCCTGGCGGACTGGATACAGCCCTACCCCTGGATCAAGAACTTCATCGCCAAGTGTGTCGCCGATATGTTTCCCGACTCTGACTCGCATTGGATCGGATCCCCGGGCTTCATCATCGCGTTGGATCTCGACGGCAATGTCGTCCGCAATCTTCAAGACGCCCAGCGCCGATTCATCAGCTCGAGTGGAGCGCTCGAGCACGCCGATCACCTGTACATCGGAAGCGTGGCAATGGACGCCGTGGGAAGGCTCTCGCTCGCAGAGTGAGCCTGAGCGGGCCGCCCGCGACGCGACTCCCCATCGGGACTTAGCAGAACGTCTGGGTATGGGAGTGATGTTAAATCCGCATGGAGAGCTCGTGCGCGAGACGGTCGCGATACTGACCCGGATGCCGAGCTTCATCAGTTCAGCCTGGATTCTCCCCGCACGCCAAGCGTTCTCGGTGGCCATCCGGATGATGAGGGCCTTCGTCTCGTCCGAGATCGGCGGCCGTCCAGGTCCAGGCGTCGAGATCGATCGCCAATAACGGCGAAATCCGTCACGATGCCAGCGGACGACGGTCTCTGGCCGAACTACTACGAGATGATTCTTCCAGCTAGGCCAAAGACGGGAGAGCATGACCCAGAACGCACGATCGAACGGCGAGAGCTTCGGTCGAGGCCGATCATGGTCGTAGATCGCGAGCTGCTGGCGCAGCGCTAGCTCGACGATGGTCTGCTCCTCGCGGCTTCGAAGCAGGGCGAGAAGACTACGAAGGAGAGCAACGGAGAGGGCGAACAGCGTCCGCATGGGGAGGCGATTCTGCGCGATCGCGGGGCGCAGAACGAGTCTGAATATTGGAATTGGTCGCGTGTATCATCCGCGGATGGATCTGAAGGGTCGGCCGGAAAAGCTGAGCAATATCAACGCGGACGAATATTGAGAACGCACAGCCCGGCCAGACCCCCGCGCGAAGATGAATCGCCACGGGAATCTGGCCAGGCGTCGGGCCGTACGAGCGGCTGCCTACTTCTTAGTAGCGGTCGCGACGACCGCCACCGCCGCCGCCACCGCGTCGGTCCTGGGCCTCGTTCACCTTGATATTTCGTCCGGCGAAGTCATTGCCGTCGAGGGCGCGAATCGCATCCTGTGCGGCGCTGCTCTCCGACATCTCCACAAATGCGAAGCCGCGCGGGCGTCCGGTTTCGCGGTCCATGATCACGGCTACGGAATCTACGGTGCCGTGTCGACCGAAGAGTTCTCTGAGGTCGTCCTCAGTGCTATCGAAGGAAAGGTTGCCAACGTAAAGTTTACTACTCAATGGGTTGTCCTGTTCCCTCCGGGTCGATTTTCGACGCGGAGCCATGATCGGGCGAGGTCTTCTCGGGACATCCGAGCCTGAATCCGCGTGGGCGATCCTCATGGGTCCCGGCCCCTTATGGACCGGAGACAAAGGCGGGTTCAATCCGAAACTAAAATCAAGCGGCCGAGTAGGCTGCGTGGTCGGTCCGAGTCTGCCTCTGGGGGGGACGCTAAGTCCCCTTCACAGGAAGCGCAAGAGCTGCGATTTCCGGATAGGAGGTTCAAAGGCCGATTACCGCGACCTGATCGACCGCTGTGTGAAGGCCACGAAGCTTGCACGCAAACCGCTGGATGCGGTGCAGCCCAGCGACGTGCGCCGCTGGATGAGCGACCTGGCGCGGCGAAAGGTTGGACTTCGTACGCGCCAGCGGGTGCTCGCACTCCTGCGAACCGCGCTCGGAGCCGCCGAGCGGGAGCACACGCTGCTCTACAACCCGGCAGCGAAGGTGGAGACGCCGAAGGCGGCGAAGCGCAAGGTGTGCGTAACGCTCGACCGTGAGCATGTCGGGGCCTTGCTCGAAGCTGCTGAGGGCAACGCCTACGAGGCGACGGTCGTGCTCGCTGCGCTNCACGGGCTACGGATTGGTGAGGTNCTGGGCCTGCAGTGGCGCGATGTGGACCTTCGAGACGGATTCGTGACCGTCCNCCGNCAACTCGCCGAGGACCGGCGCAGTGGGCANCGATACTTCGCACCCGTCAAGACGAAGGCGGGAGAGCGGACGGTACCNCTGAGTGATTTCGCGGTGGCGGCACTCAAGCGGCTTCTGGANCGGGTCGGAGCCACNCCCCATCCGGGGCGGCTTCTCTTCAGCGATGCGAACGGGGCGCCTCTACGGCGCAGCAACTTCCACCGGCGCGTGTGGACGCCGATCCGAGTCGCGGCCAACCTGCCCAAGGGAACCCGCTTTCACGACCTGCGCCATGCGGCCGCCTCGGCGCTTCTGGGTGCCGGTCAGGATGTGGCGACGGTTGCGGGGGTCCTCGGGCACTCCTCGCCCGCGGTGACGCTGAGCGTCTACAGCCACGCGCTGCCGAGCCGGATGCGCGAGGCGGCGGACGTGGTGGATGCGCTCTACGGCTGAACTCGATGCCGTGGCTGTACATCGTGGCTCTACGGCTGAACTCGATGCCGTGGC
>PBYF01000037.1 GCA_002729515.1 Deltaproteobacteria bacterium
CAACAGCAGGGCGGCGAAACCCAACAGCAGGGCGGCGAAACCCAACAGCAGGGCGGCGAAACCCAACAGCAGGGCGAGACTGGCGGTGCGCTTGGTCCGGAGGGGTCCCCGCCTCGGACGGCGGCCGTGGGCGGTCGACATGGGCGGGGGAAGACTCGGGGGGGTTCGGGGCCCGGTCAACCGGCCGGCCTCAGCCCTCCTGGGGGATCCGGCTCGCTTTCAGTTTGGTGCGGCCATCTTCGAACGCGATCCGGAAGCGGAAGCGGGCCTCGGGACCGAAGCGTTCGGCGAGGTGGGCGCGGTGCCGGGCGACCAGGGCGTCGAGTTTTTCACGCGTGAGCGGCTTCGCGCCCGGGACTTCAGCCGGTCGCGCCTCGCGGTACTGGGCGAATAGGTCCGTGTCCGCAGATTTGTCCTTGCCCTTGGGGGCGCTGTGGAGGTCGGCTTTGAAGCGGTGCCGTTCGTAGGTTCCGGCTTCGATCTTGCGCAGCGTCTCGTCCCACTGGCGCTTGAGGGCCTGGTAGCGCGCGACGATGGTGCTGAGCTTGAAGCGCTGCGCCGTGTTCTGGATCGACGTGTTGGAAAAGACGCTGAGCTTCTTTTGGACCTCGCTGCGCAACAGGCTTGGTTCGCGGGGCCGCGTGCCGAGGAAGTAGCGCTCGTAGTCGAGTCGGAGCTGCTTGACCTTGAGGTCGAGTTCGCGCAGCTCTTCTTCGATCTCCATGAGTGTGGGCTCCTCCCCGCACTCCGGGGATCGGAGGTCCGGCGCAGCTCCTTGAGGGCTGCAAAACCACCCGCGCCATCGGCTGCGTCATCACCTGCGTCATCACCTGCGTCATGAAAAGGTGTGGGTGGGCTCGCGTTTTGGTCAAGAGCGCGCCAGGAGTGCGTCGAGGTCGATCGCACCGGGGTCGGGCTCACCGCCGGGTGCGAGTAGTGGAATTTCGCCGACGAGTGCGGGGCCGAGCGCGTCGCGCAGGGCCTGCAGGTTGGCGGCGTCGGCTCCAGAGAGCAGGCCCTGCCCGTGGGAGATGACGACACCTGCCACCGAAAGGCCCCGGGCGACGGCTACTTCCAGCGTGAGCAGGGTGTGGTTGATGGTCCCGAGCGACGCGCGGGCGACCACGAGCAGGGGGAGATCGAATTCCCGGGCGAGGTCCGCCATGCAGTATCGCTCATCGACCGGGACCAGCAGGCCGCCAGCTCCCTCCACGATGACGCAGTCATGACGCGCTATGACGCGCTCGTAGGCGCGTCGAATGGCCCATAGCTCGACGTCGCGCCCATCCGCCGAGGCCGCGACGGTCGGAGCGGCCGGGAGCGCGTAGCGCAGCGGGCATATATCCTCGAGCGGGTCCGAGTCACCCGCGGCTCGGCGCAGGGCCAAAGCGTCCAGCGGACCCGCATCGCCCACGCCAGTTTCGACCGGCTTCATTGCTCCGGCATCCAGACCGCGGGCACGCAGGCCGCGCACGAGCGCGCAGGCGACGAGTGTCTTGCCCACGCCGGTGTCGGTGCCAGTGACGAAAAGACCCCGCGGCGGGCTCACGCCGGGGCCGCCAGCTCCGCCGCAATCGCATCGGCGAGGGCGTCGATCTCTTCGGGCCGGTGGGTCGCCATCGGCGTCAGGCGCAGCCGCGCGGTTTCCGCCGGAACCGACGGGTGTCGAATCCCCTGGGCGTAGAAGCCGCGGGCCAGGAGTCGCTCGCAGAGGGCCATCGTGCGGGCGTTGTCGCCGATCACCACCGGGACGATCTGCGTCGTGCTCGGCGCGGTCGAGATGCCGTGTCCGGCAAGCCGGCGGCGCAAGCGCCCGGCGTTCGCCTGGAGTTGTTCGCGCCGCCAGGGTTGCGCCCGCATCACGCGCAGCGCGGCGCGGGCGGCCGCGACCTGGGGAGGGGCCAGCGCACAACTGAAGATGAAGCTCCGCGCGGCGTTGACCAGGAGTTCGCGCAGGCTTTCGCTCCCGGCCACGAACGCACCGAACGATCCGAGGGCTTTGCCGAGGGTTCCCATCCAGATATCGACGTCGGCCTCGACACCGGCGAGTTCGATCGTGCCGCGGCCGGTGGCGCCCAGGGTTCCGGTTCCGTGGGCGTCGTCGATCAGTACGATTGCGCCCCAGCGCTTTGCCAACGGCACCAGCTCGGCCAGCGGTGCCGTGTCACCGTCCATGCTGTAGACGCCGTTGGCCACCACGAGAACCCGGCGCGCGCTGGCGGCAAGCTCGCGGAGCGCGTCCTCGAGCGCTTCGAGGTCGGCGTGGGGGAACACACGCAGTGCCGCCTTCGAGAGTCGGCAGCCGTCTACGACCGAGGCGTGCGAGAGCGCGTCGGACAGGACCACGTCGCCCTCGCCCACGAGAGCTGGGATCACGCCGACGTTTGCCGCGTATCCGGTCGTGAAGGCGAGTGTGGCCTGCGTTCCGAGGAACTCGGCGAGTTCGCCTTCGAGCGTTTCGTGCAGCGAGAGGTTCCCGTTGATGAGGCGGGAACCGCCGGCCGCGCAGCCCCACTCGCGCGCTGCGCGTGAGGCTGCCTCGACGACCTCGGAGTGGTGGGAAAGATCGAGGTAGTTGCTCCCGGCGAAGAGCAGCACCTCGCGACCGCCGACACGCATGCGCGGCGCTTGTGCGCCTTCGAGCACGCGCATGCGTCGGTATGTCCCGCGGGCCCGAATCGCGCCGAGCGTCTCCTGCGCCAGGTTCTCCAGTGGCGAGCGGTCGGGAGCCGGTTGCAGCCGCACCATCGTCGCTAGGGGTTCCGCCGGATCTCCGGCTTCAGGATGTCTGCGTCGCTACCGCCGATGCGGAAGCGAGACGGCTCCGCAACGCCTCCGGCGCCGGTGAGCGGGTTGCCCTCGACCTCGAAGCCGGCGTCTCGAATCATGCGGTAGGTGTCGTCCACGGCGTCGCCGCGCGTGGTCAGGTAGCCCTCGACGAAAAGCGAGTTCGCGGGCCAGAGCGCCAGCGCCTCGAGCGCGCGCAGGTGCCCCTCGCGCCCCGCGGCTGCACGGATTTCGGCGCGCGGGTTCACCAGGCGAACCATGCACAGGACGCGAAGCCCGCGCTCCGGAGACAGGCTCCCGTCACGGACGACGGGATTCCCCTCGATCGGAACCAGGAAGTTGACCGGAATAGACGGGACCTCGAGTTCGCGCAGCCGGAACGCCACGTCGACGATGTCCTCGCTCGTCTCTCCCATTCCGACGATGAGCCCGCTGCAGGGATCGATGCCGCATCGCTTCGCGGCAGTGAGCGTTGCCAGGCGGTCTGCATAGGTATGGGTGGAGCAGACCTCGGCGTAATGCGATTCACTCGTGTTGAGGTTGTGGTTCAGCCGGTCGAGTCCGGCGTCGGCGAGGATCTGCGCGTGCTCTTCTCCGAGCAGGCCCGCCGAGAGACAGACTTCGATGGGGTGCGCGGCCTTGACGCGCCGGATCACGTCGGCGAGGTGGCGGGTGCGTTCGAGCGTCGGTCCACGCCCGGAGAACACCATGCAGTAGCGCGAGGCGCCCGCGCGGGCCGCGCGCCCGGCGTCGGCGAGGATCTCGGCGTCGCTCTTCATCGGGTACTTGCGGATCGCCGCCGCCGAGTCCTTGGACTGGGAGCAGTAGCCGCAGTCTTCCGGGCAGAGCCCGTTCTGCACGTTGTTGAGCACGTGCACCATGACCCCGCGTCCGAAGTAGCGCTCGCGCGGCGCGAAAGCGGCTTCGAGCAGCGGCAACAACGCGAAGCCCTCCCCGTCCACGATGCGGCGGGCCTCCGCTTCGCTCGGCGGGTCGTCGCGCAGGGCGCGTGCGGCGAGTGCAGCGCAGCTTTCGGGCATGGCGGAACCTCCTGCAGTTTTCCGGCAGGCTAGGGTCGGGCCGGAGCCTGTCAACCGCTGGGAACCAGGCCGTCGACAGGCCTGCCCCGGAGGGTCGCAGTCCCGGGTCTGCCCCCCCCCGGTGTCGCAGGGCTTTGGGAGGCCCGGTGAACGGTTGTCGCCCGGTGCGCCAACGACAGTCGAACACATTGAAACTACTCATCTTTTCATCTGTGCGGCTTTGACACGCGAGGGGCGGGCAGCTAGGCTGCCGCGCGATGACGCAGCTCCCCGCGTCCGCCTCCTTCCTCGAGGCCGTCGAGCGCATCGCGCCGGGCCTCGAGCAGGTCGAGCGAGCCATGCGCGACCAGCTCGCCTCCGCGAGCGCACTGGTCGGCGATGTCTGCGGCCACGTTCTCGGCGCCGGCGGCAAGCGAATTCGCCCCGCGCTGACGCTCCTTGCCGGTGAACTCTGCGGCTACACCGGGCCGCGCTGCATCCAGGTCGGCGCGGCCTGCGAGCTGCTGCACACGGCGACGCTGCTCCACGACGACGTGGTGGATGTCGCGTCGATGCGCCGCGGCCAGGCTGCCGCGAACGTCGTGTGGGGCAATCGCAGAGCGATCCTCGGTGGCGATTTTCTCTACGCCCGGGCCTCTTCGATGATCGTCGAAGACGGCGACCACGATGTGCTGCAGGTATTCGCCGACGCGATCCGATCGATGGCCGAAGGCGAGTTGCTCCAGCTCGAGCGCAGTTTCGACGCGAGCATTACCGAGCGCCATTATTTCTCGGTCATCGAGCGCAAGAGCGCGGTTCTGCTCTCTGCCGCGTGCGAGACCGGTGCGATCGTGGCCGGCGTGACCCGCGCCGAACACCGCCGCGTGCGCGACTTCGGACACGAGCTGGGCATCGCCTTCCAGCTGCGCGACGACGCGCTCGACTACGAGGCCCGCGAGGCCACGCTCGGCAAGCGCCCCTGCGCGGATTTGCGCGAAGGCAAGGTCACGCTGCCGCTGTTGCTGGCTCTCAAGCGCTGCTCGCCGGACGAGCGGGACCTCGTTGCGGAGCTCTTAAAGGACGCGGCGCGTGCGGCGCTCGCGCCCGAGCGGTCCGAGGCGATCGACCTGGCTCCGACACTCGACATCGTCGGCCGCTACCGGGGAGTCTCCGACACGGTGCGGCGTGCCGAGCGCCACCTGGCCCGCGCCGTTGCCGCGATCGCACCGTTCGCCGATTGCCGTGCCAAGCAGGACCTACTGGCGGCCGCGCGCTATGCGGTGCTCCGGGACTGCTGATTCCTTCACTCTCGCCCCCGACGGTCCCGGGAGTCCACTCGATATGAACTGCACGACGCAAAGGCTGCGTTCGTGGGCCCTCGCGCTCGCGTCCGTTGCCCTCCTGGCGGTTTCCGTCCAAGCGGCGGAGACGGGTCCTTCCCTTCTGGGGGTGGTGAACGTCAACACCGCCAGCGCCGAAGAACTCCAGCTGCTGCCCGGCATCGGCGAGGTGCGGGCCCGTGAGGTGGTCGCGCTGCGCCAGCGGCGCGGGGCCTTCAAGTCCGTCGACGAGCTCAAGGAGGTGACGGGTATCGGCGACGCCGGCCTGAAGCGGCTGCGTCCCTTCGTCCGTCTCCAGGGTAAGACCACCGCGCGGAAACCGTGAGCGGGTGCGGGCCCCCTTTTCGGAGGGGGCTCGCTAGCCTCGGACGCATGCGGGCAGGGCGGATCGGGTTGCTTCTACTGGCGTTGGCGCTGCTCGCGGCGGCGGCGGCCGGGGTGCCGCGCCGGGTGGTGTCGCTAAACCCGTCGTTGACGGCGACGGTGCTCGCGCTCGGCGCGGGGGGTCTTCTGGTCGGCGTGGACGATTGGTCTGCGCGCCAGCAGCCGGCGGTACGGGGGCGCCCGACGGTCGGCGGTCTGTTCACCCCGAGCCTCGAGGCGGTGGTGGCGCTCGAGCCGGACCTCGTGGTGCTGGTTCCGAGCGCCCAGCAGCGCGCCCTGCGCGACCGGCTGCGCGCGCTGGGGATCGAAGTGCTCGAACTCCCGAATATTACCCTCGACGACTTGCTCGTCTCGATCGAGCGGCTGGGCGAGCGGCTCGGACGCGGCGAGGCGGCCGCCCGGCGCGTCGAGGAGATCCGCCGCGCCTTCGAGCGGGCGGCGGCTGCGTCGGGCCAATCGCGACCCCGCGCGCTGCTCGTGATCCAGCGCGAGCCTCTCTACGTGGTGGGAGCCGGGAGCTTCCTCGACGCCATGCTGCGCGCGGCCGGAGCGCGCAACGCCGCCGCCGAATTTCCCGATCCGTACCCCCGGGTCGATCTCGAGTGGGCGATAGCGGCGCAGCCCGAGGTCATTCTCGATGCTACTGAGGGAGGCGAGCGCGCCGAGCGGTTCTGGGCGCGGTGGCCTTCGCTTCCGGCCGTTGCGCGCGGCCGGGTCGTGGCGGTTCCGGGCGATCGCGTGATCTTGCCCGGCCCAAATGTCGACACGGGCTTGAGCATCCTGCGCGCGGCCCTGAATCCCGGTGGTGAGTCTCCGTGAAGGTGCTGACCCGGCGCCGGGTAGTAGCGACGCTGCTCGCATTCGGCGGGCTCCTCGTGCTGGCCGTAGCCGCGGCGCTGGTCGCTGGACCGAGCGCGCTGGGTGTGGGAGAAGTCGTGTCGGCGCTGCGGGGCGATGCTGCCGGTCCGGCGGCAGACATCGTGCTGCGGGTGCGCCTGCCGCGGGTGCTTCTGGGCGCTGGTGTCGGTGCGGCGCTCGCTGTGGCGGGCGTCCTGTTCCAGGCGCTTTTGCGCAACCCGCTCGCCGACCCGTTCGTGCTCGGTGTCTCCGGGGGCGCGGCGCTGGGGGGAATCGCCGTGTTGAGTCTCGGTGCCGGGCTCGGGCTCGGCTACGCCGCCGTGCCTCCCGCCGCGTTCGCGGGTGCACTGCTGGCGACGCTGCTGCTCTACGCGGCGGCGGGGGCGCGCGGCCGCCTTTCGCCCACGCAGCTTCTGCTCACCGGTGTCGTCTTCAACGCCTTTGCATCGGCGGCGATCGTGTTCCTGGCATCGCTCGCCGGTCTCACCGAAGGGGCGAGTCTCTTTCTCTGGCTGATGGGGAGTCTTTCGGCGGTGCGCGCCGACGTGGCGGGTTGGCTCGCGGGGTTCCTGGTGGTCGGCGTGGGTGCGGCGCTCTGGCTGGCCCGCAGCCTCGACCTTCTGACGCTCGGCGGCGACGCCGCGGTGCAACTCGGTGTGAACGTCGAGCGCGACCAGCGCGTGTTGCTCCTGGCCACTTCGGTCATGGTGGGCGCCGCTGTTGCAGCCGCGGGTCTCGTGGGTTTCGTCGGGTTGATCGTGCCCCACCTGTTGCGATTGATCGTGGGTCCCGATCACCGCCTGCTGGTTCCGGCCGCCGCACTGGGCGGCGCGACCTTCCTGGTGCTCTGCGACACCCTGGCGCGCATGCTGCCCGGAGGCCGGGAGCTTCCCGTCGGCGCCATCACAGCGGTGGTGGGCGGGCCACTCTTTCTCTGGCTGCTGCGCCAGGGTACCGGGCGGGCGATCGCGCCGTGACGCCGGCTCTCGAAGTCGACGCGGTTTACGTACGGCTCGGAGGAAGCGACGTCTTGCGCGGTGCGACGCTCGCTGTCGAGGCGGGCGAGGTCGTAGCGCTCGCCGGCCCGAACGGCGCCGGGAAGACCACGCTGCTGCGTGCCGTGTCGCGGCTGGTGCGTCCCGATGCGGGGGAGATTCGCGTGGCGGGAAGACCGTTGGCTTCCCACCGGCCGCGCGAGTTGGCGCGGGCGCTGGCGGTCGTTCCCCAGGACGCCCCGATGGTTTTCCCGTTCCGCGCGGGCGAGTTGGTTCTGATGGGGCGGGCCCCCCACGTGGGGCGTCTCGGCTTCGAGACGCGCGCGGATGTGGAGCACGCGCGCTCCGCGATGGCGCGCCTGGGAATCGAACACCTGGCCGACCGGTCGGTGCTGGAGCTCTCGGGCGGTGAGCGGCAGCTGGTGCTGTTTGCGCGCGCGCTGGCCCAGGAGGCCCGTCTCCTGCTTCTCGACGAACCGACCGCGCATCTCGATCTTTCACACCGGCTGCGCGTGCTCGAGCAGGTGCGGTGTTTCGCGGCTTCGGGCGGCAGCGCGCTCGTGGTTTCTCACGACCTCGGCCTCGCGGCGCGGAGCTGTGACCGGGCGGTGTTGCTTCACGAAGGCGCGGTGGTCGCCCAGGGTGCACCGGCCGAGGTCTTCGCCCCGGAGCGTCTGCGCAGCGTCTTCGGTGTGGAGAGCGAGCTGCTCCGCGCCGCCGACGGCGCCGTGGTCGTGGTGGCGCGTGCGCCAGCGCTTCGACCGGACTCCTAGGCTGCTAGGCTCCGTCGCTTGGAGGCCGCATGGCGCAGGTGACGATCGCCGGGGTTCTGGGCCGCGAGATCCTCGACTCCCGAGGGAATCCGACCATCGAGGTAGAGGTCCGCGCGTCGAGTGGGCACCGAGCCCGCGCAGCGGTGCCTTCGGGTGCGTCGACCGGATCGCGCGAGGCGCTCGAACTGCGGGACGGTGACAAGAGCCGTTACGCCGGAAAGGGGTGTCTGCGGGCCGTCGAGAACGTGAACGGCCCGCTGGCGTCGGCGGTCCGCGGTCGTGTCCTCGGCGGGCTCGCGGAGCAGGCGGCGATCGACGAGGAGCTGTGCGCGGCGGACGGCAGCGACACAAAGGCCAACCTGGGCGCGAATGCGATTCTGGGCGTTTCGCTGGCGGCCGCCCGCGCGGCTGCCCAAGTGTCCGGCGCGCCGCTCTACCAGTTCGTCGGCGGTGAGACGGCGCGGCTTCTGCCGGCGCCGATGATGAACGTGCTCAACGGCGGTGCACACGCCGACAACAACGTGGATTTTCAGGAGTTCATGCTCTTTCCGCTCGGTGCGGACAGCTTCTCCGAGGCACTGCGCTGGGGTGCCGAGGTCTTTCACAACCTGAAAGGTGTTCTCCGCCAGAAAAACTACTCGACCGCTGTCGGCGATGAAGGTGGCTTTGCCCCCGACCTGAAGAGCAACAGCGAAGCGATTGAGTTGATCCTCACCGCCATCGAAAAGTCCGGCTACCGCCCCGGCGAGCACATCTCGATCGCCCTCGACCCGGCCGCGAGCGAGTTCTACCGCGACGGGAGCTACGCGCTGGTGGGCGAGGAGCGGACACTCTCGTCCGACGGGCTGGCGGCGTTCTGGGGGGATTGGGTCGATCGGTATCCCATCGTCTCGATCGAAGACGGGCTCGCCGAGGACGATTGGCCGGGGTGGGTCGGCCTGACGAGTGATCTGGGAGACCGGGTCCAGCTGGTCGGAGATGATCTCTTCGTCACCAACCCGGCCATTTTGAGTCAGGGGATCGAGCGGGGTGCGGCCAATGCCATCCTGGTCAAGGTGAACCAGATCGGAACCCTGACCGAAACGCTCGAGGCGGTACGGGTGGCGCGCGAGGCGGGCTATGCGGTGGTGGTCTCGCACCGCTCGGGTGAGACCGAGGACACCACGATCGCCGATCTCGCCGTCGGCACCGGCTGCGGGCAGATCAAGACCGGATCGCTGTGTCGCACGGACCGCGTCTGCAAGTACAACCGGCTGCTGCGCATCGAAGAAGAACTCGGTGCGAACGCCGGGTACGCCGGTCCGAGCGCCGTGCGGGGGAGCGGGGGGTGAAGCCGCGCCTGGTACCCGCGTTCTTCCTCGCGGTGTTCGTCGCCGTGCCCGCGGCGTGGGCCGTAATCCCGAGCGCAAAGAAGATCTCGAACGAGCTGGCCCGGACGAATCGGTCGGCACACCGCTCGGAGCCATTGATCTTCGACGTGACGCTTCGCATCGGCGACAGCGAGCCGCTGGCCACCGGTGTGCTGGCGACTCACCCCACGGGTCTCGCCCGCCTGGAGCTGATTAGCAATCGGGGCTTCAGCGAGCGTCATCTGCTCCAGGGCAGCGCGTACGCGGCGAGTCGCGACGGCCGCCCACTGCTCGATCCGCGCCCCTTCCTTCCCCCGCTCTTCCTGCTCCAGGCCAGCTCGGGGGCCGCGCTGCGCGCCGCGCTCGCGAGCTTCGGTATCTCGGCCGGGGAGGTCACCCTCGGCCTCGCCGACGATCGCGACTGCTACGTGCTCGGGGGTCGCGTGCCGAGCGCCGAAGCCGGGGAGGAACGGCGTCTTCCCTCCCTGTGGATCGACGTGGAGACGTTTCAGGTGGTGCGCATCGACGGGCGCGACGGCGTGCGTTTCCGCTTCGGCCCGGCTCATGCCTTCGACCGGATCAACGTCCCTGCCTGGATTGTCATCGAGGCCCCGGGCCAGACCGCCGCGCGACTCGACGTGGTGGCGGTAGCCCCCGCCAACGCCCCGGCGGCTGCCTTCGGCCAGGACTGGCTGACGCCGGAGCGCTAGGCGACTCCGCCGGGCCTTTGCGGCGCCGTGCGGGGGTCTTGTGCCCATCGGGTGGGCCTGTCCGACTGTCCGCGGACTTTTTCGGCCCCAGCGCAATTCAGGCCTCATGTAAGCCGCCAGAAATACCGAAGAGATCTCCAACGTGGACGGGATGCTCTTTCCCCTGTGGAGACGGGGCGATCGGGCACTCCGATTCACACGGAAGAGACGGGGCGATCGGGCACTCCGATTCACACGGAAGAGACGGGGCGATCGGGCACTTCGATTCACACGGATAGTAGACGGGGCGATCGGGCACTTCGATTCACACGGATAGTAGGGGGCTTCAATGGCGAGCGAACAACAACTTCAGGTTCTGGTGGTCGACCGAGACGAGGCGACAAGAATCGATCTCAAGGAATTCTTCGCGGTCGAGGGCCACCAGGCGTACAGCGTGTCCGATTTCGAACAGGTCATCGGAGTCGTGAAGCAGGGCCGTTGCCAGATGCTGATGCTCGATGTCTCACCGCCTGCGGATCCGGCCGTGGAGTTGTTGCAAAAGGTTCGCGCGGCCGATTCCGATCTCTGCGTGGTCTGCATGACGGCGGCGCCCAGCATCGACGTCGCGGTGCGGACCCTCAAGGCGCAGGCTTTCGACTATCTCGAGAAGCCACTCGCTCCCGAGGAGCTGCGTGCGGTGATCGAGGCGGCCATCCGCGAGAAGGGGCTTCTCGTGGATCTCGAGAGCCGGCTCAATCAGGAGGTCGGGCGCCGGCTCCGCGAGCGACGCACCGAAGCGGCACTGACGCTCAAGCAGGTTGCAAACCGCACGGGCCTGTCGGTGAGCCTGATCTCGCAGATCGAGCTGGGCAAGAGCGCGGCATCGATGTCTACGCTGCACAAGCTGGCCACGGCGCTCCAGGTACGGATGAACTACTTCTTCGAGACGATCTGAGGCAACATTCTCGCCGCGGGGGGCGTCCTGCGTCCCCGGTCTGGCTGGAGGTTGGCTTGCGATCGGTCGAGGAATCGCGCCCGTGCCCGGGACTCTCGGTCCCGGTCGTGACGGTGCTGGACGGGGATGGAGGCCTCCTCGAGGCCGACCAGCGGGCCCTGGTGCGCTTCGTGATCCAAGACGGATGGGGCGCCGACGTCGTCTTCGCCGCCGGAACGACGGGCGAATGGGATCGCGTGCCCAATGCGGTGAGCCAGCGGGTGGTCCAGGTCTGCACCGAGGAGGTGGCGAAGGCCAATACGCGCCTGGCTCCCGGTGAAGGTCGCCCGGTCGAGGCGTGGGCCGGCGTTACCGCGCACACGGCCGCCGACACGCTCGAGAACCTGGAACGCGCCATCCATCACGGTGCCGACGCTGTCGTGCTGGCGCCCCTTTCCATTCGCGGTGTCTCCGACCCGGTGCATTTCGTGGTGCGCGACGTTGCCGACCTGATGGATCGGTGCACGCGCCGCGTTCCCCTCTACCTCTACGACAACGCCGATATCGCCGTGGATCCGAAGGTGCCGCACATTCGCACGCATCAGGTGAAGGCCCTGTCTCGGCTGGACTTCGTGCGCGGCATCAAGGTGTCGGCCCGGCGCAAGGTACTGGGCGACTACATCCAGGCGGCGGCCAGCTTTCGCGACCGCGGCGAATTCGGAATCTACGTGGGCAACGCGATGCTCATCTTCCACATCTTCCAGCCGCGCAGCCGCTGGTCTGGCGCGCTCTTGAGCCGCTACCAGCGCTGGCGGTTGCGCGGGGGGTTGCCGACGGGCGTGGTGGCCGGGCCAGCGAATGCGCTGCCCCGGGAGTGGGCACGCGCGTGGCAGGTGTCGCGCGCCGGCGACGGTGAGCGCATGGAGCAGTGCAAACGCGTGCTCGACGCCTTCCGCGTTGCGACCCACACCGCCGGCGGCCCGCGCAGCGTCGCCTGTTTGAAGCGGTCTCTTCTCGGACGGGGCGTCGTGTCGAGCGACGCCGTGGCACCGGGGACACCCGGACTTTCCGGGGACGAGGCGGCCGCTTTCGACGCGGCGTTTTCGGGCGTGCGAGAGCTGGCGCGCGAACTCGTCGGTGATCCGTGGCTCTCGCTGGCGCCGCACGGCGACGGGGGGCGGCGGTGAGCGGCCCGCCGCTCGACGTCGTCGGCATCGGCAGCATGGTGGTGGACCGGGTCCACCGCGCGCCGCGGCTGCTCTCCGCCGATGCGAAGATCCTGCTGCGCGACGTAGAGGATGCTGGCCCCGTGCGCGTCCACGCCGGGGGGGTGGTGCTGAACCACCTGGGCTGGGCCGCGGCGCTGGGCTTGCGGGCGGGAATCTTCGGCCGCCAGGGCGACGATGCCGAGGGCCGTTTTCTGCGCGCGGCGATGGACCGCATCGGGATCGAGCGCGACCTGCGGATCGTCGACGAGCCGACATCCGTCGCCGAGATCTTCGTGGATGACTCCGGCGGCCGGGCGATCTACATGGCGCCCGGCGCCACGTCGGGCACGCGGCCCGAGCACGTCCGTGCAAACCACGCCGAGACGATTCGGCGCGCCGCACGGCTCACCACCGAGGTATCCCAACTGCCGCTCGCGGCCGCGCGCGAGGCGCTGGCCGTGGCGCGCGAAGCCGGCGTTTCGACGGTCGTCGATTTCGACCTGCCGCCGCGCGATGCACTGGCCGAGCTAGGCGACGAGGACGCCCTCGACGCCGTGTTGCGCGGGGCCGATCTGCTCAAGCCGGCGAAGGCGGCGGCCCGCGAGCTGCTTCCGGGCGTGGAGCCGGACCCGCTGGGGCTGGCCCGCGCCGTCCGCGAGCGTTTCGAAAACGCCGCCGTCGTGGTGACGGATGGCGAGGCCGGCTGCGCCGTGGCCGCCGAAGATTTCGAGGGCTTCGTCCCGGCGCGCGCCGTGAAGGCCGTCGACACCACGGGCGCCGGGGACGCGTTCCTGGGCGGCTTGCTCACGGCACTTCACCACGGCGCCGGCTGGCGGGATGCCGCGCAGCTCGCGAACGCCTGTGGCGCGGCGTGCGCCGAGAAGCTGGGGGCCTTTCCCGACGCGCCGGAAGCGCTGCGCGCGCGGGTGATGGAGCTGTACGAGGGAACGCCGCTCGTGTTGGGCAGGACGGCGACCCCGGAGGTTGCCGTCGTCGCCGAGGCCCTGGCGAGCTTCGACGTCGCCGTCGAAGAGCTCGCCGCGCTGCGCGGCCGCGTCGACTTCGGACCCGCCCTGGCGCTGCTGCGGGAGGTGCGCGCTCGCGGCGGCCGGGTGCACGTGACGGGTGTCGGCAAGCCCGCGCACGTGGCCCACTACGCGGCCGCGCTCTTCTCGTCGACGGGAACCCCCGCGAGTTTCCTGCACGCGACCGAGGCGGTGCACGGCAGCGCGGGCCAGGTGGTTGCCGGGGATGTGGTGGTGGCAATCAGCAATAGCGGCGAGACGCAGGAACTGCTCGCGGCGCTGGCGGCGGTGCGTCGCCTCGGCGCGCGCGTCCTCGCGGTCACCGGCGCGCCGGACTCCGCGCTAGCGCACGCTGCAGATGCCGTGCTCGATGCCGGCGTTGGCCGCGAGGGCGGTTCGCTGGGGCTTGCGCCGCGCGCCAGCGTGGCGGCCGAGAGCGTGGCGCTCGCGAGCCTCTCGGCCGCGCTCGAGCGCGAAGTCGGGCTCAGCCGCGCCGACTACAATCTCCGCCATCCCGGCGGCAAGCTCGGCGAGCGATCTGGAGACTAGGCGGCGAAGACCCCGGCACTCGTCTCCGGGATCGCCCACCCATCCGGTGTCCCTCTGGCCGCGGCTCAGTCCTCGGGGACGGGCTTGACGGTCAGCACCGGACACGGCGCGTGTTGCACGACGCGCTCGGCGATGCTGCCGAGCAGCAGGTGCTTGAGGCCGGTGCGGCCGTGGGTGCCGATCACGACGAGGTCGATGTTCAGGTTTTCGATTTCGTCGACGATCACCGTCGCGGGGTAACCCTCACGCACCACGGCTTCGACCTCGATGCCGCGGGCGCGTGCCTGTTCGGCGTGGCGTTCGAGCTGTTGCCCGGCCTCCTGTTTCACGTTTGTCCAGAAGTCGGCGGGCAGGTAGGCGCCCTCGAGCTGCTGAAACTCCACCGGCAGGTGGTAGACGTGGAGCAACACGATCTTGCTGCGGTGCTCCTGCGCGAGGTGCAGGGCCCACTCCAAGATCGGGTCGGCATGCCGGGAGAAATCGAGCGGGACCAGGATTCGGAGGATTTGGATGGCCATGGTTCAAGCGTGCGTATCCGCGCGTCCGCGCACAACCCCTTTTTTATATTCGAACATATTCGCATAAATGAGGCAAGCGGTTGGTGGAGCCGAGCGGGATCGAACCGCCAACCTCTGCGTTGCGAACGCAGCGCTCTCCCAGTTGAGCTACGGCCCCGGCAGGGTCCGAACGGTAAGTCTGGCTCTGGCGGGCGTCAAATTCCCGAAGTCTGGCTCTGGCGGGCGCCAAATTCCCGAAGTTGGCTCTGGCGGGCGCCAAATTCCCGAAGTCTGACTCTGGCGGGCGTCAAATTCCCGAAGTCTGACTTTGGCGGGCGTCAAATTCCCGAAGTTGGCTCTGGCGGGCGCCAAATTCCCGAAGTCTGGCTTTGGCGGGCGCCAAATTCCCGGGAAGGTCGGTCCAGGGTCTTGTGCCCGGGCCGCGCCCGGCCCACAGTGGGCGTGCGATGGGCATCCCCGCGGTGGTGGCCGCCGGCAACCGCGGTGCCGCGAAGGCGGTGCGCGGACAGAACAAGGTCTTCCTCGAGGTCGGGGGCCTGCCCCTGGTGGCCCACGTGGTGTTGGCGCTCCAGGACGTGGCCGAGGTCTCGAGCGTCTCGATCGTTGGCGACGCCGAGCGCCTCGGGGACCTGTTCGCCCAGCCCGAGCTGCGGGCACGGCTGAGCAAGCCGCTCCGCGTATTCGAGCAGTTTGCCAACCTCTATGAGAACGCCTGGGAGAGCTACCGCCGCCTGCTCCCGGGTGCGGGTCCGGCGGGGCGCGACCCGGCCTCGGTCGAGGACGAGGAATCGAGCGTCCTGTACGTCTCGGGCGACATTCCGTTCGCGACGGCCCACGAGATCACGGATTTCGTGCATCGCGTGCGGGAGGCCGACTGCGACTACGCCCTCGGCCTGGTGCCGCGGGAATCCATGGCGGACTTCCGGCCGGTTGCGCCGGGGCAGCCCGGCATCGAGATGGCGAGTTTCAACCTGCGCGAGGGGCGCTTTCGCCAGAGCAACCTCCACCTGGCCAAGCCCGCGCGGATCGGCAATCGCCACTACATCGAGCAGCTCTACCGGCACCGCCACCAGAAGGAACTGGGCCAGATCGCCACCTTGGCCTGGAGGTTGTTCACGACCGAGCGGGGTGGTTTCGCCGTCGTCTGGTACTACGGGCTCATGCACCTGGCCGGATTCTGTGATCGCCGCCGATGGTTCCGAATAGCGGACTGGGTGCGTCGCCGGATCCCGATGGCGCGCATCGAGAAGGGCTGCGGGAGCCTGCTCCGAACGCGCTTCCGCTTCGTGGTGACCGAGGTCGGCGGTGCCGCCATCGATATCGACACAGAGGAAGACTACGAGGCCGCGAACGCGCGTTTCGCGGAATGGCGCGCCGCCCAGGAGGAGCGGGCCGGAGCCCTGGCGGCCGAGGCCGGCACCGGCCGTGATGCCCCGCTGGTGGGCACCGGCCGTGATGCCCCGCTGGTGGGTACCGGCCGTGATGCCCCGCTGGTGGGTACCGGCCGGGACGCCCCGCGAGATGATGGGGACGGATCGTGATGCCGCGGGGTCCGGCGCATGCGAAGTGGGCGAGGTGACGAGCGCCCGGGTCTTGCCCGCGGCCGGGCCGATCGCGCTCGGCTTCGTTCGCGCGACCTGCGCGGACCGGCCCTTTCCCGGTGCCTCCCGCTGAAGGAATCGGGTGCACTCGTCGTCTTCGCCAAGGAGCCGCGGCCCGGCTTCGTGAAGACGCGCATGAGCCCCGCGCTCTCCCCCGAACAGGCGGCGGAACTCTACGCGGTGCTGCTCGAAGACGTGCTGGCGGCGAGCGCCGCGATCGCCGTGCAACTCGGCCTCGAAGCGGTGCTGGCCGTTCACCCCCCCGAAGCGTGCGAAGCGCTGGCGCACCGGGCGCCCGGGGTGTTTCGCGCCGTGGCGCAACGCGGCGCATCGCTGGGAGAGCGCATGGCCTGGGCGGTGACGCAGATGGCGGCGGCCGGCGCGCGGCGCATCCTGCTGCGGGGCAGCGATAGCCCGCTCCTCGGGCTCGACACCGTGGCGGCGGCACTCGCGGCGCTCGAGCGGGCCGACCTGGTGCTGTGTCCGGATCGGGACGGTGGTTATTCGCTGGTGGGGCTTCGCAATCCCGCCCCGGGTCTTTTTGGCCACAGGATGAGCACCGCGAGCGCGCTCGCCGATACCCTCGCGAATGCCAGGAGCGCCGGCCTTTGCGCCGAGCTCCTGTCCCCGGGCTTCGATCTCGATACTGCGGCCGATTTCGCCCTGCTGGCGCGCGCCCGGGGTGCGGCGGCAGCCCGTCTTTGCCCACGCACCCTGTCTTTTCTGGACGCGAGGGGTCTCTGGTAATTCTGGGCTCGGGGGTAGCTGTCTTCGAAACGGCGTGCTAATACCCAGCCAGTCGTTGCTCGGGTCCGAGTGACGCCCCCTTTGAACTACCCCCTTGAACGAGGAACAGTCGTGGATCATGTTTCCACGGCGAAAGATCGTGCCGGTGTGCTTGTTGCCACCGCAGGCAATTTGGTGTAGATGCCACGTGCGATGGCGGGCTTGGGCCCGGCCAATCCACAGGGGAAAACGGCCGGGGGGTCCGGGAGCAGGGGATCGGGGAGCAGGGTGACGAGCAGGGTGACGGACTGGGCGGAGCCCAGGGGTTCCGAGATCCATTACCCAGCGATTGGTTGAAGAGTTCCGCGTCCGGTCCCGAGAGGGTCCAGGCGTCGCGTCCGGGGGACGCCGGAAGAGTCAGAAGGAAACTAACGAGGAGGGGTATCGCAATGCGATCCAGGTTGAACATCCTCGTCGCAGCTGCGGCCGCCATCTTGGTCGTTCCGCAGTTTGCGACGGCGGGTAGTGTCGAAGACCAACTGCAAGTGATGAACGATCGAATGGGCCAGCTCGAAGATCAGCTCCAGGCCACCCAGGACGAGCTCGATGCGTCCACGGATACAGTGGAGCGGCAGGGGGACGTGATCGAAAAAGCCGGTCTCGCCCGGCAGGCCAAGTCGGGCCTCTCGTCCTTCTACGACCAGGTCCAGATCAGCGGCTGGCTGGCGGTGAGCTATTTCTTCAACGACAACAATCCGGACTCGGCCATCATCGAGGATCAGAACTGGAGCAGAGTCAATGGCCACGGGGTCAACAACACCACCACGGGTTTGGTTGCGCCCTTCCACCCGGACCACAACAGCTTCTCGGTGGACCAGCTCTGGTTCGAGATCGAGAAGCCGGTGACCGAGGAGAGCCGCGGAGGCTTCCGCGCCGACCTCGTCTGGGGGAATACGGCCTCGATTCTCGACTACGGAATCCAGCGGCTGTGCGGCTCCACGGGTGACACCGCCGGAGGGATTGAAAATCAAAACATCCAATGCATTGGCGACGAAGCCAGCGACTTCTCGCTCTACCAGGCCTACGTGCAGTACCTGACGCCCTTC